>CAYIIU010000006.1:0-52601 GCA_964363635.1 uncultured archaeon
GAGAAAACTGAAAAAAAGAAAACGACACTAAAACAAAGAGTTATGCAACACAGCACTTTTTGCATGTGATTCTTACTGATGTTGGTTTGCACACGAGGCGGCACACGGATTATTCCGCTCTAGCAAGCCGTGAAAATATTGTGGAGCATGAAAATCATTTGTTGCAAATGAAAGGCATTCTGATGGAAATGGGTGTTCCTTCAGCAAATATTCATACATATCTTTTTTCGGATTTACTCGTTCAAGCATTTAACAAACGAAAAGACTTGCTGATTGAATTCTATCGTGGCCTTAGTGAAATCCAAAACGATATTCTTGAGATTTTGGATACCCAGCGAAAAAAATTTAACATTCCCAATAAAGGTCGCTACACGATTGGGTATGTTGTTCAAAAATATGGCATCCTATTTTTGGCAGCGCATTTTGACCAAATTTTTCATGATGAAGTATCGGATGGGAAAGTAGTTCCTATTTTTGGTGATTCAGGCAGACCAATAATCGAAAAATTGGAAAAAATACTTTCTGAGCAACGCATCGTACCAACTATTCCATTTTCTCTTAATTTGGATGCTATTCCTACATTTGGCACGGACAAGTCCAAAACGTCTTCGCTTTCTATTCCGACCGCTGGGATGTCTTCCATCGATATTGCACGCGTGGTTAACGCGTACAATATTTCTCCAAATATTATGAAGGAGATTTATGAGAAGTTTATTACTCCCGTTCTTTCTTGCGAGTGGAATCATTCTACATCTCGAGAGTTATTTTCAAAAGATTTGAGCGACGCTTTGCGTAAACTCATTTCCCATCCCGCCGATTCGGTTGATTTAACCGTTAGCGATTTTGCGGGAGTGGAGAAAATTTCTTCCTTGCTGCGCAGCACGCTCGTGCGGGATATTCTGCACCATTGCGACGGGACTAAAACCATTACCGAAATCAGCCGTTTGACGGGAAAGCACGTCTCCAACGTCTCCACCATCGTTCGTCAGCTCAAAGAAGCTAGTTTAGTGGAAGTAACCAATGGCAAGCCCCGCAAAGTCCGGCGAGCCATTAAAATCATTCTCAATTGAATGTGATTATATGACATCCTACACGGGCGAATACTACACTCAACACTACTCCCCCATCCAGCGTGCCAAATACGCTCAACTATGGCCCCTAATCAAGGACCTTTTCGCGTTTAACACGAAAATCACCCTCTTGGATGTTGGCATCGGCCCTGCGTGGCTTGAGTCCTTCCTCGCGGAAAAAAACGTCTCCTTTACGCGTGTTGTGGGGACAGATGTTTCCGAGGCTGCCATTTCGCCCCGGAAAAAAGGCATTGTTTATGTCATTGATTCCCATTTCAACTCCGCCGAAAAATTCGACCTCGTGATTTGCTTTGACGCCTGGCACTGCTTTCCTAAAATGGATTTGATGAAGTTCGTGAAACCAAACGGTTTGCTTTTGGTGAGCGAGCCCTTGACGTTCGAAAAGCAGTTGGAGAAACTTCCCACTGGGAAAAGATTGGTCGATGTGGTGGTAGGGGAAATGGAGAAAAGTCGCGTGGTTTTAGTGAAAATTTGACGTAGGTATAAAATACTGTTTGACTAAGCATTGCTATGAATTTGCGGTTGTATTTGTTGTTGTTTGCAGTTTTTCTATTTTCAGCTAATGTTGTAGCTATCACTAATTCATGTTCATTGTTTGCCCCTGTTTCTAACACATTTCCAAGTGACCCAAATTATATTGAGTTTAGCCCCGATATCAGCGATGAATTTTTGATTTGGAATTCTTATTATAATGATGTCAATCATTTGCCTGGAACGGTTAATTTGTGGGTAAGCGATTTGGGTAATGATAAAACATTCGGAACTGTTGACGATGGGAATATTTTCATAATTACTGATGGAATTCAATGGGGTCAAGCGAAACTAACTACAATAAAAAATAGCGGTTTGCCTCCCTCAACTATTGCTGCATGGATAAATGAGGACAATTCTGTCGCCTATTGTACGATGAGTGCTGGCAGTTGTATTCCAAATCCATCCCAATCGTTTGTCATTGTCGATAGTTCTTCTGAGTTTAAACATCAACTTGATTTGGAAAAATACACCCTAGGTTACATAAAACAAACTAACGTAAGTGAGTTATCTCGAAATATTGTTATTCGTGATATTTTTACTGGCGAAAGTGATGAAATTGTTGTGGATGAAAATTTCTATCCGTATATCAAAGTTGGTGATAAGTTAGTAGCCTGGGAAGAATCTTCCAATAATGGAAATATTTGGAATAGAATCAATCTTTATGATTTTGCGCGGAAAGTTACTATTCCTCTATATGATTGGCAAAATGTAAATTTGCATGTTCAGGATGTAGTGCGGTATGGTCGATATTCGCTTATTCTTGTTCGAGAAAACTTGACCATAAAATATTTCATTTATGATCACCGCAGAGGAACAGTGGACAATGGTCACCCCATTTTTACTGGACAATACATCACTTCTGCTTCGCTTGATAAGAAGCAACCAGAAGTTCTTCTGGTGAAACTAGATGCACCAAGTACTCTACCGGAGCGGTTGTTTTCAATAAAAATTCGCAGTCTCATAACAAATCAAATAAGTATTAACTCGACCGAATCATTCGGTGGCTTTCCCATTATTGGAGAGAATCAAAATACCGTTTACGCCGAGAATTATCCAATTGAGCAATATCCATACACAAATGGCTTAGCCCGTGTTAAAATCGGACTTTGCTCCTGAAAATTTTCCCTAACTATTTAAATCAGTCGCCCGCATTGCATCTCTTATGAGTTTGACTCAAAAACCATTTTTTCGAATTGGCGCAGTCCTGTTTGTTTTTTTACTTGGCTTTGGGATTTTCAACTGGCAGCAAGTATCCGCGTCAGATTATGTTCTTCTTGATGGATATACTGGAACTCTCGCAGGAGATGTAGGTGGGCAGGAATATTCATTATATTTTCTTGACATATCAAGCAAGGACAAATCTGGCGCTAATTCACACCCTCTTATTTTCAGACTAGGGGACTCGTATGGGATTTCCTCCAATGAGATTTACGCCTATTATGGAAATTTCGGTGATAAGGATTTGCCTATTCGTCAAAAACTCGTTTTGTTTTCTTCTAATGAAAATGAAAGTTATGAATGGTCGCTCTATTTTTCGCCAGATGGAAAATTGGATTTATCAAAGAGTATCATGGGAAAAGTTCCCCTAAATCTAGAAAGACAAAACATGTCTGAGTGTTTCTACACCAACTTCAATGAAATCAGCCAGAATGGAAAATGCGAATATTTTGTCATTAACTCATTCAAAACACTTGATGCAGTAGCAGAAGATGATGTAACTTGGGTTCGTTCTCTCTTGAGTAAATATGTCGATGGAGAGAAAGAGGCACCTGCATCAAAGCAGAATTCTATTCCAATTGAAATCGTAAAAACCGAAACAAGCGTTCCAGAGTCTCCTCAAACGACGCAGTACGATCCAAATGCATATATTGAGGTTGACGGCGAGGTAGATGCTGGCAAATACGAAAAACAATCTAGTACGTCAGATATTGTCCAATCCCCCATCGGAGAAACACCAGTTGCAGAATCTGAAGGCACTGAAATTTCTGTCCAGTCCGCCATTTCTAACGCTCCTTTTTTTTTTAGATTGCCAACGAAGTCCGCTCAGCTTTATCGCCCATTGATGGAGTCGGCCTCTTTCTCGACCACTATTTATAGCGAGGGATTTGATAGCGGTCTTCCTGCCTCTTGGCAAAATCAAGATTTTGATTCGGGAAATGGCGACGATAAGTGGGGGGACGTTACAACTACCTCGCAAGCCGGTTCAAGGAGCGCGTGGGTTGCTAAAGTTGGAGACCAATATGCTGGCGATGTATTTTCAGAAGAATTTATCATTCCTGGACAAATAACAAATTGGACTTCGTGGGATAATACCTCTTTTCCTTATACCAAGCCTTACTGGGGATACTCTACCGCTCACAGTCACACGAGTGCTTATTCAGCAGCGGTAAACAATCCTAATCCGGGAAGCTATTCCAATAATATGGATTCATGGATGACGCGAAATCAGACATATGACGCCTCCACTTGGGCGGGCGCCTCCTTGAATTTCAATACATGGTATGCTACCGAAGCAGGATATGATAAGCTTCAGGTTCTGGTCAACAGAGACGGAAGTAACACCTGGTGGATAATGTGCGAATACTCCGGAACAAGCGGAGGTTGGGTCAATAAAACATGTAATATTCCAATAAGTTATTTGACGTCCACTTTTCGTGTCGGTTTTGCGTTTGTTACTGATTCAATAATTATTGGTGAAGGGGCATATGTTGATGATATATATTTGCAATACCGCCTCCCAAACACTACTTTTGGAAAATACGATGACCACATGGAATCGGTTTTGAGTAGTCCGGCTATTGATATTTCAAACTACACTAATATTACCGCAAAATTCTATTCGAAAGTCCTTGCGGAGGCAAATTTCGATTATCTCCGATCAGAAATATCTGGAGATGGATCAAATTGGATATTTTTATCTCAAATTTCTACTACAAATGGTTCCTGGTTGCAAACCCAGCAGAGTTTTCAAAGTTCAACAACTGGAAATCTATATTTTCGATTTACGTTTCATTCGGATAGTTCGATTCACGATACATTTGGTGCCTATGTCGATACTGTGCAAGCGACAGGCGACCTGTTATTACCTGACGGCAACCCGTGTTCTTCGGCTAGCCAATGTCAATCCGGTGTTTGCGGTGGCGCTGATACTGACTATTACATTCATTGTAACGGCGGTGATGGATTGCCTCCCGTTTATGCAAATGAATTTGTATACATCAACACATGCGGTGGAGCAGGGCAGCTTAACCAAACTATAAACAATGTTCCGCACGGAACATGTCCTTCATCCAATGTCTGTGATGCTGATTTCTCGCATTTTTCCGAAACATTTACTAATTCACAGATTTGTAAACTTCAGCAATATTCTTCATGCTCAACTTCTTCTCAATGTTGGAACGACAATGGTTCGGGGTCCGAGAATGTTAATTGTATGGGTTCGCCTGCAATATGTACAACAGGCGAGAACGGTAGCTATTGTGCAAACAATAGTCAATGTGACACGAATATTTGTTCCAATAACGTGTGTTCAGCCGGACAAGGAAATGGTACGGCATGCACAACTGATTCGCAGTGCTCCTCCAAATTCTGCGTCGCCAACACCTGCTCAGCCACTCATAATCCTACAACAAGTCTTACGGACACGTGGGATGTAGCCAATAGTAATGGAGTCAGCACGAACACGGATGGTCACGTGTTTGTAAATGGCTCCGTTTATCCCAACGTCACCGGTCTGCGCGAAGAAACGGACATGGTCTGTTATGATTTTGATGGAAATGGCGTATATGATGCTTGTTATTACGACACGAATGGATGCGGCGGCGGGGGTTGTAACACTAACTCCTGTAATTTTTTTCCCATCCCGCAAAATGTGACGAACAAATACGCGTGTGACGTTGACTCGCCTGCTGGCTGCCGTATTGGGATAGATAATAGTACGTCTGCACCGATTTGTTCGGGCGCTGGATGTACGGTAAGCACTTCCCAAGGTGCTAATTATCGTCAAATCATCGCGAAATCCTACACGGACTGCAACAATAATTCCACTCTTCGCGGGGAAACGGATATGACTGCCTCTCCAACGGGCGATACATATGCAGTTTATCATTCCAAATATTATAAAGCGTGGGATGCTAGCAGCAATCAAATAAATTATGACGTGGTTGCACAGTACGGCTATTCGGACACCAATTCCAATGAACTTTTTAGTTATCAGTGTCCCATTTCTCCGTCCGTTAAAGCGGTGGATGTTGTCGCCGAAGAATTTCGCGTCACTGTTCCAAATGGAGTCATTCCAGATGTTTGTAAAAAAGTTCCCGGGCAATCCTGCACATCCAATTCCGAATGTTTGTATAACGTTTGTTCAGGCAACCTGTGCCAGCTTTCCGGCGGAATCAAAGGTCACTTGGCCGATGAAACCGGCCATCCCCTTGCGGGAAAAGTCATGAAGCTCACCACGTGTTCTAATACTATCGTCGCGCAATCCATTACAGATGCAAGTGGAAAATATAGTTTCTACGCTCCCGCAGGAAACTACAAAACAAAAACAACTGCTCCGTGGGGTGAAGTCACTTTTATTTGGGCGGGAGAGCCCAGCGGCTGTCATTCGTTTGGAACTGGGTTCAATATTATTTCAACATGGCTCTATACACGTGCTAACATCCACGGCCGCGCCCTCAACCCTCAAGGTTTTCCGTCCGTTAATCTTCCCTTCGAAGCGGCTACGTGCCAAAATGCAGTCCTTGATTCTGATACGACTGATTCGCAAGGAAACTTTGACCTTAGCACGGATACGGGATACCAGAAAATTAACGTCGATTTGAACGGAAACACGTTTCCCATCACCACTTCCAACGGAAACGCGTGTATTTTTCAGTACGGTGAAGTGAATTTAGGTGATATTGAAGTCACGGCCAATTGTTCGCTCTACAACAACACGTGCGACGATGAAGACCCTGACGTTCGTTTGTATAATTGTTCATCCAGCGCGGCGAATGGTTGCAGCTGCACGACTCAACTCTGTGCGGCCGGCTGTACGGAAGGGGCATCCGTGTGTAATGTGGTGGGAACAGGAACGATAAAAGTAACGGTTTCCGATGTGAATGGAAACCCTATTCCTCATGCGGAAGTTCGTTCCGATGGCGCGAACGTGGGTAAAACGAATGGTTGGGGAAAGAAAGACATCAACGTTCAGCACGGTTCGCACACCGTTAAAGTAACCTGCCCCGCCGACCCTTTATTTCAAACCAAAAACACGTACATCAACACGAATCAGAAATATTTGAGCTACAAACTGAACTGCCCCGTGCAGCAGAAGGGGGACGTTATTTTGTTTACACGCTCTCCTGCTGGATATCCAATTGGAAACGTGTATGTTTATGATAATCCTCAGTCTGTGGAAGATTCTCAAATCGGTTTAACAAATGGATTTGGATTTTTGATAATTCCAAATATGACGTTTGGACAACATAACATTGTTGTTCGTTACCTCGATGGAGATGCAAATCATGTCTATGAAATTGCGAGTAACGTCGACGTTAACCAATCAAAGAACATTCGCACAATTATTACTCCAACATCTGGTTCACAAGGTACAAGTTATGGTGTTCGTGATGTTACACCACAGTTTTGGGGTATATTGGCACAACAGGCAATTTTTGCACTTTCTCCTATTGTTACTCAATTGAGTGTAAATTATGCGCCTCTCCTCGGTCAGCTTGCAGCTTTTCAGTTATATAGCGATAACTCAGACTTATGCACTTGTTTAGCTCAACATGGCATAAGTCAACTAACCTGTGGGAATTTTCTTTTTGATGATTATCGCCCAATTAACGCCGAGTTGAACACATCCAGTCAACAATTTATACAAGGAGTAAACACAAATGCGCTTAGCGTTTGTAGTAAAGAAAAGTTCTTTGTGATGGCTAACATATTTACACTTGGAGAATCGGGTGCGGTAAAAAATGTGGCTGCAGAAACTGTAGAAGGGGCTCTTGGGAAAAAAGTAGCCGTAGAAGGTGTTGATCTCATAACTACTATTAGTAAAAATGGTGATGAAATTATTGCCATTCAGAACCAAGCGGACAACATTATTTTTTGGAAAGGCACGTTTTGGGATTTAGCATATAATGTTGGTTTAAAATCAAAAAATATTACCCCGTCTGTTAAAGGTGGGATAGAGAATCTTGTAAACCATGTGAATACTATTGGAATTGGTAATACTACCTATTCACTATATGAGTCTGAAAAAATTGTTTCAAAATTATCTGCCGCCATGGATCAAGGAATTGGATTAGATTTGGTAAATTTAAACAAACCATTTGATAGCAAAGCGAAAGATATTTCGGATGGATTACTTTCTGATGCATTTTACACAATAAATAAATTTGGCCCCGAGACTGTTGAAATTATCAAGAAGAATACGACTACTTTTGTTCCAGTTTCAAAAATAGAGCACGTTAGAGCGACTCTTCTCTATCAAGCAAAATCCGCTTACAATGGAAATTCTGGGGCAATACCAAAAGTTCGTGATTTTGTTCATGAAATAAGAATGCTTCAATATCCTGAGTTTGAACCGAATTTAATTAGTGGTTCAATTCCGGACGGGAGTATTGTTAAACTTCCTGACAATTCAGCCATTTTTATAAAAAATGAGGTTGATGGTATTATTTGGGTAAACAATGCGCCTGAATTCTTGCACGCTAAAAATAATAAATGGAGTAATTTTTTCGATTCTTCAGGCAGCATCATCCCTGAAGAGCAAGTTGCTTACACTAACGCGCTCAATAGTGTAATTGGAAGTGTGCAGGGCAATATTCTTGCAAACGATCTTTCATCTTATAGAAATTATATTGGAATAATCGATTATACAAAAATTTATGGTGACTACAGCCCAACTTATGGAAACATTATCAATCAAAAGGTTATTAACGACTTAACATATTTAATTGGTCCAGCTAACATTGAGGTTGTGGTTGTCTAATGTCCATATCTGTGAGTGGCAGTTTTTTTTTGAAGAAACCTGTCACTGTTGATGAGAGTTTGCTGCTTAATTTGACAAAGGTAATTTCGTCGAAAGGTTTTGTTACTTTAATTCTTGGCAAGGGTTATGAAGAGGCTTTATCTGAAAAGAATTGTAATAAATTTCTTACATCAAGAGATTATTTTTTACATATAATAAAAAAAGCACCTTTTGATACTGGAATTTATCAGGATATGTTGCCTTCGTGCGATGTCACCCTCTTTTTTAATAGAACTCCTGATTCTCCAATTGAAATTAAAATAGGCACGAATTCATTTCCAGTTTTTCAATCCAAACTTTATTTAGGAGATAACGAATCGAAATATATTTTTGTTTCAGACAATGATTCTAGTAGAAACTATACTGCCATCGCGTGGCGGTTTAAACAGTTAGTCGCTCTTTTCGAAATTATTGGAGAATTTTTTGGTTCAAACCTGTTCTATGGCCAATTAACAGACGATTCAAATGGTGGGGTTGTTCCATTTTCTTATGAGTTTTACGAGTACCACCATCGTAAATTAGCGTTAAATAGCTCCGGACTTCTTGCCAATTCGTGGGCTTTATTTTTTGGGGAAGACCTTGTTAATCATTTTGGTAAAAAAGAATTAATGGGCATTCCAAAACACAAAAAAGTTGATCTTCCTAATGGGTTGCTAATTTCTAAAGACGGTTCGAATCCTGAAGGTATTGCGATGGACGACGGTTGGAAAGAAAGCCTGAAATTTTTTACTAATTTCTTTGATAAAAACCCTATCAACAATTGGAGGAAATGATATGCTAACAGTATTTATCCGCGATTTACCTTTTTTGCTTTTGGAGCCGAAAAAGTTTTTTGAGTCTTTCAAGGAAAAGAAAGTCGTTGATCTTTTATCATACGTGTTTTTGCTTTTCACACTTTCAACTATTTTGTATATCTGCGGAAATATTATTTCAAGTGCGATGACTGACACTCCAATTGTTTCATTCAATTTTTTGTTTGTGGCAGTTGGAATGTTTGGTGCCAGCGTTGGGCTATTCTTAGGAATTTTTGCTTTTCATTACAAAGCAATAAAGTGGCATGGAAATAATACTGAAGTCCAATTGTCTGTTCCCATCGGAATCTATTCAATGACGCCATTTGTAGTCTTACTCTTTTTGATGAATTTCAGCTGGTGGTTTCTTTTGTTAGGGGCAGTCTATTCCGTTTATTTTTATCACTTAGGTTTGAAAAGAATGGGCACGCACGGAATGCTAAACTGGATAACGGCTGTTTGGGGCGTTTTCAGAGGTGTAGTTGCGATGTCCGTGTTTGCTCTTGGTGCAGTGATGGTTCTTAGTTCGTTGCTCAAAATCTGAAAAATTTTCCCTAGCTATTTAAACCTTGCCCCGTGAACAGGTTGGTTGGTACCCTTCATGGTTTACTCTAAAAAATTGATTTTTCTTTTCATCATTTTGCTGGGCATAAGCTTTTTTTCATTTAGTGCGTGGGCGAAAATTTCATCTGGAAATAATTTGCCCACAGTCGAAATGGTTCAACCCGCCATCGGTATCCCGGATGAAGTAGTGGAAGAATTGATGAATGCCGCAAATGGCATTCGCCAATTTTTTATTCAAATTCAGTCCGCGCAACTTACCCTCACTCCAGATGATTCATTTACTTCTTCTGAGGCCGTTGCATCCAAACTCAAGGGTTCACTTTTAGATGAAATTAATCAAACAACATCTCAAACTATCCGTGTCAATGTAATGGTTCTTTCTAATTCTCTTCCAATCGTTGAATCGCACGCTTCTACGTTGCAAGGCACCATAAAAAATCGTTTTTCGGTTGGAAATATTCTCTCAATAGAGATTCCTTCCGACAAACTCATTGAGTTGGCACAAATCTCTCAAGTAAAATCCATTTGGCCCGATCGAATTTTTAGAACAAACTTAGACTCGTCCGTTCCGCAAATTCACGCCCCTGATTTGTGGGCGGAAGGATACACGGGGACCGGGATGAAAGTCGCCGTGTTGGATACCGGAATTGATGCTGCTCACCCCATGCTTTCTGGACGCGTTCCCGTGTCGCAAAGTTTTACGGGCGAATCCCCGAATGATGTGTTGGGGCATGGAACGCACGTCGCTGGAATCATCGGAGGAAAATTAAATGGTGCTAACACGTACAACGGAGTCGCCCCCGATTCAACATTATGGAACCTCAAAGTCTTGGACAACACTGGCCACGGTTCCGAGTCATGGATTATTGCCGGAATTAATTATGCGGTGGACCCTGATAACAACCCCGCAACCGATGATGGTGTGGATATCATTAACATGAGTTTTGGCGGGCCGTACACCGATCCTAACTCTCCCATTGTGGCAGCGGTAGAAGCGACCATTCAACAAGGAGTGGTGGTTGTCATCGCTTCAGGCAATTGCGGCCCCGGCTGTCCTTCTGGAGATTGCCAAGGTTTTGTGGGAGTGGAAACCCCTGGGGATTCCCTAAATGCCATTACGGTGGGAGCGGTGGATGATGCGTCCCAGTGGGCGTGTTTCTCTTCCGGAGGCTTCGTGAACAATGGCCTTACGCTCAAACCCGACGTGGTGGCACCCGGCGTGAACATCTCTTCCTCCTCGTTAAACAGTAGCATTGCCACCCTTTCCGGCACCTCCATGGCTGCCCCGCACGTTTCAGGTATGGTGGCCCTCCTCTTGCAATCCTCTCCCTCTATTTCCCCTCAAAACGTGAAGGATATCCTCGAGCAAACCGCCTCTGATTTCGGTGACCCGGGGAAGGATTCCAAGTATGGTTCCGGTCTCATTGATGCTTCCCAACTCCTTCCTTCTTCCGTGCTCACGTTTCTCAAATACAAGCTCTTTTTGAGTGCAAACGTAGTGGACAAAGGTCTGCCGGTTTCTTTCACCATCACTTCTTCTGCCGCGGATGTTCAATCGATTACCTTGGATGTCAATGCTCCCAATCAGTTCATCACGTCCGTTCCCTTAACCCAAAACGGATTGCAGTGGAATGGTTCTTTTTCCTCCACCACGCAAGTGGGCACCTTCCTCGTCACGGCGACAATTACTAACATTGCGAATGATGTGACGGTATTAAAAAAATCCTTCGCGGTGCGCACGCCCTCCACTACTGGAAATTTGGTGAGTCATGATTTGCCCGCGCAAACAAACTATGGTCAACCTATTGTGGTGAATGTGCAGTTTCAAAATACCGGTTCGTATGACACCGATGTTTTAGTCGAGTTGCAGGAATGGAAAGATGATTATTTTGAGCGTATTCATTTCAGCAACGCTACTCCCGTTTCCGCGGGTCAAACGGTTTTCATTCCCGTGAATTGGGCCCCTGAAACCAGTGTGGGGTTGAAAACCATCAAACTGGTGGCCACATTTGACGATACTGCCCTTGAACTTGATCAAAATGTTTTTGTCGAAGACCCGGATGCGCCTGTTATTTGGAATATTTCTGTCTTGCCTGCTGCCACGGATGCACAGCCCATTTTAGTGGATGTGCGTGCAGGCGATTTGACCCCGTTGAGCGGTACGATTCATGTGACAAGCCCTTGGGCGCAGGACATTCCTCTTTTCACGCGTTTTGATTCGGATTTTAACCGCAGTCTGCGTGGCATCATTGAACCCCAGCAAGTTGGAAATGTTTCGTTTACAGTTGAACTCTGCGACAGCGCTTCTTCTTCTCACTGTGTCACGAGTGTGCAGCAATGGGCGACTGTTTCCGCGTGCGTGCTGCCTAAATCCCTCATCGTTTTAGGAAGCGGTCAGCCGTCTGACTTTAATTTTTTGTCGACTTCGCTCTATTGCCTCGGCTTCTGGGAGGACGTTCGACAGACTCCCTCGTTGAATTTTTTGGAGACGTTTCCGCTTGTTTACTGGTACGCCGGTTCGTCTTACGCGGGAGCGGTGGATGAGAATGCGGCGGTGGTGTTGCTGGATTACACTGGCAGCGTCGTCTTAGAGGGGGATGACATTGGTCAGCGTCACGGGAATGATGATTTTCTGAGGACAATCGGTCATGCGACTTTCCAGGATGGTCTTTCTCCCCAAGATTTGAATGGAGTATTCGTGATGCCGTGGATTGAGCATTATTTGTTCAAGGCCACACAATTCCCGTATTCGTTGAGTGGAACTGCTATTTCTCCCGATGTTTTCACTCCCACTAATAACGGGAAATCGTTTGCGCGGTATTGGATGGGGAGTGGGTTGGGCTACTCTGGGGATGCTATCGTGGGTTACCAAAATGGTTTTATCCGACACCTCTTGGTGGGGTTCAACACCAAAGCTCTCATTCCTTCCAAGCGAGAGGCACTTGTGTCTAAAATTTTCAAGTGGATGTTTCTCAATACGGGTTTTGATTTGACGATCACGGCAGCAGATTCTTTTTTTGATCCCGATCACATTTTCTTTTCGGACCCAAACCCACGTCCGGGTCCCGTGGTGGAACCGATTCCCTTGACCTACTTGAGGGAAGGGCAGCCAAACCCTATTCATTTTTCGGTGAAAAACGTTGGAGATCAAACCTCTCCGAGCGTAGCGGTATCATTGAGCGATGGTTTTTTGCCTATTGCCCAATTTAATCTTCCCACCATCCTGCCTAATCGTTCGAAGGCGTTACAGTTTGATGAGTGGCTGTATGCGGGGGATTACAATATTTACATTACTCCTAATCCAAATGCCCTGAATCAGGAGCCGAATACGTTGAACAATTCCAAGAGAATCCCCGTCTGGGTGGCTCCACTAGCACCCAATGCGGTCCCCACTAAAATCATTGGCAGTCATGATGGAAACCAGCTCACCATCCATACTTACGTGACCAACTTGGGTGGGACGGCTATTAACAATCTTTCCGTAAACTTGAATGTGAACGGCGTCACGACCCCTTATCAGATTTCCGCACCACCTGGTGAAACCGCTTTGAACACGTTCACGTTTTCCATTCCGAAGGAAAATACGGATGTTTCCGTGACGGTGGACCCGAACAATAGTTTAGCTGAAGCCGATGAGGGAGATAACTTTCGGAGCGAGCGTCTCTATTTTTGCACCAAGAGCCCCATTTTAATCGTGGATGACGATGATGCCCAAATCTATTGGGCATCCGACGAGGATTTTGATGGAGACCCCACTGATTGGAATGCGAGCTCCGCATTACTTTTTGAAAAACTCCTGAAGGACAAAGGGTATTGCACTGCCGTTTGGAATGAGTCCACGCAAGGGGTTCCGGACGCAAACATCCTAAATCAATTCCTCCTCATCATTTGGTCCACGGGGGATTATTGGAGCCAAGTTGTGGATTCGAATGATGAAGCGTCCATTCGCCAGTATTCAGGAAGCATCCTGTTTGAGGGAAATGACATTGCGTTCGACCACCGCGATGATAATTTTTCCATTGATATATTGCGTGCGGACATGAATCGCGACGTGTTTTCATTGAGCGGAATGGAGCAAATTACGCTCAACAATTCTATTTTCCCCGCGCTTCCTTCGTTGGACATTAATTTCTTTTTTTCCTCTTTCGCGGACGCCGTAACCCCCATTAATGGTTCTTTTTCCGCTGGAGATTGGAATGCGGGAGAGAGTGCGCTCACGCTTTATTCGTCTCCTGGCCGCCGTACGAGTTTCATGAGTTTCGCATTTGATTCTATATCTTCTCTTTCGGACCAAAACACGTTCCTCATTTCTTTAGTCGATTGGCTCCTCCTCGCTTCCAACCAATCTCCTTCCGCTCCGACTAGTTTGTCATGCAATGGTGCTGTGTGCTCGGGAAATTATGCCAATTCCATTAGTTTAGCCTGCTCCGGCTCCACTGACCCGGAAAGCGATGCCATTACCTACTCTCTTGAAGCCGCCTTGTCCAGTTCCTCTGCTCCTCCCGGATGGTGGGATGCCAATTGGTCCAACCGCCAAGAGCTTTCAATCCTTCATTCGGGCAATACATTATCTGATTTTACCATTCGCTTGGACCTCAACGCTCAAACGTCCGATGCGTCTTTTTGGGCTGCGGTAAATGCATCCGGTTCTGACATTCGCTTCATTGCAAACAATCAATCGTTGCCCTATTTTATCGAATTATTTAATGCCGGTGGACCGAAAGCCATCATTCATGTGCGCGTTCCAACGCTAAACGCTGGAAATAATTCCATTTACCTTTATTGGAACAATCCCTCCGCGTCCATATTCTCTGATTTTAATTCTATTAGCCGCGTGGCCATCCATGATGGAACCGACTTGGCGGGTTGGAGCCAGTACAAGGATAATGGAAACTATTGGGTTGTCAATTCAGGATATTTTTACAACGATAGTATAACCGGAACCCAATATCTTGCCAAACCTGCTACTGGTTTGTATGATAAAACCCGCGTCGCGTGGTTCAAGACACGCATGCAGAGCAATGCCAGCAATGATATGGAAATGCGCTTCTACCCCTACAGCGACTTCACCAATTACCCGGACGATGTTATTGTGCAGCTCCGCCCTGGATTTTTAGACTTGTGGCTGGACGATGGTCAAGCGTATTTTTGCGGAAGCGCTGCAACAACCCCTGCCACGATGCACGAACTATTTGGTTCGCGCGGCACCGATAATGTGTGGCGAATCTACAATGATGGAGTAAAAATTTTGGAATGCGCTGACAGCACCACTAAAACAGCCCCCTTTAACTCCATGCATTCCCATGCAGGAAATGTTCAGGGGTACGTAGATTACGCCTACCATCGCATCACCACTCCACAAGAACCCACGGCCGCATTTGGCGCGATTGAAACATCCTCTTCCGGCTCCGGAACGTGGCAATCCATTGGTACGCACGCGCATGGTTCTGCATACGCGTGGAACATTTCCACGTTGGGCATCCAATCCAATGTTGGTTTGCGCTGCCGTGCTATTGATTATGCGGGAAGCGGACAGTTTTCCCCTTACTATATGAATGATCAGAACATTTCGATTAACTGATTCTATAGCAAATTGGTTTTGTTCCTGAACTTTTATTGAGCAATTTGCTATATGCAAAAAGCCCGCCAAATGTTCAAATAATTAGGCTTTTTGCTATACATACAACTCATTAGTTGATTTCTATTCGATAATCTTTCTCGTTTTTAATTAAAATATTTTGATTCAATAGCTGCTTTATTGTCTTGTGCACCGCCTGATATGTCACATCCTTTCCTTGTTTCCGCTTCACGCGTGTGTGGATTTCTTTCGCGGAAAGATGCGGCTCCTCGCTCAATATCGAAAAAATATCGTCTTTTACGGAGTTTTTTCCTCCCAAGAAGGGAATCGAACTAATCGCAGGGGCTTTCATAATGTATAACGCCGTTTTCTAAGGTTTTAAAGCCATTACCGCAAACGCGGGCGTTTCCTTTTTATATCCCCAAAATATAGCTTAGGGATGCAACAACGAAGTAAGACAGGAATTCAAGGTCTGGACAAAGCTCTCAATGGAGGCTTTCCTGAAGGTAATTTAGTTCTTCTTTCTGGTGGAGCTGGAACAGGGAAGTCAACTATTGCCATGCAGTACATTGTAAATGGTGCTATACTGTTTGGTGAGAAAGGATTGTATATTTCTACTGAACAAAATGAAGATGAATTACTGAAGGCTGCTTCCCAATTTAACTGGAATCTTGTAGATTTGGAAAACAAAAACATGTTGAAAGTGGTTTATTTCAAAGTGTTGGGAGAAGACCACTTTATTCAACGAATTGAAGAGTTGATAAGCACCTTCAAACCCAAACGTATAGTAATTGACTCTCTTACAACACTTACTGACTCCATGATGATGTCGGAATTACAGAAAGATGTGGGTGTGTCTCTAATCAAAATTGCCGATACCGTTTCTCCTGTTCCTCGGACAGAGCAGATTGTCACAAAGATTATTCTTTACAACTTAATTAATAGTCTTAAAGATTTTGATGCGACCGTCTTAATGACATCCGAATTGCCCGAAGGATCGCAGCATTTATCAGCTGATGGTGTTACAGAGTTTGTGACGGATGGTGTAGTTATGCTTAGTTATCTTGGGATTGGACGTTCTGATTCAAGATCATTACTTATAAGAAAAATGAGATATACTGATCATGAAAAGGATTGGATTGCATATAGTATTGATAAAGAAGGGATAACTATTCTAGAACAAAAAGAATTAAAGTTCTCGTGATGATACTATGTTTGAACTTTTTGCAGATTTGGTAGCGCACAGACGCCTAAAATTCGAGGAAGGTAAGATAGAACTTCTCGGACAGGGAGTTGCCATAGTTCCTTTAGATTATTTGATTACGCTTCAAAAAACTCTTGAGGCTACTGGGAGTGATAACCAGCTTTACTCGGTGGCAAAAGAAATGGGCTACCGTTGGTTCAAAAATATGTATGATTATTTTAAAATTAAACCAGAGGATGTAACAAAGTGGGGGGTAAATGTCCTTTCGCTAGCCGGTTGGGGTGAAACAATTTCAGTTAGCGTTGATATAAAAGGAGAAAAATTAACGGTAAAATTAAAAAATGCTGCTCAATCGAAGAAGTATGGTTTATCAGACCACCCTGTAGATTATTTCGTTCGAGGTTGCTATGCAAGTGGTGCGACAGTACTTTTTGGAAAAAATTGTGATGCAATAGAAGTCAGTTGTGTCTCAACTGGTTCGGAATATTGCGAATTTGTTGCCCAGCCAACTGAGAAAATACTAAAATCAGATAAATTGGTTCTACGGCAACTACTTTAGATTTTTTCTTTTCAAATATTCAATATTTTTTATTGCTGCAAGTTCACCTGAAAGGATTACTCCGTCCAATCCAACATATATGTGATCTCCGCATAAAAATAATCCTTTCAAATTTGTTTCTACTTTTACATTATTAAAATATTCAATACTTGATAAAGCAAAAGCGTTTTTCCATTTATTGATATGGTGAAAAAGGATTTTTTTTGAGTAATCTGGAAAAGTTTTTGAAAGTTCATAATCAATAATATTTTGTATTTCTCTATTACTTTTACTAATCAACTGCTTTGAAAATTTTGGTGAGATTAATACATATAGTAACCCGCTCCCTTTAGGTGCAACGTTAAGATGACGTTTTGTAGATTCTCCCATAAGAACAATTGGGGAGTTTTTCCCTGGAAAAAATGTCAAGTGGTGTTCCTTCAATTTATCAATTGGCGAGGTAAGCGCAATATTGTCACAGATTATTGGAATATATTTTGTTTTGTAGTGCACTATTTGATTGTTTAAACTAGGTGCAATACTCTCCAATACTACTGTTGGAATTGCAGATATAACTGATTTACTAGAGAATATCTTTCCACTTTTACAAACTACGATGTATCTACTATTGTGTTTCTTAATATTGACTACTTCATCTCTGATAACTTTTCCACCATTTTCTATTATTTTAATATTGAATTTATCAGCTAGCGTTCCAATACCATTCTCAAGGTAAAGTAACTTATTTTCTTCGTCAACAAATGCGCCTATTAGCACCATAAATATTGCTGCCGAGACGTCATTCAAATTCGCAAATAGAAATGTTTCTGAAATTGGTTCAAAAATATTTTCTATTGTGGATTCAGAAAAAAACTTTGAGACAAATGCTTTTGCACTTATTTTGTTGTATTTTTGGAAGGATAAATAGCTTTCTTTGATATCTCTAAATGCTTTTTTACATTTTAATAAAAATAGTAACGATAATGGATTAATCTTATCTTGCGTTTCAACCAATTCGGATAATAGTAAACTATAAAGTGTTTTACCATATTTATTAAAATTCATTTTATGTAACTTGTCTTGATAAAAAAAAGCTATTCGTTTATCGACTGGTGTAATTTCACTCTTTGGTATCTCAAGTACTTCAAAATATTTTTTCAAAGTCTCGCCAGCAAAAACAATGTATAGCGCACCATTTTCAAGAATGAATCCTTTTTTTTTGACTGATTTGGCTCTGCCCCCAACAAATTTATCTTTTTCGATTAATACTACATTTTTTCCTGCAATAGCTACATTATATGCCGCACTGAGTCCACTAATCCCGCCTCCAATAATAATCGTGTCGTAAGTTTTCATAGTTTATCAATCAAAGTGCAGTTGCTATAAGCCCATAAATTAATTGAACAAAAACAACAAACAATACGCTGAATGTAACACCATCAGATTGTGTGATAATGTCTCTTATTCCATTGTCATGTGTTTTGTCGAAAGCCCTATCTTTATACTGAATCCTTTTAACATCTTTCCAGAGTAACCATGCCATTGGAAAAAAAAGCATCAAAGAAATCCCAGTAGCATAAATATATTTGAAAGCAATAATCGTAGTAATTGATAAATAGCCCATAAGAAGTAACAAGAAAAATTCAGCTAATACAATTACCCAGTAAGCGCTATTTGAGCCTAAAATAATTGGTACTGAATTAATTCCGAATTTTTTTTCACCCTGCATGTCTTCGAAATCTTTGCTATTTGAAATTACGAGAAATAGTAATGCAAAAAATGTCATAAAATGAATCGGAAAATTACCTCCAGTAACTGAATATGTCATTGCTATCGGCAGTATTCCATAAATAATAGCTCCACAAAATGATGATGCCCAAAAATATTTTTTATAGTAAGGCCATGGCGAACTGTAAGTTAGACTCACAACAAAAAATATGACCATTAAAAAAAAGAGCGTGTAGTTCGTTGCAACCGCAGTTAATAACCCTGCAAAATAAAATAATGCAGAGAACAAAATCGCTTTTTCTTTTGAAATTTTTTTTGTTATAATTGGCCTTAATGGCTTTGTAATTTTATCTATTTTTTCATCAAAAACCATATTAATAGTATTGAATCCTAAAACTCCAAATGAAAGTGACACAATAACTGGAATAATTGTGTAAGATGGTAATGTATTCAATATTATCATATAAGCTGAAATAGGGCCAATGACAGATATAAGTAAATAATGAGGAACCACTAAATCGGATAAATCTCTCAGGCTAATCAACATCATGTAGGTATATCATCTTTGATTTAAATATGCTAGGTTACAATATTTCATTCTAGCAGGAAGTGCTGGCGTCGGTTTAATGCCTTTATCTTCAGATTGACTGTGCGATTGAGGGCGAGCGCAAATTCGCGAACCTAGTAGCGTTCTCACGCTAAATGGATACCGGCTTTTAGACCTTGGAGGAAGTAATTTCCCTATTTTTCTTTTTTGAATAGTTCTAATGCCTCGTTCCGAAGTTGTTCCGCCAAGTCGGCGTTTTTGACAATTATGACTGTTATATTCGTTTTTGCTGTAACCAATTCTTGCAGTTTAATTAGATCTATATTATGCATGTCTTTTGTTTTTCGATAAAATTTATCCACTTTATCAAGAAACGATTTTTCATAGTAAATGTGGGCAATATGATTTCCAATTATGGTGAAATCATGATCTAGTAAGATATTTGCCCCAGTAATTGAATGCATATGCATCCTTCCCAAGTAGTGAGCTGCCGTTCTATCTAATGGGGTGTTTTTAGAACAGATACAATGATGTTCGTTTTTTAGAGCAAAATTTTCAATTCGTTGCATTTCCTCAATTGCAACGGTGTTAACCGGCCATACATGAATCCAATATATTACAGTTGATTTTCTTTCTAGATTTGGAGCATTCTCCTTGAAATCAAAAGTAATAAATCGTCCTACGCTTATCCAGTTTTGAAATTTTAATTGAATAATCTCCTTGTCAAAATCCAATGGTTGATTATCCGCGTATGCTTGACTAATTTGATTTGATAATTTAGTAATGTTCAGAATCCATTCCGGGTGAAGTTGGTATCCTTCTTTCGTTTTTTCAACAACTTTTTCATCTTCCAGTTGCGATGCAGCCTTATGCACCGCCTGATACGTCACATCCATGCTAAATTCTCGTTTCAACGCATGGTCTAGTTGTTTAAGCGTGAGTGGCCATTGTTTGGATAGCTTCTGCACGAGGGCGTTTTTCACGTTCCCGGGCTTTTGGTTCAGCAAATTTAGGCTTTCTTCATTTTGCATGGTTTTTGGCCTCTTTCAGATACTGCGCCATCTCATTCTTCAAAAACTTTGCCATTGTTGGGTTTTTCGACACGGTGGCGGTTATCATCATTTTAGGCTCTTGTTTCAACCCGAATTCCTTGAAGCAATCCTCGAGATTCTTCCATTTTTTCCAGTATTTTTCAATAATTTTTTTACCTTCAGATGAAAAATGAACCTGCACCATCCAGTCTCCTTGAATGAGCATATCATCTTCAAACGGAATATCTGATCCGATGAAACCAACACCCCCAGCACGTTCATACTGTTTCTGTACCCACACTCCGAATGGAGTTATCTTTCGAATAATGCCGCAGGTATTTGGTGAGTTTCTCACGAGTTTATTCAGTAAAGCCAAGTGTGCAAATTTGAATTTGAGAGTCCACCAACCATATTCTAGCATGAAATAGGCATTCTCATTATTTTTACACAATATTTTGTCCGCTACAAGCTTTGCGGTTTCCACTCCAAACTCCGTAAAGTTGTCAAATTCAAACGTTTGCGGCCCGTCGTAATTCAAATCAATGGCGTATTTGTTTTTGCTTCCCGCGTATTTTTGCTGGGTTTGTCGGATGAATGATGCTTGCGCATCCAACCATGCAGAATTGATTTGCCAGTCGTTTTTTGTTTTCGTCAGAATGTGTTCTTTTTCCAATTCTTGCAGGGCTTTGTGCACGGCTTGGTAGGTTAATTCCATCCCTTGTTCCCGTTGCAACGTGTGCGTGAGCTGCTTGGCCGTGAGGGGGAATTTAGTGGAGAGCGTGTGGATGATTCCGTCTTTGGCCGTCTTGGGTTTCTCCGTGATGGTATTCATTCCTCAACAAGCCCCTTTTGCATACATAATGACTGTTTTTGGGGTATAAAAGCGCGGGTTGTGCGTTAGTGGGTTGTTTTGGGTGGACGTATCTTTTCACGGATGTAGAAATACGCTCCGGCAAGCAGTGTTCCGTAGATTAGTATGAGTAATGCTGTGGGAATGAGCACGTGTCCAAAGTAGAAGGTTATTCCGGGTGGTTTGTTTGATATGATTACTGTTTCATTTGTGGCAGGTCGAAATAGACCCATGTCCAATAGTGTGAAAAGAAATAGAATCACTGTCGCGGCGATTAGCACTTTGTCTATTTTTTTGAATAAGTATTTTTTTCGAATATGAATTAAGACAGTTGAAAGGATGAAAACGTATGTTATTTGAATAATCATAAAGAATGGCCCCGTCGCGTTGCCAAACGGAATTCCTACTGGAAACGTTACTATTGCTCCAATAATCCAGAAGCCAACTGGAGAAATGATATCATAGAGTAATGGTTTAGGCGTTCCGCAATCCTTGCAAAAACCCCACGATTGAACGATAGCAAAGTAAATACTTATTGCTAATATTGCAAATAAGAGAAGTACTTCTCGATTCTGCATTTTTTTTAATAAACTATTCATAGAAACGTTGATCCCTTTTCGAATAAATGTTTTATGGAACAGCCAACTAATGTTGGCCGTTTCCATATCAGCAACTCAAATGCCAAATGCCTGCTTCGAATGGATACCATCCGTTCGTGAAAGCATACCAATTGAATCCGGGATCTGGTTCAGGGCCTTCAGAAGCGAACGAACCGCTTCCCGAGTTTGGGCCTTGCACCTCATATCGGTAACCATGGGGCAGTTGACGAGTATAACTCAATCCGCTGTAATATCCTGTGTTGGCTTGTAGGTATCCCTTTGGCTTGATGACGCTTTCCAGTGCTGATTTACTCGTAAATGACTTTGTTTTCCAGCCTAATACGGGATCCTTGTTGGTGCATCCCCACATGCATGCAACTCCTCCCTGATTCTTACACGATGGATTCGGATCGGTCCACGTGCAGGATGTGGAACTGAGCCCCAAGTCCTGATAGGTAGGAATACCAGTATTTAACCCACTATAATAGCAGCTGTAACTATTGGAAAATCCTGAAATGACTCCGTTCTTTCGATTTGCTTGTTCTAATGCGTCAAATTCGTTTGCCAAGACAGAAGTTTTTTCTTGTTTTGAAAGGTTGCAGAATTCATGTTTCTTGACGATGTTTGCTTGGGTTAATTTTAATTCAATCAATTTTGAATCGGGAATATTACAATGATATTGTTCAATTTCACTTACTAATTCTTCGATTTTATATTTTTCAACTATTCTATTCTCCAGTTGGGTAGTTGAAACGGCAGTAGTTACTGGGGCACTTGCGATAATCAGATAAGTGATTATTGATATTGCAAGTAGTATCGGAACTAAATTAATGATTTTTTCTTGTTTCATTTTGAAACCTCCCTTCCTCGTCATGCGACCGAATTCATTAAATAGCTAGGGAAAATTTTTAGAAAATGTTGAGCTCTGTTTCAGTCAACCATTTATACTACTAGTTTACTTTTACATAATCATGCCTTCCCATTCGTTCTTACACCATTCTTCCACCAAGTCTTTGATAATTGATTTTCTTTCGCGTGAGTATCCCTTGTTTGCCAAAAAATAGTTTTTTTGCTGCAGTACATTATTTCTTCCAAAAAACGGTAAACTATTTCACTGGCTGAACAGTTGTATCGCGGCATTAAGTAATGAATCCAAATTGTTTTTCAAGTATTTTTGGTCAAATTGCGGGTCCCATTTTTCTTCCTGTAAAACGTCTGATACCGCAAACGCAGCGGCTATTTTGACTTTTCGAAGTTTTGCCACTGTAAAGAGTGCCGATGCTTCCATTTCAACGGTTTTAACTCCCATTTTAGAATAGTGATGAAGCTCTGCAATCGTTTCACGATACGGGGCGTCAATCGTCCATGTGGGGCCATTTTCGAATGGCATGTTGGCGCGAGTAAGTCCGTTTGCCAGCTTCTTGGTTAATTTTTCATCTGGATAGGCGAACAACCCATGCGGGATGTAATGGAAGCTCGTTCCTTCGTCGCGCACGGCTTTTGTGCAGAGGAAAATACCATATTGGTCGAGTCCTCCTGCAGTTCCAATAACGATGAATTCTTTTCCTCCAAGTGCAATGAGTTCTTCGAACACGGTCACGGCGTGAGGTGAACCAATCCCCGTCATGCGCACTATTCCCATGTGTGGAAGAACATATGTTTCCATCGCGCTCGCAATGTTTATTTTTTTGGCTTTTGAATGCTTCCGTTTGAATCGTGCTAAGAGTTTTCGATCAAAAATAATAATCCATTTGGGTGGAAAACGAACGCCAATTTTTTTCTTCGTCTTTTTCCACGCGACAAACGTGTGAGCGTTGAACAAGGCTTTCTGTTGGTGTTTATTGTTGAATTGGGGGTAGACCATGCGTTACCAAAAATGAGGGCGTTTTTATAACTTGGTTAAATTCGTCAAGTTGGCGTGCGCCGATAGGCGTCTCACAAAAATCCCTTAATTTCCTCAAACGTCTTACCGGACAACACCCCTCCAGCCAAGTGTTCGGTGTCGCTTATTTCTCGTGTGAAGAAGGGTGCGGGTGTGAATGCGTGGAGTTCTTTTTCTCCCTCAAATTCGACTTCCGCGATAATTAATCCATCGTGTTTTCCCCTATACACGTCTATTTCAATCGTGTGCCTTTCATACGGGTAATAGTAGCGTGTTTTCTCGATGCGCCGGGTGCTTTTCTCGTAGAGAAAAGTAAACTCTTCCGGCGTAATATCAATGGTTTGCTCCACCATAATGTATTTTTCTCCTTCGTTTTTGCGTGTTTTCTTGGTTAGCTCAAATTTTTCTCCAATCTTTCGCGCGCGGAGTTTAGCGTGCTCGGACACCTCCGGAATGTACACGTCAATCATGTCTACATGCTTGCGCGCGGATAAATCTGGCAATTGGTTGTCTAAATAGCGTTTTTCGATTTCGAGCATTTGCCTGCCTCAATAATGTATCATCCACTTGTAGTAAATGAAAATAGCGGCCACATTGGCCGCTTACTATTTAGTTGAGAAACTATACGTGAATTTCTTATTTTAACCACTGTTACAAGCAGAAGTTCCTCCATTACAGTCGGCAACTTCTGATAATTGATATTTTTTTTGGACATTCATCATTTTTTCCTCCTTTTTAATCCCCAAATTTTTAGGTTTGGTTCACCAAACGTATCTTCGTACGCTTGGATCCCATCCCAAAAATAATTATTGTCTTGTGCGCGTGCTTTAGCGCTTCCATCATTTGGAGTGTGATGAATGTAATTGCCACAAATATCGGCTATTTTGAAATAGAGTTTCGTGCAAAGAATTGTCTGATGCCAGAATTCATCCACTAGCGGCGATGGGGTGAAAGGTCCTTTTTTGGATGCACAAAGTGCGATGAAACGCAGTCCCTCATTTTTCATTTCACTAATTTTCTTACGCGAATATCCATCCTCAGATAACTTGTGTTCTATTAATGTATAGTCAAGTTTGTTCAATTTTTCAACTATCGCTATTGCTTCCATTAATACAAAGCACTTTATCTGATTAATAGTCGTGTGGTTGAATGTAAATCAACCTTTTAGTTGATGCATCGTATTTTGTCTATACTTAAATAACTTATGTGCACTCCTGTGTATAGGTAATACTATGCTTCGAACACATACGTGCGGCGAATTAACTTCTGCTGACGCCGACAAAAGTGTGACCATGTGTGGTTGGGTTGACACCCTTCGTTTTCATGGCAAAATTGGTTTCATTCTCCTTCGTGACCGTTTTGGTTCGACCCAAGTTTTTTTGAATCCTGAATTAACCAAACTGACCAGTTCTTTGACTAATGAATCCGTTCTTTCGATTGAAGGAAAAGTTGTTAAACGTCCATTAAATCAGGTCAATCCTGCCATGTCTACAGGTGAAATTGAGGTTTCCGCCGAGAAGGTTACTGTTTTGAGCAAGGCAGACGTGCTTCCAATTGATTTCAATGTGGAAAGCTCGGAAGAAACCCGCTTTAAGTATCGTTATTTAGACTTGCGACAAAAGAAGGTTCAAGACAAGCTGGTCATGCGTCATAAAGTGTTGAAATCAATTCACCATTATTTGGACGAAAATCACTTCATTGAGGTGGAAACTCCTATTTTGGCGAAGTCAACTCCGGAAGGTTCACGTGATTATTTAGTTCCTTCGCGAACTAACCCTGGAAAGTTTTTTGCCCTTCCTCAAAGTCCTCAACTATTCAAACAATTATTGATGGTGGCTGGTTTTGATAAATACTATCAAATTGCCCGCTGCCTGCGTGATGAGGATTTGCGTTCGGATCGGCAGCCTGAATTTACGCAATTGGATATTGAAATGAGTTTTGTCGAGGAAGAAGACGTTATTGTGGTTATTGAAAAACTTATGAAACGGATTTTTTCTGAAGTGCTGAATATTGATTTGAAAATTCCCTTTCAACGCATTACTTATTCAGAGTCAATGAAAAAGTTCAATTCTGATAAGCCTGATTTGCGAAAGGATGGCGAAGAATACAAGTTTGCATGGGTCGTTGACTTTCCTCTTTTTGAGTATAGCGAGGCGGAAGGAAAATTTGTTTCGGCCCATCACCCGTTTACCAGTCCTTCAATGAAAGATATTTTAAAATTAGATAGTGGTAAACTCGACAATATTACTGCCCGCGCCTACGATTTGGTGTTAAATGGGTACGAAATTGGTGGAGGAAGTATCCGTATTCACGATTCAGAGCTGCAAAAGAAAATCTTTTCAGCGCTTAAACTAACGGACCAAGAAATTCAGGATAAATTTGGTTTTTTTGTCAACGCCCTAAAGTATGGCGCCCCTCCCCATGGTGGATTGGCTATTGGCGTTGATCGATTAGTAGCGATAATGACGAAATCTGATTCAATCCGTGAAGTGATTGCCTTTCCTAAGAATAAGGATGCAAAAGACCTAATGTTAGACAGTCCATCTACTGTATCTACAAATCAATTGAAAGAACTTGGGTTGTGAAATTAAATTATCTAAGGCGACCGGGAATACCGCCGGTCTGTAGAGGACCGGCGGATGAAAGGTCGCTATTTCTATTACAAGTAGAAATCACGTTCTATGAATCCGCGTCATAAGAGAGAGATACCGCGCGGCCCGAAGGGCCCGCGGAGAAACACACGTGGGGTCATAGGGGCGAAGCCCCTATTGTCATTCCTAAATACTTTTCAAGTATTTTCTCGGGGCCCTTTTCCAATACAATATCCCATGCTAGTTTGTACTCTGGATAATTTTCGAGGTATTGGATATCCATGCTCATTCGGTGGTTTCCTCGTAGTTTTTGGAAGTATGTGGCTAGTATAGCATGGACTAGAATGTGAATCTGGATGGTTTTGGTGGCTGTGGGATAATCTTTTTTCAGTTCCTCGAGGGCGTTGGCATAGGCTGGGTGAAGCGGCAGTGCGACATGTATTAGTTCGTGAATGATAACATCGATGATTTCTTCGATGTCTCTTACGTGGGTAGGATTCATTACTGCAATCGTGAGCGGGTGGGAAAAGGATACGTGGTACATGTTGACTAACCACACTTCAATCTCCTTTCGTTCCCAGGTTACTTGCAGCATCTGTGTGATTTCGTTTAGATAGTGCTGTAATTGATTTTTTCGCTGTTTTATTTTGGTAACTAGTTCAGTGAATTCTTCGCGCGATAATTTGTTTGATTTATTGGTGATTTGTTTTGCAAGTTGCCCTTCGTAAAATAGACTCGTGTAAAATTTTAATTCGGGTACCATTATTTTGTATGGTTGCGATTTGCTATTAAACCCATTTCATTTTTCGCGTACTTCAACTAAACAGTTGATTTCTCTTCAACCGCACCTATATTACTCCCATGAATAAACCTTCTTTTTATGGCGAGCTGTGTGCTGTGGAATCGGGAGAGCGTGAGCCTATCCCTCTCTTTCCTCTCCTTTTTCCCTCGCCCCCGGGGTTGAGTGCGCGTGGATATTCGCGATCAAGCCTTGTTCAAAGCCGTTTCCGTGTTTGAGGATATTGGTTTCATGGAGTGGCACGCGCGCGTGTTGCGCGAACTCTCAACAAGCCCTCTTCCCATCAAAGAAATTTCCCGCCGCACGGGGTTGTTTCATTACCAGATTCAAGGGGTGCTGCAGGACTTGCTCGCGTTGCAGTTGATTGAGTACACGCGCTATGGCATTCAATTTGTTGATGAGTGGACCGCGTTTGCCCAGCTCGTGGATTGCTGCGAGGGTCAAGGTCGCAAACCTTCGTATGATTGGGAAGCGGCGTTTGAGATTGCTGTTCCTCGCGTGGTAAGTTTGAAGAAGAAGTTTGATTTTGAGGGGTGACCTGTTTTGCGGCTTGATAATCGTGTAAAGCGAGTTACTTTTGTCGATCCTCGTGTAGAGCGGGCGCTTATTGCACTTGAAAGTGGTCCTTTTGAAGATAAGTTGTTGGGTGAAAATATCCGTCAGGCGATTCAAAAGTTAAAAGAAAATCCGCAAGCTGGAATTTGTATTCCTTCGCGATTGTGGCCGCGTGAGTATGTGGTAAAATACCAGTTGAATAATCTTTGGAAATTGGATTTGAGAGATGGTTGGCGCCTCATTTATTTCCTAAAAGGAAACGAAGTTGAAATCGTTTCGCTTCTCATAGAATGGAAAGACCACACGAATTACAATCGTACGTTTCATTATCATTAACTAATAAATGGTGACGCCCTTTTTCTTAATCTCTTCAATCCCTTTCGGGTCCCAAATCCAGACGGGGTGGTTGTCTCGTTCGTCGATGAGTATTTTTCCGGAATATTCCAAATAATCGAGTGTAGAGAGATACGTCTGCCACATCACTTTCTTAGGGAGTTTTTGCCAGAGCTGTCGAACGGAATAGTCTCCCCCGGCGTTGCGAATGGCCTCCTCAATCATTAGAACGGTATCGAGGCGCGGATACCGATCAATGGGGTGTTTGAAAATTTGAGAAGTGGCGGTTTGCTTTGCTTTGACCATAGTATTATTGTATATCAACTGATATATAACCTTATTTGTTTTTTGCCAAGTAAATATAGTATTCTCTCCGCGCCCACCATGAATTAGTAGTGTGTTTAACGCGCCATTTTCCTATTTTTTTTCCAATGGGAAGAATTTCACTCAGTTCTTTTCCGTTTAACACTTTTTGCGTAAGGACAACCTCGCTCGCGTGCGGGTTCTTTTGGGCAAACGTGAGCAAAATTTTGCGGGCGTGCGCCGGGTTCACGTTAATATCCCCTACAATCAGGTCGATTTTCTGTTTTAGTTTAGGGGCTTCCTCGGCTTTCTTGGCGATGTACGTGACGCGCTTATTTTTTTGCAATTTTTTGTCTAATGTTGTTTTGTCAATCGCAAACACGTGCTTCGCCCCGCGTTCAAGCAGCGATTCCGTCCATCCGCCGCTGCCGCATCCCAAATCCGCGATTATTTTGTCTTTCACATTCACATGCAATTTGGCGAGCAAATACGAGAGTTTTTTTCCCGAACGCGTCACCGTTTTTTCGCTGGATGTTTTGCTGTCCGCGTACGGAAAAAAGTGGGCATCGAGCGAAAACGGTTTTTCTGACACGTAATACTTTTTTTTGTGCCATAAAATGAACCACATCGAATGCTTCGTGTTGGGATTCATTTTCATTCCCATTTTTTCGAGGGCGATTCCATTTTTCACTTCTAAATCGCGTCCGGAGAGTTTCTCGTGCTCCACGGACCACCCTCTCAATGCGTGCGTTTCATTCTTGTCGGCGTTCTTCACCAGCCACGCACGCATTTTTTTATCATCCGCGAATTTTTTCATGGGTTGTGCGTGAATGAGAAAGGGTAAAATAGATTCGTGTTCGAACGCATTTTCTTTGGCCTTGACCAAAAAGTGATGTTCGCCGATGAATTCGGGTTTGAGTTTCTTTTTCTCCAAATATGCGTGCGTTTTACGTGAGAAATAACGATTGTACGCTACGAGGAATAGTTTTTCGGCGGGCATAATCAGCTAGTTGTTTGGCGCGCCATTTAATACTATATTATACCATCTGCGTGCTTTTGGCGGCTATTTCGAATGTGACCCCGTGGATATTCTTGATGGACATTCGCTTTTTCACGTCTAATATTTCGATGGAGATTCGATTTTTCCTTCTTTCGTGTAGTCGACAATAATCCCTTCCCGGGCTTCCTCGCTGATGCGGTATTTTCCTTTTTGGAATTGGATGCTCATCGCATCCGCTTGCGGGTCATACGTTATTTTCATGGGGCTTCCTCCTAGCATAACAGCATAAACAACCAGTATGGGATGTAAATAATGTTTTCGACTAGTTCCAATCTGTCTTTTGTAATGACTATTCCAAATGGATTTTTGAATTTTTTTTGGAAGCTTATTAATCCAGATATATCGCTTTTGTCAATGCGGTTGCTGTATTTGACTTCGATGGGGATTGGTTTTTGATTAATTTCGATGACAATGTCGACTTCTTTGTCTTTTTTCCAGTAGTACGTAGTGGTTGATAGTGCGCCTGATTCGAGGTTAAACTTTAGTCTTTTAGCGTGATCATGGACAACCGTTTGAACTATTTTTCCCATTTCAGCGGGGTCTTCGGCAATTCTTGCAGATCCTTGGTTCAGTATCGTGTTGCGAATTCCCGTGTCTGAAATGTATATTTTTTTGGGATTTCTCTCGCGTGTGCGCATATTTTTGGAATAAAATGGCGATTTCGAAATCAAAAATGCTTTTTCAAGATAGTTTAGATAATTTTGGATGGTTTCCTTCCTTTTTCCCAGTTCGCTGGAGTAGGCTTCAATCGTGGAGCCGTGAACTCCTTCGCCGGCGACTATTGTCAAGAGAAGGTGCAGCACGCCCGGGTCCCTAATTTCAAATAGGCGGACAATGTCTTTGTATAGCGTCGAGTCCAAATAAGTCTGCATTTGCTTGGTATAGCTACTTTCATCTTCCATTTTTAGTTGGAGCGGATATCCGCCTTTTTTGGCATAGTCTAGTGCTACAATTTCAATTTTTTCTTTTATTGGAATGAGTTTCATGGTCTCTTCTTTCAGTTTTTCAAATATAATGCTTGGATTTTTTTGGCTGATGGAATCAAGGAAGGCTTTGCGCGTGAGTCCTACTGAAAAAGTAAAGAGTATTTTTTCTTTTTCTAATTTATGACGGAGTATTTCAGAGAATTTTAGTGGCATGACTATTTGATGGAGCATTCTTCCTGTTAGCGATTCGGATGTTCCTGTTAATATGTTCACTGACGAGGAGCCGGATAAAACAAATTTTATTTTATACTTCATGTCATACCAATTTTTCAGTTTAATATTCCAATTGTCGTAGTACTGAATTTCGTCAATGATGACGTATATTTTTTGTGAAAGTTTAGCGATAGTATTTCCAAGGATATTTTTTTCGTATACTTCAATACAATCGTTGACTAAATCAGTGGTATTTAACTTCAGTAAATCGTCATCGGCTGTTATGAAAACAATATTTTTCGGATCTGTCTCCTCTTGAATGAGCGTATCGATGGACTGATAGAGCATGGTCGTTTTTCCCACGCGGCGGGGTCCGATTATTGTGAGAATATTGTCGTCCTGTTTCATGTTTTGGACGATGAAGTGCAAATCTTTGCGCCTGAATGATTCTAATTTAGAGGCTGGTACTGTTCCTGATACCCACCACTCATTTAACTGATAAAGGCGTTTTAGGACAATTTCTTCATTCATAGCTATTATAATAGCTACAAAAGTATATATTTGTGGCGGTTATAGCCGCCTTAAATGGCATTTTTGGTCAAAATCCCGCATGCTTGAGTCGTTCAAAGGCTTCCTTAATCTTGTCTTTTCCCGTGGCATAACTGATGCGCACGAATCCTTCACCGTATTTTCCAAATTCATTTCCGGGGACCATGAGCACGCGTGCTTTTTTGAGCATCGAATGGACAAATTCGGAAGAGTTTTGCTTTTTGGATACAATGCGCGGAAAAACATAAAACGCCCCCTCGGGTTCGACTTCTACGTGCAGCGTGGGAGTTTGTTTCAACAATTTCAGCGTGAGTTTCCGTCGTTCATCATACGATTTCTTCATTCGCTCCACGAAGGATTTGTTCATATCCAGTGCGGCCATGGCGCCATATTGGTTCGCCGTACTTGCGGCGAGCGAGGTGAAAATGTGGATTTGCGACATTTTCCGCACGAGTTCATGATGCCCCGCCACGTATCCTAAGCGAAAACCCGGCATGGCATATGACTTTGAAAATGAATGAAATGTGAGAACGTGGTCGTGCAGTCCGTTCAACGAGGCCATGCTAATATGTTTAGCGTTTCCGAAGCAGAATTTTTCATAGGCTTCATCGGAAAACACAATCAAATCGTTTTCAACCGCAATATCAGCAATTTCTTCCAAGATTTTTCGTTTGAGAACCGTTCCCGTGGGATTGGATGGGGTGTTGAGGATAATCGCTCGTGTTTTTTTGGTTATTTTTCCAGCCATTTCCTCCGGGTGGATTTGAAACCCGTCTTTGTCGGAGAGTTTGTAGGAAACCGGTTCTCCCGTGACTAAATCCACCATCGGTGTGTAGGCCAAAAACGCGGGATTTGGAACGAGGACTTCTTCCCCCGCATCCACCACCGTCATGAGTCCCATGAGTAAGGCTTCCGTGCTTCCCGCGGTAACGCAAATCTCATTCATAGGATCGTCGAGTGCGATGTGATTTTCTTTTTTGAGTTTGCGCGCAATCTTCTCGCGCAGCGCGGGAATGCCGGGGATGCTTGAATAATGCGTCTTTCCTTCTTGCAGGGCTTTCACCGTGGCGTTAATCACTGGAGTGGGTGCGTTGAAGTCCGGTTCCCCCGGTCCTAATGAAATCACGCTCGCGTCTTCTTTGGCGATGCGCATAATATCTTCAAACTCCGAATCGGGCAGTTCCTGTACGCGCTCGGATAAAATGTTCCCCCATCTTGTTTTGGAAATTTTTTTCTTTGCGGTAAGGAAATGGTGCATATTCCGAGGATTTTGTTTTCCTATTTAAGAGGCGCTCTTTCCCTTAGAAATGGTCCACCCAAAATGTTGGTTTTTCTTTCATTATTTTCTCTTTTGTGTGGGGCCCTGTTCCCACCGCAATAGAATCAAACTTCGCCTCATACGCCGCGCTAATGTCAACGGCAGCATCTCCCACCACAATTACTCGTGATTTCGGAATTCGTTTTTGGGACCCAATTTGTGCTCTCTCAAATGCTAGTTCAAGCATGTGACGTCGTTGGAGAATTTTTTTCCCTTTGTATTTGTGAGTAGAATAAATACAGTCGTCAAAAAACTTTCGGATTTTAGTGTTGTGTAAAATGGATTCCCCTGTTGCCTTTGGGTTTCCCGTTATAGACAAAATGATTTTCTTTTCTTTTTTGAGTTTAGTGAGTAATGGTAATATCCCGGGTATAACCGTTTTCTCATCAAGTTTTCGTATCTTCTGGAGAATAATCTTCTTCCAAACTTTGAGTATTTTTTTCACGATTTTCGACTCCGGATTGATGCCTTGATCGTGCAATATTCCTGAGATGCACATCGTAGCCGTTTTGCCAAAGTGTCGGGTTATTTCTTCATCTTTTTTTACGTTCAATCCAGTAACCTTGCGGATTGCTTCGCGACTGCAGTCAATATGCAGCGGGATGGTGCTTACCAGCGTTCCATCGATATCAAAAATAACGATTTCCCTGTTCCCAAATAACTTTTTGTAATTATAACTCATCCAATCGCCTTACTTTCCTTCGATAATTCTGACATCCACTGCTTGCACGCTTGCTTGCGTGGCGATGACCGGGTTCAAATCCAGTTCGCGAATTTTTTCACCGCACATGAGTTTGGACACTCCCAACAAGATTTTTTTCAAATCCGTAAAATTAATTCCTTTTTGTCCGCGTGTTCCTTCAAGAATGGGGTGGATTTTCAACTCATGGATCATTTCGTCCATGTCCGCGTTGGACAACGGGGCGATGCGAATGCTCGCGTCCTTGAAAACTTCCGTGTAAATCCCTCCCATTCCCACTAATACGGTCGGGCCGAATTGCGCGTCCATTTTTCCTCCCACAATGATCTCTATTCCTTTTCGCATCGGCTGCACCACCACGTACTCGCAACTAGGGATTTTTTTCATGTGTTTGAATGCAGCAAACGCTTCGACTTCGTTTTGAATATTCAACTTCACGCCGCCCACATCCGTTTTATGGATGAGTTTTTTTCCCACGGCTTTCATGGCCCATGGAAAAGGGATTTTCCGTGTTGTGGAATGTATTTGTTTTTCGCTTTTTACTTCCGCGCTGGGTGCAAATGGGATGCCGGCTTGCTGGACTATTTTTTGGGCGCGGATGAAATCGATTTGACTAATCATTTTAGTGGGTGTCGCCATACGTGCACTCACAGTATAGTGCTTTATATTCGTTTTTGCCCCGCGGGCATTAAATATTCCAAATTTCACATCGGTAATATGGTTCCTCCCCGCAAACGAATCGTTCGCGAGCGCATCGAGCGTCATTTTGCTCGGATGGCGCGCCCCGATGAACACAATCAAGCTGAATCACTTGAGCGGAAACTTGGTTTTATGCTTCGCCGGGAATTCGTACGGTGGAATGGCGCGGGGTATTCGCTCACTCCCCTTGGAAAGGTTCGTATTTTTTCCGAGCGGAACATTTCTACTCCAGAAAATCTTGATGCCGTCAAACTCAAGGAGTTGTCGAATACTATTATAGGCCTCACCATTGATTCCATTCGTTTTCAAAATTCTCTGCTTGATCGTGCAGCATTGGCCAAGCGTGTCACGCATGCGACGGTATCGGATTTCATTCACCAACAGGGGGAAAATGTTCAGCGTTACGCCCAGTCGATGAGTCGGGAAGCCAGGGAGGTGGACCATTCCTCCAAGGAATATTTTCAGATGGAGTCAGCGGCGGATAGATATTTTCGCATGGCCGAATTTTTGAATAGTGTAGCGGCGTCTATTCGGAAAAAAGGTCTGCATATCGAAGAGCGCGGGAAGTAGTTTTCCTTTATTCAAGTGGGGTTTTTTTAGAGTTTTTCGAGCCTTTTTGCGGGCAATTTGGGCTTCTTTTTATAAAGTCCTCCTCACACAAAGTAGTAGAATATAGCATTTGAACGTGTTTTTCGTTCCGTTTTGACCCGGTCGGGGTCCGTATTAAGTTGGGTGCACGCCTGTGCCCGGAACGCTGCGAAAAAGCTAGCAATGCAGGATATGAAAACAATATGAGTACTAACTATACGTTGACCGTCCACGGGGCGGGAAAAGAAATTGGCCGTTCGAGCTTTGTCTTGAATGCTGAAAATGAACACATTTTGATGGACTACGGTGTGAAATTTACGCCCGAAGAAACGGCCTACCCGGTTCCCATTACTAAAAAATTAGACGCCGCCATTTTGTCGCACGCGCATTTTGATCATTCAGGTTTTGTTCCCCACTTGTTTGTGGATAACCCCACGCACTTGTTCACGACCAAACCCACGCTCGAATTAAGCAAGATGTTGTGGGCCGATTCCATGAAGATTGCCGCGCAGGAAGGAGAAACTCCCGCGTATGATAAAGCGCACATCGCTGCGGCGGAAACGAATACGGTGGGAATGCATTACCGCAAGCCCATGGATATCACTCCCAACGCTCGTTTGGAATTTTTTGACGCCGGACACATTTTAGGCAGCGCCATGTCTCGGATTGACATCAAGAACAAAAGTTTCGTCTATTCTGGAGACTTCATGGTCGCCCCGATGCGATTGCACAATGGTGCGGACATCAAGTCCATTGGAAAAGTGGATTATTTGTTGATGGAATCCACGTACGGTAATCGTGTTCACCCGGACCGGGAAAAAACCATCTCTGAATTCATGGCTAAAATCCGTGAAACATTGGACCGCGGCGGGCATTGTATTATTGCCGCGTTTGCAATAGGAAGGAGTCAGGAAATTTTGGACATCTTGTTCGAATACGGTGTCGACGCTCCCGTCTTTGTGGATGGAATGTCTCGCAAAGCCACGGAAATTTATCACCAGTTTCCGCAATACAATTCCAAACCCAAGGTTGTTCAGCGAATGCTCGAACAATTGAACTTTGTGGAGCATCCGGGAATTCGTAAACAGACGCTCAAACAGCCGTGTGTGGTTGTCACCACCGCGGGAATGTTGGAAGGCGGTCCCATCATGTTCTATTTGGATAAGTTGCACGCGGACGAGCGGAATAGTCTGCTCATCACCGGGTATCAGGTTCAAGGAACGAAAGGCCGAACCTTGCTCGAAACCGGAAAGATTGAATTAGACCACGGCACGGTAGAACCCAAGCTTGAAATCCAGCGCTTTGACTTCTCCGCCCATTCGGGAAAGGACCATTTGATGCATACCATCCAGACGCTCTCGCCCGAGCATTTAGTCCTCATTCATGGGGATATTAAAATCAGCGGCGACTTCACGGCGGAGTTGAAAGAGCAAGGCTACAAAGTCAGCAACCCCGGCGTGGGGGAAACGGTCACGTTGTAAATGGGGGATTTATTTCACCATTTGTGCGCGTTGATGGAAAGCGGATGATGTGAGCGTGTATGGTTTCCAAATACTCTCACCCTCCCTGCCCTAAATGCGGCCTTTCAGAAGGCAAGACGTTTGTGGGGATGTTCTGCACCGAATGCTACTTGAAAGACCATCCTTCACTAATCAAGCTTCCTGCGAAGATGGAGATTGAAAAGTGCAAGCGCTGCGGTAAAATACGCCTCAATGGACGGTGGGCTGAGTGGACGGATGAAGCCGTTCACAAGTGGATTCAGGGCCATGTGAATGCCAAAGCGTTGCAGATGCCTGAAATCCGAATTGAAATGCATCCGCATCCTAAAGAGGAAAAAGAATTTCGTTTGAAGATTAATATCACGGGCGAAGTGGAGAATTCTCCGGTGGATGTGACACTTCATTCAACATTGTTCATCCGTTCCAACATCTGCAACGATGACATGCTCATTACCTCCGATTATTATGAAGGAATCGTTCAAGTCCGCTTCGCGGAAAAAACACCCGAGAAGATGCGCATGATTCAGGATGAAATTACGAATGCGTTGGTGCCATTGCAAAAACTCGATTCCAAAGCAGTCGTAGTGAATTGGGCCGTGCAGGATTTTGGGATTGATGCGTGGATTGTCTCGCGCAAGGGCGCGAAGGCCGCTGCGGTCGCCGTGTCGCGCGCGCACGGGGGAACGATGTCGGTTTCAGGAAAGTTGATTGGCTTGGATGTGCACACGAGCAAGACGAAGAATAGACTTACGTTCCTCGTTAGAATTCCGTGAACGGAAAAATTAGTAATTGAATTTATTCGGGCTTTTTAGAAAACCAAGCAAACGAAGTTCGCTGGCATCGTAAACTTTTGGTTTGCAATGAAGCCCGGGGAAAAGTGTCTATGTTTCATTTCCCTTTAATGTTTCAATCACTTTCTCAATGGGCATCATCGTCACAATCAAGGGAATTTTTTCGTTTTCCGCAATCCTGCGTGCGATGGGGTCGACTTTTTGACAGCCGTGCAGCACCACAACGGACGGGCGCATTTCCGTGGCGAAGCGGCCTACTTTCACCGCGATGAGGGGGGAACGGCCGTTTTCCACCTGCGTAAAAATGAGTGCGCGCTCGGGAGTTTTGCCGTACATCTGCAAGTATTCGTGCACCGGCACGTCGAGTATGACTTTCAACGAATCAATGATGGTGTACCCATAAAGTGTGAGTTCTTTCAATCGCAGCGGATTCGCAATGCATTCTCCTTCAATTTTTTCCATGAATTCTTTTCCATTGATGCCTGAATGAAACTCGTGGATGTTGAATACTTTGTCCACCGGTCCTTCTTGTCGTGAAAGTTGAATCGTTACTTTTCCCCCGCGGTTCTTGTCCACGTCCATGAGCGCTTCCACGAGTCGGTTGATGACGGCAATGCCCGGGCTTTTTCTTCGTCCGCCTTCATAATCGGAAATCGTTGACGAAGACACGTGCAAAAATTCCGCGAGCTCGGTTTGAGAGATTCCAAAAATCTCTCGCCACTTCTTCATGGAGCCGCCAGGGTCTTTGCTTAGCGTAATTTCGCCGGCTATCGTAACTTTGAGCTGGTCCATGCTCGAAACATCGGTAAACGTCTATTTAAAGCTACGTCAAAAAGCGTTCTTATCCTTCCTTGGTGACGAAAAATAATTGGCGGCATTGGCGGACCGCAACCGATGGATTTTTAGGGGATCTTAAAGGTGAATCTGTGTGGGTAAGTCCAAGGGGATGAGCGTACCTTGAGGTGCGCAATTTTATGCCCCTTGGGACCACTCTATTATTGCCAGAGCCGCTTGATTGTTTTTATTTTTGGTTCGAGAATCATGAAATAGGTATCTTCTCCAGTTGTTTCTTTTCGCTGTATTGCCCATGCCACGAAATCAATTGCCTGCAATCCTTGGTGTTCATACGAGTTGAGGTGTGCAATTTCTAATTGGCATGTTATTCCGTATTCGATTAATCGTTGTCGAATATATTGGTTGAAATCCTCGCGTAATAACTTTTTTGAATCTTTTTTATCGATGATGAGGTCTATTTTTGATATGTTTGGGTTGAGTTCCTCCATGAGAATACCGCAAACGTAATTGTACAGCTTGTTTTTGTTCTTGAATAAATAATCAAATATTTTCTTTTTGTCGACAATGATGCAGTTTATTTCACAATCGCACGCAGCAATTGCTCTAAGCACATATTTTCTTATTTTTGGGCTTGACGAATTAGCTTTTAACTCAGGGATGTCCCTCTTATGCCGTTTTAGTTTTCGTTGTTTTGTTTTTTTGATTATTCTTTTGATGTCCATCGCATTGGACGTCGAAAGAAGAGCGATGGTGAACGTCGGCGAACCTGATTTGCCTAGGTCTCCGCTTTCATCTAAAAATATAGTGACTATTTTAGGCGAATTCATTAGAGATTCCCTATTTGGGGATATATAATGTCATGGAGGGCATTTCGCCGAATAATACTCGCTAGATCGCCGACAGTAGGAGAGTCCTGCTTCGCGCGTAATAGACACGGTGCATGGGGGATTGGAAATAGTCTCAGGTGTACGTCATCGTCACGCTGGTTGGGATGAAAAATAGTGCCGCGAGTATGACGAGCAGGATGAGCATCACGATGATGATGGCCCCTATCTTCAGGAGCTTGATTCCCACCGGCTCCTCGTTTACAAATGGTTTGCGCGGCTGTGATTTAATTCTGGGTTTAATGCTCATGTGAACCAACACCAAATTTTCTTTTTAATGATGGAGGTTTGCTCAGGAAATCAATTCGGACTCACGTATTCTTTCACGCACAATCGGTTTTGACAGGCCGCGCGATAGTTGTTATTTACAATCCGTGTAGGACACCCCGGAGCTGGGCCGCATTCTTGAGCGCTGGGACAATAGGCTGTCTGTCCATTCGAGAACCATTGCGCATTCACCGCTTCCCATTTTGAAATGGAATAATCGATTTCGTCACAGTATCCTGCGTAACAACATGAAAATTGTTTTGTCGTATCGATGAGAACACAATCATTATCCGTGTCGCAGCTCGTTTCGGGAGAAAACTCCGTGCACAATCCGTACCTGCAGAAGTATCCCGACTCACACACGGCGTCGCTCTGGCACGCTTCGGAAAGCACTCGCACGAATGTCTTTCCATCCGGCGTTTTGCATTGTTCGGGATAACTTTCCAGAACAGGGTATCCGGCATCCACGCATTCCTCATAATTGGTGATAAGAACACATGCTTGTTTTTTTTCACTGCAATATAACCCAACGCCGCATTCTGCCCGTGCGCAGAAACTAGCATTGTTTGGAGGACTCCATTCGATGATAAGTATAATGGCGACTACCAGCAATGCAACACCAATCCATTTGTCCATACTGCACACTCTCATCTTTTCTTATTATACTTTTGGCATGAATTAACCTATTTAACGCGATGTGCCTAGCGCTATATACCACTAGATGAAAGAATAGGGGTTGTTGATCCATTGGCATGAATAGGGAGATTTTCCATCATCGTCTAAAAACCCAGGATTAGTCAAATCCGCCGGTGTTCCGCCGTTGAGGCAATCGGTCTGATTGGTGAATCCGCTGCAGACCAGTTTTTGATCATCACACCATGCAATTCCATTGCCGGGAAATGTATCCACCGATGGCACATTGCATCTCGCTTTGCAGTAAGGTGATGGAATGTTTACACTCCCTTTTCCTTGTAACGCATCCCAAATAATCCACCCCCCAACGAGAATGAGGAGAATGCCGAGAACGAGTTTGGCTTCGCGCATGCTTAACTCGCGCGACTGAGGTTTATTAACTCGATGAAAAGATGAGATTTCCGAGAAAGCTTATAATTGGCTAAAACGCGTTTTTCCTATGCCTGCTAAACGCAAAAAAATGCCCCAAACGGAAACGGAATGGAAAAAGAAGTTGACGAACGAACAGTATCATGTTTTGCGCGAAAAAGGAACGGAAGCTCCATTCACGGGAAAATATGTTCACAGCAAAGGCGAGGGAATATACGTGTGCGCGGCGTGTGGAACGGAATTGTTTTCATCTGATGCCAAGTTCGATAGTGGAACCGGCTGGCCGAGTTTTGACCGTCCGGAAAACGTGAAAAATATTGAATTGATAGAAGATCATTCTCATTTCATGACACGAATTGAAGTGAATTGCAAAAAATGCGGTTCGCATTTAGGACACATATTTAATGATGGTCCAACGAAAACACGCAAACGCTATTGCATCAATTCGTGTTCGCTTGATTTCAAGAAGAAATAAAATTCAACTAATCATTCTTTCTACGTGCGATTTCTTGTTCAAGAAAAGCTTGCAGGTTATATTGGAATTCTAAATAATCATTTCGCTCTTTCGTCCCTTTCTTGCGCGGGAGGATCCTTCCCCTCCGCATTTGGTGAGTGGGGCGAGGGACGTCTTCCGCCGTGCTAATGCCTAAGCGTATGCTTTGTTGATTTTTTCCTCCACTTCGTGAAGTAGGTTCTCGTTTCGAATAACCTGCAAGCCTGATTTGGGCAGATGGTAAGACTGTTTTTATAGCGCGGGATATTAGCTCAAATGTTCCTCCTGTAACTGGAAAATCGACCAAATAGTACACCCGTCTTTCTGGGGTTACTATTTTGTATCGTCTCATTGTTTCAATTATTGTTTCGAAATCTTTTTCCCCTTCATTTTGCACGATAACATATCGAAATGTATCTCGAGGATATTTTCCATAAACTTCGTTTAATCCACGTACTGTTTCAAACAACGGCCTCATTCCTCTTCCAATGAATAAGACTGTCGAACGTGTAGGCCTTCGCATGCGGTAAAGTGCAAGCGCCCCTTCAAAAATAAATTCATGTCTTTCAGTTTTCCGGATTCTTCTTCGCTGTGCTCTCGCCTTTGATACCCATGAAACAAATTTTTTTACTGGTCGACTGGTGGACTTAGTACGTGAGCGGGGCATGACAGAAAAAGATTGGCACGCAATTAAAGGTATGGTTTTTCATATGAAAAAGCCCGCGGAGGGAGTTGAATCCATGACCAGCCACAGATCTCCAAAGCCACAAAATAATAGATAGCCTTTTAATGCGGATTAAGCGATTATTGGTATTAACTCCCTGCCTTTGCTGCGGTAACGGCAGGTTTCATATTTCTTATGTCCAAAAGGGTAATGATTTTCATTGATGGAAGTAATCTGTATCATTCTTTGAAAAAGAACTTCAATACCGTTAAAATCGATTTTGAAAAATTTTGCTCTTTTTTGGCCGGAGAAGACGACCTGATTGCCATTTTTTATTATACTGCTCCTTTGCATCAAAAAGATGATCCAATAGCCTACCAATCGCAGCAAAAGTTTCTGGCCAATCTGGAAAAAGTGAAGAGATTGAAAATATCTTTTGGACGTCTCGAAAGGCGTGAAAACAATCACAAAGTGGAAAAGGGGGTTGATGTCAAGCTGGTAGTGGATTTAATGAAAAACGCATTCGAGAGCAAGTTTGATAAAGCGGTAATCATATCGAACGATGCCGATTTTGTTCCGGCAATTGAAGAAGTTCAAGCACTCGGAAAGACTTTGGTTAATGTTGCTTTTCCAAAAACGAAATCATTTCATTTGAATAAAACGTGTGATGAAACGATAATGATTACTGAAATAAAAAAATTCGCAAAAGAAGAAAAAATTTGAGCTGGCACTTGGGGAATGTTTTTGATGATGGCCCCACGAAGACAAGGAAGCGGTATTGTATTAATTCATGTTCGTTGAATTTTGAGAAGAAGTAATTACGGGTAAAGAATCGCGTGCCTTTTTTGGATGGCAATTGAAGGATTAAATTTCTTTTTGAAATTTAATAGGGATTTAAATTCGCTCCCGCCTAAGTTGACATATTTGTATTTTTTTTGCAGCGCGGATTTTACCAGTTCATATGTAGTTGCCTCTGAGAGTCCTTTTATTTTATCCGTAGCGGTGACAGTAGTATACACTCCTAGAGTTGAGTTGGATATTTTGTATCCAATGGCAAAGGAGATTGGAACGTCATCGATATAAATTAATTGAGCGATGCAGTGTGAATCTTGATTCTTAGTAATATATTCAATAAAATTTCGATGAATGGATGCTGAGTGTAAGATAATGGGGTCATTTTCAAGATATTTTTCATATCGATATTTGATCATCGTTAACCATTTTTCGAGAATGAGTAGGGTATCTGAATAATGGCTCGGCGTATATTGTTCTACGCGTATATTGTTTTTGTAAAATTGTCGAATTCGAGAACGAATGGAGTGATATGACCTTCCTTGAAGGGAGCAGAGTCTATCTGTTTCAACAATCGTTTCTGGAAAGGTATCATCATCGTAACGATAAAATGCGTTCCATCCATCTCCTGGGCGGTAATCCTGACATCCATACGAAACTAATTCTGAGTATTGTTTTTCAGTAAGGTTCTTGAAAATAATGGGCGTGTTAAAGTCCTTCATCAACTTTTGTCCTAGAACAAAAGCTTGCCGCATTGCATTTTTTCCTAAATACTGGACAAACGCCCAGGGAAGGGTGTGAGGTCGGTAAACTGTAAATGCAATAAGCGTTTTATTGTAATGATATTTATTTCCGCCAAAAGCCGTGGCCTGCTTGGTGTAAAGCCAACTGTTAGAGAAATCCAGCGTATTTTCGCCTATAAATTGGTCAAAAAGGGTATGATCCTCATTGGTAATGGGGGATACGTGTTCGATCGAGCGATTTAGCCTAGCAGGCAAATCGTCTGTGACAATAGTTGTATACATTACTACTTATGGTGTTGTTTATCCTAATATTTATAAGTCGTAAACTTGTTTACGACATATGAATGAAGCTATAGTCAACGCGTTGTCGGACATTGGCCTAACGCGGAATGAAGCACGGACTTATCTGGTTTTATTGAAAAATAACAATGGTTTATCGGCGAATGAACTATCAAGCAAAGCTGGCATGCATCGTCAGGTAATTTACGATTCAGTTGAACGTTTGCTCGAAAAGGGATTTGCTAATTTTGTTATTGAGACTGGGGTGAAACGTTTTTTTGCATTAGACCCAACGAATGTGTTGAATTATTTACATGCTAGAGAAGAGCACTTCAAGCAATTTTTGCCGGAACTATCTCAATATGCAGCTGAAGAGTCTTCTGCTGCAAGTATAAATGTTTTCCGTGGAAGAAATGCTGTGAGGACGATTTATCACGATATTGTAAATTCAATCAGGAAGGATTCAAACGATGTGTTAATTAGTGGAGTTGATGAAAAAAACTTTATGGAGGAAGATCGGATTTCATTAGAGCAGCATCTCATTCGTTTAAGAAAATTGAAAAAGAAAGAACGAATATTGCTTCGTGAAGGTGATCAAAACTTTGTGAAGGGGGAACAAACAACATATCGTCACATGCCAATAGAATACTTTAATCCGGTTCCAACATTCGTATATGAGAATAAAGTGGCAATCCTAATTTGGGGCGATCCAAACTATTCCATTATTATTCAGAATAAAGCGCTAGCCGAAACATATCGGAAGCAATTCAATTTGTTATGGAAAATGTCGCGAGATGCTAGATCGAAATAGGCTTCTTGTTGATCCGGTTTTCCATATATAAGCCGCCGAAGGGATTCGAACCCTCATCCTTTTGCTTACGAAGCAATTGCGCCACCGTTGCGCCACGGCGGCCTAATGGAAAACCTATTTCTTCTACCTTTCAGAACCCCATATTTCCGTAGGTTCCAAAGGATAGTTGAGTAATTTGCCCTCGGCAATGCTTTAAAACGGCGCGGTGGCATTTGTCAATAAGGTGTTGTAAATGGCTCTGAGTGAAAAAGAACTAGAAAAAGTAAGGAAAGCTGCAATAGCCACACTCAATAAGGGATTTCATGCCGGCAAGATAAATTACAAATCACGTGTTGAATTGTACGATGATCGCTTTAACCATTAATAATTAAATCAATCCGCCAAATCATCGAACGTCTTTCGTCCGGTGGAGAATTTCCAGAATATTTCGTCCAGCGCTTCCACGGGGACGCGTTTCTGCGTCATCGAATTCCGTTCGCGCAGCGTGACGGTCTGTTCTTTCAGCGTGTCATAATCCACGGTGATTCCAAACGGTATTCCTATTTCATCCCCGCGCGCGTAGCGCTTTCCAATGCTCCCGCTTTCATCATACAGCGCATTCACACTCATGCGTTGAAGTTCTTGAAAAATCTTATACGCCTCTTCGGACAGTCCATCCTTTTTCATGAGCGGGTATACGCCCACTTTGAATGGGGCGATGCGCGCGGGCAAACCTAGGAATACTCGTTCTTCCGTTCCGCGTGTTTCTTTTTTGTACGCCGCATTGAGCGTCGTGAGCAGCACGCGGTCCACTCCCATGGATATTTCAAAGATGTGCGGGAAAAATTTGGTCGCGTTTCCTTCTTCGCGCACCTGCAAGTCGTTTTTGGATTGTTGTGCGTGTGTTTTCAAGTCGTGGTCCGTTCGGTAGTTGCACGCCGCGAGCTCGACCCAATTTTCATCCATGCGCGCTTCAAAATCCCACGTTTCGGCGGCATAAAATGCCCGCGCTTCTTGTTCAAGTTCGCGGAAGCGCATAGTGTTGAGCGGAATTCCCAAGAATTCTCCCAATTGCTGGGTGCGCGCGAGATAGTATGCAATGAGTTTTCCCGAAACTACATTTTGATCCACCGCTTCCTGACACGTTAATGCGTGCACTTCTTTGTCGATGAGCAGGTACAAGTTTAATTTGTAATTTTTGACATCGTCCCAATTTTCTATTTCATTTATTTTTTCCGGATTGAAGAATACTTCCACATCCATCTGTTCGAACTCTCGCTTGCGTAAGAGTCCTTGCCGCGGGGCGATTTCATTCCGGTATGTTCGTCCTACTTGTGCCAGTGCCAGCGGCAATTTTACGCGTCCCTGCTTCCAAATTCGTATGAAGTCGAGGAAAATGTTTTGGCATGATTCGGGTTTCAAATATCCCGGGTTTCCTTTGGCCGCTCCAATCTCCACGCGCATCATCATGTTGAATTTGGTTGTTTTTTCAAAGGGCTTTTTGTCCTTAGGACAAACGAGATTCAACTCCACCACCTTTTGGTCGAAATACTCTAAACTAGCCCCTTCCGGGATTTCGTGTCCCACTTTTTCTTCCACGAGCTTGTCCACGCGGTAGGGTGTTTTGCACGTCGAACAAATAACAAGGGGGTCGTTGAAGTTTTCCAAGTGTCCGGAGGCGCGAAACACACTCTCGGGGAGTATCGTGCTTCCATCAATTTCCAGCGCGCCTTCACGTTCAACAAGCAACCGGCGCCACAGTTGTATAATGCGGTGTTTGATTCGTGCCCCTTCCGGACCATAGTCAAAAAATCCCGCGTGAGCGTCGTGGTAAATTTCGGCAGAGGGAAAATACAGTCCTCGCCGCGCGGCCAAATTAGTAACATCTTGCAATGACATACGGGAGGATGGGAGGGGGATATTTTAAAGCCTACCAACCCACCTCCTTCGTATGCCCTTCGACAAGCCTTTTTCGGGTGGGAGCCAAATTCACGCGCTGCGGAAACGCTTAATCGAGCAAACTAAATGGAGCATTTCTACTTCCCTCTCGAGCAAAGATGCTCATGTGATTCGCGCGGTGCAGACGAGCAAAAACCTTGAGGCCATCTATAATCTTTTGTTCGAGCAAACCTTGGAATGGTACGCGCTGCATTTTCCCGAGATTCGACAGCTCATTCGCGACCCGCACAACGTGTTGGGGATTATTGTCCGCGGCGGTCAACGCTCGAAAATTACCAATGAAGTTGCGGGGCAATTCTACACCGACGAGTATTCCATTTCCCGTTTGACGGATGCCGCTGCAAAAAGTTCGGGTGGAGACTTGGATGAGTTCGCCCTCAAAGCTATTCAGGGCGTGGCGCAAACGGCGTTGGATATCAAAAAAGAACAAGTCAAGTTGAATGATTTTGTGGTGAGGCAAATGAAAGACCTTGCGCCCAATTTTTCCGAACTCGCAACCCCTACCATCGCTGCGCAATTGTTGGCCAAAGCCGGCAGTTTGAAACACTTATCTGAACTTCCCGCATCCACCATTCAAGTGATGGGTGCGGAAGAAGCGCTTTTTTCGCATTTGAAAACCAAAACAAGGCCGCCTAAACATGGATATTTATTCAACCATCCGTGGGTGAAACCCTTGCCCAAGCACGCGCGCGGTAGAATGGCGCGCTCGCTCGCGGGGAAATTGGCGATTTGTATTCGTGTGGATGTTTTCGGTCATTCACGGGTGGTGGATGAATACAAACCCAAGCTCGAAGCACTCTCAAAACGTCTCGCCAAGTCCGTTCCTCGCCCGCGCAAACCCATGGGTTTTCGAAAAAAGTAATTCGGCGGAGTGGCATCCAAATATCTAAAAATGGGGCGAATATTGTTAAATAGGGGTTGCGATGGATAATACTGCTATGGCACTAAAAATCCAAAAAATAGTGGCCCCTGCCAAACGACGGGGGAAGATGCCACTGTCCAAGCCAGAATTTGAACAATTGATGATTGAAGGGTACAAGAAAACAGCCCGAGAAAGCATACGCTTGGAAAAGAAATTGGCATTCGTGACCCGTGAAGCGGACGGGTTATTGGATGATTATTAAGCGCGGCGATATTGTTTGGACTGATTTAGATCCGGTAGTAGGATCCGTACAGGGAAAATCGCGCCCTTGTTTAGTGGTGCAGAATAATTTGGGAAACCATTTTAGTCCGACGACCATTGTGGCGGCTGTCACATCCACTCCAAAGAAAGAGTATCCCTTTTTCGTGAAAGTGAATCAGGGTGAAGGTAATCTTCCAAAAGACAGTATAGTGATGCTCAATCAACTGCGAACCATTTCAATCCAACATCGTATTTCAAAAATAATGGGCACGGTTTCCCCTGAAACAATGAGGAAAGTCGATTTGGCATTGAAAGCAAGCCTTGCATTGAGTTAGTGAAGGTGTTCCATCTGTTCGCAAAGGCAAATAAAGCCTCGGTAGCACTGAAAGTACATGACTTCTTCTCTCGAGCGCAAAGGGACTAATTTTTTTACTAAATCAATCGTGAAGGGGCAAAAGGTCTATGGCGAACGGATTATTATGGAAGGTAAAGTCGAGTGGAGAGAGTGGAATCCCTTCCGTTCCAAACTTGCCGCGGGACTGTGCGCGGGCTTGAAGGATTTTCCCATTCGCGAAGGAAGCAGCGTGTTGTATTTAGGCAGCGCGGAAGGAACAACGGTTTCGCACGTTTCGGATGTCATTGGAGAAAAGGGTTTGGTCGTGTGCGTGGACATTTCCCCTAAGGCTATGGCGACGTTCTCCAAGTTGGTTGAGAGTCGAGAGAATATTATCCCCTTGCTCGCCGACGCAAACGTTCCCGAAAAAATGAAAGACGAATTAGGGGATTTTTTCGCGGATGTGATTGTGCAGGATGTTTCGCAGCGGAATCAGGCGGATATTTTTCTCAAGAACATGCACGTTTTCGGACGCAAGGGAACGCACGGGTTGCTTGTCATCAAGACGCGTTCCGTTGACTCATCCATGGACCCGAATCGTGTGTTTGCCAAAGAACTCTCAACCATTGAGAAGAAGTTGAGCGTCTTGCAGGTCGTGGATTTAAATAGATTCGAATCCGACCATTTTCTTATTCATTGCGTGAAGAAGGATTGATAATGGTTCGAAAAAAAATGGCTAAAAAAGTTTCGTTGAAAATTGTCTCTGGAAACTATTCCTGGAAAAAAGAAGTGCTTCGCCAATCGTTTCATTTGTTTTTGGGATTTTTTTTATCGGGAGTGTTGTTTTTTTCTAATATAGAATTTTTTCGCGAAGTCGCTTTTGCCTTGTTGGGCGGCGGTGCCGTGTTGGCATATGTTGCGATAAAAAATAAAAAATCGTTTATAAATAAAGTGTTGGCTCGCGTGGAGCGGAAACACGAGCGCATTCCGGGGCAGAGTGCTTTCTTGTTTGTCATTGGTGCGTTGGTTCCTTCGTTTGTTTTTTCCGACCCTTTTGTTGTTTTTTTGGGGATTTTTGCGTTGACGTGGCAGGACGGTTTTTCTACATTGTTCGGCGTGCGTTTCGGCAAAACAAAACTTTTTCCCAACAAATCATTGGAGGGTTCACTAGGCGGTTTGCTCGCGTGCACCATCGGATTGAGTGTAGTGGTTTCTCTCCCCCTCGCATTTTTGTTAGCGCTTTTTGCTACTATTATTGAATTGCTTCCGGTGGATGACTCGTTGAGTATTCCCTTGGCTGTGGCGTTCATGGCTAATGGTCTCGTATAAGGCTTGTTTTAATGGGTTCTCGTGCCCAATTCTTGCGCCAAGGCATCTGGCCCGGTAGTTCAGCCTGGATAGAACGCTTCACTCCTAAGGAAGAGGTCGTGGGTTCAAGTCCCACCCGGGTCGTTTAATTTTCAAATCCCTTGGGGTCGTTATTCTTTATGCTAGTCGTATCACTATTTCTTTCGCCGTCAGTTTAGGGTAGACGTTTTTTTCCTTTTGTTTTTGTCTATGCTAATTTCACTTCTACTTGTTTGCACAGTAGTTTCGAAATGTCTGCTTTTATTTTTGCATTTTTTTTAGGGTTTGGTTTTTCATCTGGGCAATCGGCAATATCCTCGTCGATTTGCAGAATCTGGCGCAGCTTGTTAGTGGTGAGCATTTCAATCACGTCTTCGAGCTTTTTTACGTAGATAGTGTGGGTGTTGCCATGACCTAGCGCGGATTTTGGATTGTCGAACAGCTGTTTAATGTCTTTCGTAGCATTTCCTCCTATTTTGAATATGATTGTTTTGGTGTGCATATACATAGAATAATCCCTCCTTCCTGTAAATAATTGTCCTTGTACTGCGCCCAATACCATCTCCAATTTGTTTGGATGAGTTCTTGGTAGTTATTGATCGTTTCTCCGGAAACTGGTTTGTTATGGTATTCTTTTGTAGGTGGTTTTTGAAAAAAGTAGTGAATGTGGATTCGTTCTTTTTCGCTTGCATCAATTCGCAAAATTTGATGGGTAATTGGTTCGGACATGTTTGTGTATGTGATGGAGAACGATTCAATCAATGAATTGCTTGGATTTAAACGAATTCGGATATAAACTTTATTTTGTTTTTCATCATCTAGAAAGTAATCATATTCAATAAATTTTCTTTCTAAATTCATTCTCCAGACGGTGTTCATTCTATTTAAATATCTAGAGAAAATTTTTCAGGTTTGAAAACTATTGCGTTTCGATTACCACATTAATCGGCTCATTCTGCGCCACGTCGCCAGTTTTCGGATCGAGATATGATAATTGAACTAAACAATTCTGCGTGCTTCCCGGCAAGGCTGTGGGCGGTGCGGTGATTTGCAGCGTGGTTGTTTTGGTGCTGCCTGTTTTTCCTTTCTCGGCGAGCACGAGGTCGAAAAAGAATGACGTGTCAAGTAGTTTGATGTATTCGTCGCATCCGCCCGTTTCGAATAGAATGTTTTCAATGGGAAGTGCTCCCGTGTTGTCCAATCGTAATAGTGCATTTTTCACATCGTATGTTCCTGTGGCGTTTTTGGCAATCGTATATGTTTTCGTCAGTGGGGCGTTGTCGATGGTGGCTTTCAATTCGACTTTCGCCTCGGTCAGGTTAAGCGTGAAGGGGATGATCTGCGACCAAAATCCGGTGTAGAATTTGAGTTCACCAGTAATCGTGTCCGTGCTTGAGCTAGAGGGGGCCATGAGCTGCATCTGAATGGGAATGCTCGCTCCCTTTTTGATGGGTTCAAAGGGTTGAGACGGGCTCCAGTTGAACCATTGGGCAATTTCTCCCGCGTTATTTTCCTGCGTGCTTTTGATGGTGACTTCCGCGCGGATATTTTCGCTCAAATCCGCCCCGGCGTTGTTTTTCAGCGTAAATGTTTTGGTGTAAAGTTTGTTGGCCGTCGCGGCGAATGTTTGCGGCGTTTTGGGATTCACATCAATGGCAAATGTTTTGAATAGTACAAAGGGCACTTTCTTTTGTGTTTTAGTATATTTCACGCGCACCGTTCCGCTTTTGGAGTCTCCTGTTTTGGTGTTGCTCACTTTAATCGCGGATGGCACGGAGATAAATATATTCACCGGGATGGTGACGTCCGGGCTTCCGGAGATGGTGGAGGGTTGTACCGTCACGTCCAATGCCGAGTACGCGTCTTCAAAAACCAATTCAACCGGGTCGTGTTGGTTTTTTCCGAAGCGAATGGTCACTGTTCCCTGTGCGTCCTGCTGTCCCGCGACTAATGTAGAGGGCAAATTGACATTGTCAATGCTCACGTCAATGTCTTTTTCCAAGGAAATCTTTTCATCAATCCCATCTTTCTTGTCTTCGGGAGAAACGCTGAATGAATATTCTCCTGGATTAGCATACTCGCTTCCGTCCGTGTCAAACTCAACTCGATACTCTCCTGGGCGCAAATCCAATGTGATGCTTCCCGAGAATGTTTTCATCGCATTCGAGGATGTTCCTTCAAACAGTTGCGCGTCGATGATGTCGAGGGGGCTTCCCTCCGTGTCACTCGTGTTGAGCGTCACTTTGACCATGGATCCAATCAAATAGTCGTAGAGGAAGAATCCCGCTACCCCCACGATGAGGATAATGATGAGTGCTTTTCCATTTTTTTGGATGAATTCTTTGGCAGTGTCGATGGGCGACGGTCCCGATTGAAAATCTCCTCCTCCGAACGACCCTCCCATACTGGGTTGCGCGTCATTTCCTTCATTTTCGTCGTACATGCCTCGAAAAACCCGTTTGGACTAATAAAGGTTGCCCACGCACAACTACTATGCGTTCCCCTCTAGATGATGTTCCCGTTCCCCCTGCCAATGACGTTGAACGAACATCCTTGCGCCTCGTTTTTTGGTCGGGATTTTTTCTTTTGCTTTTTGCGGCCGGATATTTGATTGTTTTTCCCAATCATGAGAAAGAAAACTTCAGCGAATTGACATGGGTGGATCGTCCTCATTTTGTAGTGAGTGAAAATGGTTCGCCCAACACGGGGAGCATTGTTTTTTCCATCCGTTTGCATTCGTTCGAAAAGGAAAACACCTCGTATCGCGTCAACATCCAATATGAGGGTCGCACGATTGCCACCAAGAATGTTTCATTAGCCGTGGGCGAAATACAAACCGTCGATTTTTCCATTGCGGCGAAAGGAACGTTGGATTCGCAGAATCAGATTCATGTCCTTGTGACTAAACCTAGTGCGGATGCAAACAAGTCAAACGATGCGCCGTTAGAACTTACAGGATATTTTCCGGATTGAATTTTTTTAGGCTCGTTTGAAGTGTTTAATTCACGAGACCATCTTTTTGGCGCGCATGAGGATTTCTTTCCGTTCTTTCTCCGGCAATTTCTCGGCGAGGCGCGCCACTTGTCTTTCTTTTTCTCGCGCGATGGCATCGAGTTCACGTATAATTCCTTCTTGTTCGCGCACTTTCTTTTCCAAAAGGGAGATTTTTTGCCGGTGCTTCTCTTCAATCTCCTGCTTGAGGGCGTGTTTCTTCTCATCGAGGTTCAAGAGTTCTTTCGAATACAATGCGCGCGTGTTGGCGGTTTCGCTTTCCAAATCCATCGCCAGTTTGCGGGCAAAATCGCGTTCTTTTTTGAGGACGGTGGCAATGCCGATGTGTTTTTTCTGCAGCTCGTGCACCATCTGTTCCATCTTCTTGGCTTTGTGGTCCAAGTGCATGTGGTGAGTGGAATATTCATCGAGTTTCTTTTTGCCCTGTTCAAGGTGGTCATACAATCCGTGTTTTTCGATGGCGAAGCGTTGCAACAGTTCTTGCAAATCATTTTCCATTTCCGTTAATGAGTATTTGTCGGTGGGCGAAAAATATTTTTCGCGTTTGAGGGTGTCTCTTTCGTGTTTGAGGGTTTGTATCTCATCTTCTTTCGTCCGTACGAGGTTGAACAGTTCTCCTTCTATTGCCTTTGCCGTAGTCGAGTCCCCACTAAACGATTTTCGCATCGCGATGGATAGTTGTTCGTGCGCGCGGTGGACGGCTAACCATTGCCTATGCATGCGCGCCTCTAATTCCGCTCCGAGTGCGGGGGTGGTGACTTTTTCCGTCAAGTCAATTTTTCGGTTTGTTTTGTCTTTTTCAAAACTCAAATTCCGTGAAAGCACTTCATCCGTTTTTTGGATGAATGTTTCGGCTTCGCGCAAATTGATGTTTTTCAATTCCGGGTGTTTCATCTGCTCGAGTTGCAAGAGCGATAACAAGTCCTTGCTCTGTTTTGTATGATCGTGCCACTGTTTGAGACGCTCAACTAGTTGCGCGCGGTTGGCCTGTTCCCACGGCACGAACGGGAGGGCTTTGAATTTGGATAACTCCTCGTGCAGCTGGTCCAGCAGGAGAAGGGCTTCTGTCATACCCGCACAACGGACTGGGCCTATTTATGGGTTTTGTCTTCCGAGTACCGGATGTAGTCTCTTGCCGTTCTTTTCCGGCTCTTTCCTTCCGTTTTCTTTTTATT
>CAYIIU010000007.1:0-46644 GCA_964363635.1 uncultured archaeon
ATGGTGTATGGGTTTTCCTGGCTGGCATCTTGAATGTTCGGCAATGTCAATGAAATATTTAGGTGAAAGCTTCGTTATCCATGTCGGGGGAGAGGATTTGCGCCAGACTCACCATCCCAATGAGATTGCGCAGAGCGAGGGTGCTACCGGAAGACCCTTCGTTCGCTTCTGGCTGCACAATTCATTCATCAAAGTGGATAATTCCAAGATGGCTAAGTCGCTGAAAAATATTTACACCATTTCTGATTTAGAAAAAGAGGGTTTTTCCGCACTCGATTATCGTTTCCTCGTCCTCACCGCACACTATCGCAGCGAATTGAATTTCACCTTCGACTCCTTGCGCGCCGCTCAACGCACGCGTAACACGTGGAACGATTTCATCCGCCGCGTGCAAAAGTACGAAAGCAAAAATACTCAACCCAATCCAGAAATTAAAGAGTACCTCAAACTCACGCAAGCCAAAGTCGATGAAGCCTTCAACGATGATTTGAACACTCCCATCGCGCTCGCCGTTCTTTCCGAATTCCAACGGAAAATTAATGGGTGGATGGATGCGGAGGAAATGAATAAATCCGAAGCGCGGCAAATTTTGGATGTGTTGAAGAACGCCAATCAAGTCTTGGATGTGTTTGATTTCGAGATGAAAGAATACACCATTCCCGCATCCGTTCTCAAACTGGCGAACGAACGTGAGCAGGCGCGCAAGGCAAAGGATTGGAAAAAATCGGATGAGTTGCGGGGGGCCATTGAAAAGGAAGGCTTTGCGATTATCGACTCCAAAGACGGCTTTGAAATCAAGCCAAAGAATTAATCCGAATCAGCGGCCATTGAAATTGTTTTCACCGGTTTTCCTATTTTTTCCATGCTTGTTTTCATCAGTTTTTTGTCTAGTTCCAAAAGTTGTTTGACGATAATATTCTGGGCATTAAGCTTGTACATCTCTGCTTTTCCAACCTTTCGAGTGTGGGTAACAATGTGCATTTCTTCTAATTGGTTCCAAAACGTCTCGAGCGTATTCCATGAAACGTCGGCGTTCCGGCAGATGTCTTTTTTGGAATAATCAAAAATGTCATTCTCCAAAAGAAAATCTAATACGCGAATATAGGGGTAATCTCCAAAGAATTCAACAAATAAGGATGGGTCCATTTTTTCAGTTGGTTTCATACGGAACTATACTTTCCTTACGTTTAAATAACTGACTCTTGGTGTTTCAACTTATGAAACTTTCTCCTTTCGAGATTCGCAAGCGTATTTTGACAAAGATGGTTCGCCATGCGTGGTGGGGCGGGTATGCCGTTATTTATTGTTATTTTGGTGGAATGGTCTCTAAAGTATTTAATTCAGGAAAGAGTATGGTATTCTCATGAGTCAGGTTTCTCTTATTGATGAGTATATCAAGAGCGTGCGCTACATTGAAAAATTGAAATTAAACGGCAAAATTGATCTTACTACTAACCGGCTCAATAGTCCTACGATGTTCTTGCGACTAGGGTGTTACATTCAGCAGCACGTCAAAGAAAAAGAGGCTATTTTGCCGAGCGATGAAACATCGCGTTACGTTTTATCTAAAATTTTGGATGATAAGCCGCATATCTCGCAGCGATTTACTTATTTTTCGGGTGCTATGCTGCCTGCTGATATTGAGAAAGGGAAAGAGATACTTACCCAGATAAGCTCGGTTCATGACGAGGGAAAAGAATATGGTGGCAAAACCGCGTTCAATTATTTGTTAGGTGAAATATTGGATAATGTGTATACGCATTCAAAGTTTGAGCACGCGTGGGCAGTTGTTTTTCGCGATGAAGTTGCAAAGGAAGTTGAAATTTGTTTTTTGGATGATGGGGTCACGATTCCGGGGAATTTTGCTAAGCACAATGTTTCATTCACGGATGAGGCTAATGCGGTTCGAAAAGCGGCTACGGGTACATCGACAAAGAACGATGTCGAGCGTGGCTATGGTCTTCCCACTACCTTGAAAATCGTGACTAAAGGGCTTGGAGGAGAGGCACTTATTCTGTCCCGTGCGGGAGGGTTGGGGATTAACGGTGAAAAAAGTACCCTTTATAGGCTCGGAGGCCCCTATAGTTTATCAGGCACCATAGTCAGTTTTCGTTTCCCATTTACTATAAAAACGCTGAATATTTACGATTACGTGGAAAGCAAGGGATGAAGATGAAAAAAATATCGCTAAAAAAGGCTATTTCAAGCCACCTATTCCTGCGGCAGACGGCCGTCAATTTCTTCAAAGAAATGAACAAACTAAAAGATGACAAAATAACGATTGATTTCAAAGGCGTTGAATTCATGAGCCGATCATTCGCGCACGAATATTTACAACAGAAAACAAAATCGAAAAAAGATATCAAAGAAATGAATATGCCCTCTGATATCAAAAAAATGTTTACTTACGTTGAAAACGCGCAAGCAAAACCTATACTCATCGCGCCCCGAGAAAAAGTAGAAATTGTGGCATTGTCATAAACAGAATGTTATTTCATCGCTGGCGTGAAAATGGTCTATGAACTGGTTTAACCTCATTCATCTCATTTTTTGGGATGTCTAGTTTGTATTGAGGGTTCTTTTTGAGCCATTTTGAGATGTTAGTCCATCGAAATCCATGGAATCCAAATTGTCCATTCCATTCTTTGTGTTCGTCGTCTTCGGCTTCAAAACTGAATTGCTTTGCTATTTTTACGGGAGCATAGTGGATGCCTTTCTTTTCAAGGAAGTCACGGTAATGAACGCCAATGACATTATCCTCGGGATGATATCGTTTGAAGACTTTTTGCTTAGAAAGCGCGGCGCAAAGCAAGGTTAGTTTTTTGCTTCGCAAACTGAACCCACCGTTTCCTACGACTAATTTTCTAAGCAATTTGCGTGGAAATCCATGCTCCGTGACGAACCATTCTTTCACTAACCATGGCGCACCAATGTAATCATATTTCAAAAACTGTGGATTCCATGCTTTTGGATTCAGAATGAACCCGTCGTACTGTATAACGAGTACGTGCGGGGTGTCAACATAGTTATCAAGTTCTGTAAGAATAAAACGGGAATACCCTTTGAGGGTTCGGATTGGTTTGATGGGAACAATGTGTTTCGCGTTCTTTGCAGGTAGCGATGGCTTAGTTGAAAATCTCGGTCTTTTTGACTAGTTTCATGTTGTTGGTGATGAATCGGGCGTATATTTCGGCCCGCTGGGAGCGGGCCGTTCGGCATAAAACGCTTCCTCCGCTCCGTCGTTTCACGCAGGAGAAGGCTGTTTCAACGAGCGAGCGCTGGTGATAGGCTCGCTCGTCAAAATATTTTTTCATAAAGTTTCGATAGAATCCTTTGTGGACTCTTTTTCTAATCGGAATCATCGTAATGATTCCGTTTTTCTTTGCGTACTCGTGAATTTTGTTTGAGTCGTACGCTTTATCCGCGACCAAAACGGTTGGTGTGAGTGGAGAATGTTTTAACAAATATTTTACGTCTCTCGTGTCGTGCACACGCTTCGCGCGAACGCGAAGCGATAAAACTTTTTGTGAGTACGTATCGATTAGCGCGCTTGCTTGAACCGGTTTTGCGATAGGAATATCTTTCTTTACTCGCTTCAAATAGTGAAAACTTGGATTTGTTCGCGAAAAGAAAACCGAGTCAATTGCAACACAAAATAGTTTGCGCGTGTTTGCGCTCACGCGCAACAAAATTTTCCAAATCCAGAGCGGAATACGTTTACTCATCTTCGATAGCGCAGAATAACTTGGAACACTGAATCCGAGACCTCGCAAAAGATTCGAAACTCTCCGGAAGGAGAGTTTACATTCCTGCTTGATAAATAGTGCAAGAACATGCTCCCAGAACTCGTACTTTTTTGGACCGTAATGATGCAAATATTTTGGTGCTCGCGCATGCGCGAGCAAACGCTTAACTTTCTCAACAAGCATTGCTTTCTTCACGGAAAACCACCTCAATTGGTTTTCCCAACCCACCCAACCGAAAGGTTGGGGGGTTTATATATCAAAGACTTTCAACAGAGCCGGTAGCGATGTCAACAGTTTGACGTCACCAAAATTGAAGGATTGCATACAAATCTTCGCCACCAAAACCAAGCGTTGAATATTGACACAATCAATTCCTAGCAACGTCACGGTTGGAAGAGATATCTTTTTCATACAGTCACGAAATATGTTCGTTCATTTCTTTTAACTTTCATAATGCGCTCAGTCTTATTAAGTCCAATCCTCTTTCATTCAACCATAAAGGTTTACATTAGAGAGACCTTATTCTATTACCGGAATCCCACCGTGGGTTTCCAAAGGATTTAAGGAGGGGTTTCCGTGCGTGGGAACGTTATAGCCCGCACGCTCCTCGACGTTTCGAACATTCCCTTCTGATTCGCCGTGGCGAACCATGACAAGCACTGATGGCCAACCCATATTGCAACCCGCACGTATACCGCCGTTGGCATTTTTAATCTCAATCCTATTTCAACAAGCATGGCCGAGTTCTCCCTGCTGTTCAACATTGGCTTCATAGTCATCGCGGCCGCATTCTCTCTTTTCATCGCCCGCGCGCTCAAACAGCCCGCTCTTTTGGGATATCTTCTCGCGGGTGTCATCATCGGCCCATTTGGATTGAATGTTTTCTCCAACGCCGAAGAAATCGCCCTCTTGTCCGAACTTGGAATTGTTTTTCTCTTGTTTACGGTGGGAGCAGAAACCGATTTGATTAAGTTTATGCGCGCCGGGCCCACGATTCTCTTAGGGGGACTCTCTCAAGTCCTCTTAACCATCCTCATCGCCATTTTTCTCTTGCCTGGCCTGTCGTTTGAGGCTTCATTGTACGTGGGCCTCGCCCTCGCCCTCTCTTCCACCATTCTTGTCGTAAAAGTTCTCCAAGAAAAGAAAATCCTCTCCTCGTTGCATGGTCAACTCATGCTGGGTTTCCTCCTTGTGCAGGACATCGCGGTGGTCATCGCTCTTCCCCTCCTCGCGGCGGGACAATCAAGTTTGAACATTGATTTCATTCAACTTCTCATCATCAAAGGAATATTCCTCATCGCGGTGGTCGCGTTGCTTTCCAAATGGATCTTCCCCACGCTTTTTCGCTGGTCGGCGCAGAACGCTGAACTTCTCTATCTTTCAGCATTGGCCACCTGTTTCGCCTTCATCGGACTCGCTTATCTCCTAAATATCTCCCTTGCCATTGGGGCCTTCCTCGCCGGTCTGGCCATCGCCAAGCTCCCCTACAACATTGAAGCGGTCTCCCTCATTCGCGGCTTGCGGGATTTTTTCGTAACCATTTTTTTCGTGGCATTGGGCACTCAGCTTAATTTCACCATCGGCGCGGTCTCCATCCTTTTCGTGATTAGTGTCATCCTCATGGTGCTCGTGTTCAAACCCCTAGTGATTTACATCATCACCCAAATGGCCGGGTACGGTTCTCCCACCTCATCAAAAGTCGCCTTCGGCTTGACGCAAATGTCCGAATTTTCCCTCATTCTTTTGCTGCAAGGCAAGGCCTCGGGAGTGATTCCGGATGACATTTACTCCTTCATGCTCCTCGCGGTGGCCGCATCCATGGTGGTTACTCCTTACGTGATGGATTTTGGTCCCTGGCTTCACGGCGCGCTCAAAACTTTGTTGAACGTCCAAGCATTCTCCCACTTTCCCATTTTTTCACGCAAAATTGATGAGATGCAGGATGTTTCGGATAAGAAATTGCACAACCACGTTATCATTTTGGGTGGAGGCCGCGCAGGAAAATATTTGGCCAATGAACTTTCGCGAAAATATTCCATTATTGTGGTGGACCACGACCCCAACATGATTGCATACTTCCGCGCCAAAGGAATTACGGCGGTGTACGGCAACGCGCACAACACGGAGATTTTAGAAAAGTTGCACGCTGAAAAGGCCCGCTTGCTCGTGTGTGCTCTTCCGGATATGGATGAGAGTATGTTCGTTCTTGACTTCGCCAAGCATCATTTTTCAAAGTTGAAAGTCTTCGTGAAAGCAAATTATTGGGAAGATGCGTTTCGCTTGTACAAGCGCGGTGCCGATTACGTGGTTCTCACTGAAATCATCGGAGGAAAAATTTTCCTCGAGCACGTGGAACACTTTTTGAAGCGAAACACCCTCTTCGAGAAGCCCAACATGGTCAAGCTGAAAGAAAAAAGCTTAGAAGAACGCGAAGCGACGCATGGCGTGCGGAATTTGCTGTGAGAGAGGGGGTTTTTTCAACCCGTTATTGGCATCAAAGAAAGTTAATACTCTATTTTTAGCTAAACTAGTTAATATTGGTATGAAATGAGTATTAACTTGGAGGGCGTTATTACTCAATATTGTGCAAATACGTGCATTTTTAAAGATAAATGAGTATTAACTATTTCATGGCTTATATTGCGTGCCAACGCATCAAAGGAATCGACTACTATTACATTGTCGAAAATATTCAAGTAGGTTCTCATGAGCGAAAGCAGGCCCGGAAATATCTTGGAAACAAAAAACCAACCACCGATGAAGCGCGTAAAATGATTCGAGAATTTGAAAGTAAAATGGATGAAGTGCGGAAAAAAATTCTGGGGCACTACTACATTTCCCATCCCGATATTGAAGCAGTTGATTCTATCACTAAACTATTTTGGGAACGATACAACGCGCTCAACCCAACCGAAAAAGAACAATTCGATGAAAACTTCGCGACCATGTTCGTGTTCAACACAAACTCCATTGAAGGATCCACTTTAACGCCAAAAGAAGTCGAACTGTTGCTTACGGAAGATATTTCCCCCAATAAACCTCTGGAAGATGTGCTGCAAGCCAAAGCCGTCCAGCGCGCTCTCGAATACGTCAAAAATTATTCGGGAGAATTGACGGAAGAGTTTGTTTCTACCATTCATGAAATTTGTTTTCGAGAAACGAAGCCCTACATTGCTGGTAAATACAAAGCAAAAAATAACTCTATCCGCGCCTCCAAATTTGAACCAACTCCCGTTCAATATGTCATTACCGACATGAAGAATTTTTTCAAGGAATATGAAGAAAAAAAGAACGAATTTCATCCATTGGAACTTGCCTCGTGGGTTCACTGGCGAATCGTCCGAATTCACCCCTTTCAAGATGGAAATGGGCGGACCGCGCGGCTCCTGATGAATTACGTCCTGCAAAAACACCGTTATCCCATGATTGACATCAAAACCAAAGATAAGAAAAACTATTTTAACACGCTGGAACGATGCCATAAGCAAAACAACGCCCAGCCATTAGCCCTGCGTCTGGTTAAACGATTCAAGAAACAATACCAAAACGCGCTGAAAGACTGAAAAAGAAAAAAGCTTTGAAGAACGCGAAGCGACGCACGGCGTGAAGAATATGCTGTAACCTTTCGAAAATTAATTTAAATGGGTTTTCGTTTCCTAGTATTAGTTCTTCTATTGAGTTTTCTCGGTTTGAATGGTGTTCGTGAGCGAATTGTTGAATAACGAAAAAGTGTCTGAAAGTCATGGGTGCTTGTAGTAAAACATTTGCGAGTAGGAATGTTCAAATCTTGTTTTGCTCCGATGATATGCGCTCTTCCACCCGTAAGAACGCCTGCTTTGCCCTTGTAGCCCGTTTCAATCATCAACCGTGTTTTACTTTCCAGTAATTCAGGAATTCGACTGTTTGTCGGCAGACCATTCATCATGCTATATATTTCCATATTTGGATCGATTCCTTTAGTACGACAATCTCGAATAACTTCATCACGTAATTTAGAGTATGTATCTGGCACTAACTGTACTGTGCTGTATCCCATTTTTTGTAATTGGATGGACAATTCTTTCCAGAATTGTATTTCAAGTGATTTATAATTTTCGGGATGTCTTAATTCATAATTTGATATTTCAAGACCAACTATTTTCTGTCTAGTTTTTCGAACTAATTCCAATACTTTTTTTACCTCGATTTCGACTTCAGCAAGGTTAGAAAAAGAATGACGAATTCCAATTAGATAAGGAGAATAATTAACCATGTATAGCGAATCATTACTTTGTATTTAATTATATAGAAAAAGTAATTGAAAATGAGCGTTGTTACGCGCTCACTTCAATATCTAATCGTTTCTCAGAAAACTCGCAGTCCTATTTTCGTTTTAGCGTGTCAAATGTTTCATATATTGAAACCTTCACCGGTTTTGTGGTATGATATGCTTTCGCAACGCTTTTTGCAAACGAAGTTTTCAAATATTTTTGTGCAGTTTTTCTATTTTTAAAAATGAAAATACCATGATATGTTCCTTTTTTGTCTTTTGTCCAATATTTTATTTCAAGTCCATGAACTTTTTTGAAAAAATGAGAACGTTTTTGAGCAATAGCTCTAACTTTCTTGTCGGATAACGAAGAATGAATATCGGTAATTACAATTATTTTCATTCATAGAAAAAGAAATGCTACTTTAAAAAATAGAAAGTAGGAGGGCGAATTCGCCCGTCCTTTAATTTTATGCCGAAACTTCAATGTCAAGTCTCTTCTTCAATTCGCGATAGCGGTTTCGGATCGTGACTTCGGTCACACCCGCCACATTCGCCACTTCTTTCTGCGTGCGTCGCTCGCCTTTCAGCAAGCCTGCAATGTACACCGCAGCGGCGGCCACACCCGTAGGTCCGCGACCAGAAATTAATCCTTTTCCAATCGCGTCTTCGAGAATCTTTCGTCCTTCTTCCTGCACTTCACCGGAGAGATTCAACTCCGAGGCGAATCGCGGAATGTAGTGGATTGGATTCGTCAAAGGAACTTCTAATTTTAATTCGCGCACGAGGAAGCGATACGTTCGACCAATTTCTTTCTTGGTCAAACCGGAGGCTTCGGCCATCTCGTTTAACGTGCGAGGAACTTGGTACGTTCGGCACACCGTGTACAACACGGCGGCAACAACCGCTTCAATCAAGCGTCCGCGGATGAGTCCTTTCTTGACCGTTTTACGGTACAAGAGCGCGGCGGCTTCCACCAATTGTTCGGGGATGTTCAAATAACTTGCAACACGACGCAATTCCGTTAAGGCAATGGAGAGGTTGCGTTGCATCGAGCTTGAAATGCTTGCGCGTTTGTGCCATTTGATTAAGCGATACATCTGTGCTTTCGACTTGCTCGAAAGTTTGTTTCCGCGTGCATCCGCTCCGCGTCGATCAATAACCGTGACCAAACCCTTGTTGAGTTTGACATATTTCATGGGGCTTCCCGTGCGTGCGGAGTCTTCGAACCCGTCACCATCAAACGTTCGCCATTCTTTTCCAAAATCCATTTCGTCTTCAGAGACAATTAATCCACATTGCTGGCAAACAATTTCTCCTTTTTCGGAGTCTTTCTTCAGTTTGGTGCTTCCGCATTCCGGACAAACATTTCCTGCCATGGCTCAACCATCTCCCAAAAAGTTCCGATAGAAACAGGACTAACGAGTGGACTCCAATTTGAGGCTCAGCTAGGACTGCTCGAATAAGAACCGTATATAGTAAAAGCCCATGAAGTAATATATATACTTACTGGTACGGTATATAAAGAAAGTCAAAATTAGCTTAAAATAGGGGTGTTTAGCGATAGTTCCTATTTAGGGAAATGGCGCTTGAGCATCCGTGCCGTTTTAGCGATGGATTGTGCTTTCGTTTCCTGTGCTCGATACTTTTTGTAGGCCATAACGAGCTTACGTGCACTCTCTCGCCACTCTGCCAATTTTCTCCTTTTTACTGGGCTCTCCACCCATTGATTGGCGCTGCGTGCCATGATGACGGCTGCGCGTGCTCGGTTCTGGAATAATTTACGCAAGAGGGTTGCTTCTTTCGCCTCTAATTCTACCTTTTCGAATCCTTTTGCTTTTTCTAATTTGGCTCTGTTTCCTGCGATGGCCTGCATAATCGATTGTTTTTGTCGATCGTAATGGCGATTTATCCCGATGGCGCCGAGCATGATTGCTACTGCTGGAATGGGTGCTCGTTTTCGTGTCGTGATGCTGCGTAATCCTTTTCTCCAGGACATGCTGTCGCGTATGTAGTTGCACTATTTTAATGTCCGCGAAGCGAAATTAGTTTTTCTTCGCAGGGGCTTTTTCAGCCTTTTCGGCTTTCGGGGCGGCTTTGTGTGTTTTGGCCGTTCGTGTGGAAACTTTCTTGGTTTCCACCGGCGCATCGGCTAAAACGGCCGTAACGGCTCCTTCTTGTCCGGGTCGGCTCGTTACACGGGCAAATGCCTTCGTTCCGTCGGCTTCGACTTCAATGAGTGTTCCTTTCGTGATGATGTTTCGTCTCACGTAGAGGCGGTTCGCGGGGTTTTCGTGCACCCACACAATGTTCATGACCTTTGACTTTCCGACTTTTTGGTCCGTTACAGAGGCTTTTCTCGCTTTGGTAAGTTTGATTTTGACCGTGTGTCCCATTCCAGCCACGGATTTGCTTTCATTCTCTTCCGCCATCGTCGTCGCGGTGAAGTCTCCGCCTTTCTGCGAGAGTCGCTTACTCACGCCATCGCGCGTACGTAAAATTCCGCCCGTTTCTTTCCGGTCGCTTTTTTCGTGCCATTGGGTCATTTCTGGTCAACATCCTTGAGTTTGTTTTTTGATCAACCTTTTTTTTTTAAAAGGTTGTTTTATTATTCTCATCGCCCTATTTTGCAATAGTATGAAACCCCATTTGGTCGATTTCACGCTCAACGAGGCAAAACCATGGGTTTTGGCCTTCTCGCTTGGGCAACGGACTAAGAATGGGTCCGCGGACACGCTTAAAAAGCAATGGGCCGGCCTCGCCCCCAAACGCTCTGTTAAACCCCTTTCTTCCGAGGGTTTCATCCAAGCCCTTCCCGCACGCGTCATAACCTCTCCCACTCATCTCGAATGGATCGGCTTCGGCCTCCTCAAATCAATGGAATCCAATTCCCTTCATTTCAGACAACCTGCCCTTGAACTTCTCGCGCGCGCCGCGGGAACATTCCAATGGAAAGACGTCCTCGAGAAAGTCTCCCTTCAACCGGCCGACAAAGGCGTGGTGTTGATTTGGATGGGCCCCAAAAATGAGTGGGATGAAAAAAAATTCATTCACGTCGCGAAAGAGTGGGGTCTTGTTGCACAGAATAAGTGGCCCAAAATTTCGGCAGAAAATGAAGTTTTCGCACTTGAACGGAGTGCATTGGTTGGGTTGGAATAAAAAATGACATTATTTATATACTCAGCATTTCTCTTCTTTTTGTGGCTAAAAAGAGATATTTAATACAAGGCAATTCTCCAACGGTTAATCTGAAAAATTTACTACGATACCACAGTACGAGAAATCCACCGCGCAAAGTAAGCAATACCTTACCGGGTGGATTAAATAAAAAATCGCGGGATCAGTTGAAATCTTCGAGACCATCACGATTGAGTGCAAGTGACCTAGCTTTTAGGCAACTCTTGCGGATGTCGCATCGACGTAGGATCGATTTTTCAAAAGATGGGATGGTTGCATCGATAGAAGGGCCATTACTTCGAATTACAAATCCACGAGAAATACGAAAAGTCTACGGGATGTTCTACGGCGCTTTACTTAGAGAGGGTTATACCAGAGAGCAGGCCGAATACAAAGCAACCCATATGATTGCAGGATCCCTTCACCGCCAGATCGTTTACCCAGATGAACTTATGCCAGTCGATAAAGGAATTCCAAATCGAGAATACTACCGGAAACTAAATCAATTAATGATTAACCGTGTTAAAGTTGTGGAACTGTGGCTGAAAACAATACCCTTTATTCGAGACCATGTGCGAGAAATTCAAAAGCGCCCTGTTTATATCGGAATTGGAAACACGCTATTTGAATACAAACCAAAAGAGGCCCCAGAATAAGATTGGAATAATAAAATGGAATTTCTTTATGGAGTCCAAAAATTATTTTAGTGCAAAAAAGCCAAATGCAATCGTTGATTCCCTCATCACGCGTCCGTGGATCATTCTCCTCATTATTTTCTTCCTTGCTGCCGCGGTGCGGAGTGTTCCGCTTCATTTCCAAGGAATGTTCGACCCCGATTCTCATTTTCACGCGCGCATGGGCAATGAAATCGCCCGTTCACATGAGTTAATCACGTGGGATTCATTATCGCTGCAGGGGCGTGTGTATTCGTATCCTCCCCTGCTGCATATTATCGTTGGTTTGCTCGCCGCTCTCACGAATACGGATGCATTGATTGTGTTGAAATTCTTCGGCATCCTCGCGGGAGCGCTGCTCGTCATTTCAACGTATTTGCTCGCCAAATTATTTTCTCGCTCCCATTCGATTGCACTCTGGTCCGCGTTGTTCGCAGGCGTTGCAAGCATTGCGGTCTTCCGCACTGCCGGTCACACGCGTCCGGACGGTCTTGCGCTCACACTCATTCCATTTTTGCTTTATCTGTGGCTCACGCGACGTGACAAATTGGCGTTCGTGCTGAGCATCGCCATGGTTTTGCTCCATCCGCTTTCCGCGGTAGTATATGCAATATTTTTAGGTGTGTGGTTCGCGTGGGGCGTGCTGCGAAAAATTTCATTTCCCATTTTGCTCCCGTTTGCTATGCTGGGGATGCTCATCATGTTTTTCGTTTGGGTGTGGAGCGTGGGTTTGCCGTTTTCCAATTACACTTCGCATCTCTCCCTCGAAGCCAGCGAGCTCGTGCAGTTTCCCCTCATTGCGTTCATTTTGTATTTTCCTATTTCGTGGATGTTTGCATTTGTGGGGGGTGCCAAAGCAAAGCCTCCCTTGCTTCTCCTTTCGTGGTTGGCCATTGGAATTGCATTGGGCGCGCTGGGCATGCGCTTCTCCATGTATTTCGTTCCCTTCTTTTCCATCACAGCAGGGTTAGGAGTGAATTGGGTCGTTTCCAAACTGCTTCCCGACAAACGTACGATTCCCGTCTTCCTAGGACTGTTCCTCATTCTTGGATTCATTTCTGTTTTTGTCGTGATGGACAGCATCCATCCCTACGTGAAGGATTCGGAATACCCTGCGTTGGATTTTTTACGTGAACACGGAAAACCCGGCGATGCCGTGCTGGCGTCGTGGGATCAGGGCCACGTGCTCGCGTATTACACCAAGCTTCCCGTCGTCATCGACGGCTATTTTGAATTCGCCCATGAGCTCGAACAACGGAACAATGCATGGAAGAATGTTTTTTCAAGTTCCAATTGTAAAACCATTTTGAATTCTATCGATGAATTTAACGCGCGCTTTGTCTATCTTTCAAAAGACGAAGTAACCTCTCCCGCCGCACGCACGGGTATTCTCGAATTGCAAAACTGCCCCGGCCTCTCGCTCGTTTATTCAACGGATGGGGTGCGCGTGTATGAGCGCACGTACCAACCGAATGTTCAAGTGCAAATTGTAAATTAGTTTTTGATTAAACTTTTTCTAAAAGTTTAATCGAATGGAAGTTCGGCATCTTTTCCTTCGGCATGTTCGCTCGGCATCGCTTCTTCAGGAACGTCTTCGTCAAATTTGTCTAATTCATCCATCATTGCTTTTTCTTTTTCTTGTTTGGGGGAAATTTTCACTTTTTCTTTTTCATAGGGCGATGTCAGGACGTCGATGATCGCTTGCGCTTTCTTCGGTCCGATGTTTTCCACTTCTTTCAATTCTTCCTTGCTCGCGTTCACGAGTTTGTGGATGCTTCCAAAGTGTTCGAGCAATGCTTTCGCAGCCGTGGGACCCACCTGCGGTAAACTCTCCACGAGAAATTGTTTTTGTTCGCTCGGAGTAAATCCTTTCCTACCCACGCGCAACCTAATTTCGCGATCGCTCCCCAATTGTTCACGCTTGGCCATTTGGTGAATATACTTGGCGGTTTCCTTAGCATCCTTCGTGTAAAAGATGGGTATGCGATACGTGAGGGCAATCGTCGAGAGCATTCCGATAATGGCATTCTCATGCACGTTGCGCATCGTGAATAATTCCTCATGGTTTCCTTCTAAAATCAACAAGGGCCGGGCGTACGCTTGGCTCATGTTCAATAATTGTCCCATTAACCTTCCGTCAATGAGGCTTCCCAAGAAATCCTCCACTGTTTTGCGTTCAATCACCACGTCGGGGCCGATCACAAAGTCCCCCACTTCTAGCGTTTTCATATGCACTCTTACGTCGGGAAAAAAAGATAGTTCGCGCAACACTTGCGATGCTTGTTCGCGCGCGTCAGCGAAAATAAACACGTTGTCCGATTCCGCGGTGTGCGAAAACAGAGTTGATTGTCCATTTTTTTCTTTCCCGGGAAAATCGGGCAATGAATCATCCGAGATTTGTTTCAATTCCTCCACAATACTTCGCTTCGCGGGCTGGATTCCCCCGGTTTGAGTGGAAAGTCGTTGAAGTGTTTCGTGCATATTCTTTTCTTTTCTCTTCGAGGCCCAATACATTCCTTCATCCATGGTTTTCTCCGCCATGAGGATGATGACGCGCCCCTCGGCTTTTCTTCCCGTGCGTCCGCGCCGTTGAATGAGGCGTATTTCACTCGGTACCGGTTCGTAAAAGATTACCAAATCCACGGAAGGAATGTCCAATCCCTCCTCTGCAACCGATGAACACACCAATGCATTGTATTTTCCTTGTCTGAATTCCTCTAACATTGCAATTTGTTTTTTTTGCGACAATCCTTTATCTCTCGCCGACTTATTTGCTTGTCCGATGAACCTCGCCGCTTTGATTCCGGGAGTTTCATTCAGCTGTTCCGTCACGAATCCTACGCTTTCGCGATAGTGGTTGAAAACTAATACACGGGACTCGGGGTTTTCTTCGAATTGTTTTTGCAAAATGCTTTTTAGCAATGCTATTTTGGGGTGTTCAATGTTTTGGGCGGTGAGTTTCTCCTCGAGCTTGAATGCTTTTTGGATTTCCTCGTGATTAGAAATGAGCCCCGCGGCCTTGGGGCTTCCTACTTGACCGCTGGCGTGTTTCATTTTTGAAAAATATTCGTGCAGCGAGTGAATGCCCTGACTTTCCAATAATATAATGGCGTGCGAGACTTTCATTACTGCTGCTGCGCGCGATACCGCGGAATAAAGTTGCGGTTTGGTGGTGCCGTACTTAATCATATCCTCCCGCAGCTGCGCTTGCAGCTGTAAAAGGTCCGTGCGCCGAATAAAATTGGCGTGCATGTTTCGCGCGTACCCTATTTTTTTGAAAAAAGTAACTTGTTCGCTCAAAAATTTTTGCAAGTGCGATTTGATGGCGTAAAATTCTTCCGGCAGCTTTACTTTTTTCCATTCCACATGAATCTCATTCACGTACGGTTTGACATCCTCATCCTGGAGTGTTTTCACCACAATGTGTTGGATGTACAAATTTTTGCAAATGTCTTGAATCTCTTCTTCTCCGCTCCCAGGAGAAGCAGTGAGGGCGAGAATTCGTTTGCGTGCGTCCGTTTGGTGAGCATTCCAAAACATTTTGGCGAGGTAAACATAACTGTATTCTTTCACGCTTCGATGCGCCTCATCAAAGATAATCAATTGCACATCATTGAGGGTGGATTTTCCCGTGAGAATATCATTCTCAATCGTTTGCGGCGTAGCGGTGATAATGGTGCTTTCGTTCCACACTTGCGCGCGCTTTTCCGGACTCAATGCGCCGGTTAACACGTTAATCGTTTCCGGGTGCAATGTTAAAAATTCGCGTAAACGAGTTTGATGCTGCACCGCCAAGGGTTTGGTGGGTGCGAGAAACAAAATTTTCTGGTGGGGGTTTTTTTCCAGCATGCGGGCGCATAGCATCGCGGCAATGACGGTCTTTCCCAATGCAGTAGGGGCCACCACTAACGTGTTTCCTTTCTCCTCCACTTGCGCCACAATCACTTCCTGATACAGGCGTCGCTCCACCGTTTCAGGCTTGAGCAAAGGGTGCGTTACAAAATGAGTCATGTGAAAAAATCAACCATACCACTATTGCCCCCCTTCCATAATTTTAAATCCACTAATACCATTTCGCCGAGAAAATCGCTTGTATGTGTCTTTTTCTTGTATTTTAAGGCATTTTAAGCCGTTAAACAAGGAAAAACGCTACCATTGGGTTTTATATTTTCGAAGGAGTAAAAATACTCTATCAAAACATAACCTTGAACTTTTTGGGAAAAAGTTCAATCAAAAAGTAGGTTGGGTTGTTAGTATTTGGAAGTTTATTTAGCAAATTTCAAATCAAACAAAAAGAGGTTGGGATTGTTATGGGTGAATTACCTTTAGCCGCCGTGGATCGAGTCATTCGCAAAGCCACCGGTGTTCGAGTTTCAGAAGAAGCCGCCAAAGTGCTCGCGGAACAGCTCGAGGAAATGGGCATGACCATCTCCCGCGAAGCATCCGTCTTCGCCAAGCACGCCAACCGAAAAACCATCACCGGCGCGGATATTCGACTGGCGATTAAGAAGTGACTATTGATGAAGAAAATTACTGATTATTCGTCAATGGATGTTGCTATTGTTGCAGGTGTCGCTGCTGCTGTTTTTGGCTTGATCAATGCATTAGTTAGTGCTGCCGCAACAGTTTTTTTTGAGAATATTGGTCCAATCCCCAGTGGATTATTTATTGTAGTTGTAGCTTGGATAATCTTAACTCAAGCAATAAAAATTCTAGACAAGACGAAAAAATAATCTCACGGCGCGTTGCTTATCTTCAATATTTCCACGTCGAAGGTCAATCGTTTTCCCGCTAAAGGATGGTTGAAGTCCATTTTTACTTTTCCCGTGGCGTCATCGATGGAAATGATTTTTCCGGTTCCGATGCTCGTGTTCACCGTGATTCCCACCATGAGGGGAATGTTGGCGTCAAGCAATTGCTGCTTATCCGCTTCAATGATGCGCGCCGGGTCCACAAGTCCGTACGCCTGCGCGGGCTCGATTAAAATCAATTTTTTCTCGCCCACTTTCATTCCCAGCAATCCTTCGTCAAACCCCACGATCAGTCCCCCAACTCCAACTTGAAATGTGGCCGGGTTTCCTTCTTGCGACTGGTCGAACACCGAGTTATCGTCGAGCGTTCCCTTGTAATACAATGTCACGTAGTTCCCTTTCTGAATCGTGTCCGTCACAATCGTCCCCTCCAACAAGTTGCTCGCGTCCGCGTTTTTCTTCGAAGGCAGCTCGGTGCATCCCGCTAAAACAAGCACGGCGAGCAATAAAATAGATAGAATGGCTTTCTTCATACGTTCAACATGCTCCTGCGTGTTTTTAACCATTAGTATGACCGGAGTATTTTTCCGTCGATAAAAGCACGCACCACGTTAAACGTTTCCTGCGCCGAGTACGTGTCATTGTTCAGCACCAAATCAAACGGCGACAAATCCTTTCCCATTTTGATTCCGTATAAGTTTTTCCAAATCTTCTGGTCCATTTTCATGCGTTCGCGGATGCATAAGCGTGCCATGGATGGAGTAATATCATCCCTCAATCCCACGCGCGAAGACCGTTCACGTTCGGATGCGGTGAGCCAAATCCGCAGGGCTTTCTTCTTGTACAACCACGGCATGAGCCGCGCGTCCGTGACGCAGTGGGTATTTTTATTCAATACTTTCAACAATCGCACATCCACTTCCTTGTCTATTTCCAAATTCGTTGAGCGTATTTTCATTCCTTTTTTTCCCGCTTCGCTTTCCCAAAAACCTTTTTGTATTTTCTTTGCGCGCTTCGCTTCTTTTTTCATGCGCTCTAACACCAGCGCGCGGTGCAGTTCCGATGCGGAAACGTATTTCAACCCGAATTGTTTCGCCAAATGCCTAGCCAGCGTGCTCTTTCCGCTTCCGATGAATCCGGAGATTAAAATGGGGTAATGGAACTTTGCGCGCATTTTTTGGTCTTTTTTCTTTTTCGTTCTCACGGAATCACCATCACAATAATCGTACAAATCGCCGCCACCATGGCCGCGTGAATCAAAATTTCCCGTGCCACGCGTTCCACGTCGTCGTTGTGCGCCAGAACCGGCTCCAGTTGGTGTTCTTTTTTTGCTGCCATATTTTTTCAACCTTCACTTCGGCTCCGTTATTTTTCTCCATGAATTGAGCACGCATACTTTTCGTGCGGACTCCAACAAGCTCACAAATCCTGCCATAAAGATGGGAAACACCACGAGTCGAGAAACAATCGGAGCGTGCGTCGCCATCAAGAATCCGCTAACAAACCCCGCGATAATGATGAGAATCGTCCCCATGCGTTTTCGCCGGGCAACTCCATCCGGTCCGATGTTGCAAACATTCCCGTTCATACGGAGTGAAAACGGCCCGGAAATAAAAAGGCGCGGTTCGTTAAGGGTGTATGAAAACAAAATCATCATGGGAGGCCAAGATTGTTTCATCCCGTGCGCCATTATTCACGCGCCGCGTCTGGAAAGCCATGTTGTGCATTCCAAAAGGAAAAGTGGCCACCTACCAAACCATTGCCGCGTGGGCCGGAAGTTCCAATGCTTCCCGCGCGGTGGGAAACGCGTGCAACCAAAACCCGTTCGCGCCGGATGTGCCATGCCATCGTGTGGTTGCAAGCGATGGAAGTTTAGGCGGTTATGCCCACGGCCCCGCCAAAAAAATTGCATTGTTAAAAAAAGAAGGCATTGTTGTGCGCAAAAATAAAATTGTCGATTTTGAAAAAGTCGTGTTGGATTAATTTCATTTTTTGATTAAACTTCATTGTAAACCAAAGGTTTACTATGTCAGCAAATGTTGTTTGCATGGTTCTCGAAAAGTTTATTTGACACGTTCAAACACGGCAAGCAAATTCTTTTTGAGTTGTGCGTTCGTGGGGATGAGTTTATCTGCGAGTTTGTATTTGGATGCTACTGCTTGAATGGTTGTGGGTTCGTTGGGCACCAGTAAAATAGTCTTAACATGCTTCGCCATGTCAATGTCCCCATACGAGTCGGTGATTAACACCGTTTGATTCATGCTGAAGGGCCAATTCTTTTTGCGCACCAGTTCTTTCAACGCTCCTAATTTGCTCCGAACCTTCACCCCGCGCGTGGTTCCATTCTTCAATCCCATCAATTCAGCTACTCCCGTTAATTTTCCTTGTTTGTCGAATGCCAATTTGGTTCCAATCACTCCATCAAAGGTGAATTTGTGTTCTTTGGATATTTTTTCACTCACCATTTGTGCATACTCCTGCGACGAAAGAGTTGCGAGTACGATTTTTACATCCTGTTCGTGTTTGAGTTCGCGCAGGGCTTCAATCAGTTCCACGCGTCGCGTGGGCCACATGGAAGTAAGGACGTGTTTGAAGTCTTTTTTGTGCATGTTTTGATACTGTAACAAACGGTTCCCATCCAGAATGGATTCTTCCACGCTCAACTGTCCTTGCGCGAGCTTGTGCAATATTCCCTCGTACAAAATATCCCCCATCGTCGTGTGGTCCACTTTCTCCGGGTAGCAGAAACGCAGCCCGGCGTTTCCCGCGTCGGCGTCAAAGAGGGTGCCGTCCATGTCTACGACTACTACGGAAACTTTCGTGAACCAAAACCGCGGTGCGTGCGTTTGCCGTTTCACTTTGAAGATGAGCGAGTTGCGCAGAAATCCTCCGACTACGCGGGCGCGCTTGACTTTGTTTTTTACAAACGTTTGGAGGGACATATCTACTCGATTGAGGGTTTCTTCTTTAAATTACACTACTCGCGTGAGAAGCGTTCCCAGCGCTTCATTATTTCAACGGCATATGGGAACTGGCATATCTTTGATGGATTGTATCCTAATGACGATTGATTTTCATTGGTGAAGGTGTTGCCTTCTCCGCGATTGTACGCGCTGGCGATGATTCCGACTTGATATCGCGGAGGAAGTTCGTTGAAACTCACGGATTGTCCTTCCCATTCATACCGGCGCGGTGCGGAAATAAATCCCGTTTTAGAATTTCCAATTATTTCCTTTTGTGCACGCTGGGCAATTGCTTGAATCTTGAGCGCAACACCCGTCAAGTTTTGTTGAGGGTCAAATGGATTGGTGATGCGATGCCCTCTGCTGGACAATTCCCACAGCGTCACTGGATTTAGCTGCCCCGCCCCAATATCCATCGTCGGACCCACGGCATACGGGTCGAACAATGATTCTTTATGAAAAAAAGCTTTCAGTAAAATGGGGTTAACCCCTGCGGACGTGCCGATTTCACGGCACAGTTTATTCACTTCCATTAGTGGAAGCGGATTTACTTCCATGCGACGGTATTCGTCATACGCACGCTGCGCAAATTCTCTCCACCGCTGTATCACCTGCTCCTTGTTGCCCTCATACATGTTTCGTGATTGGATTTCCGCTGCATATCGCGGCACGGGTCGTGCGGATTCAATGATTTCATGAGGAATTATTCGTTCAACTTTAGGTTCAAATCGTCCAATTTCAGCGGGTTCATTTTTTTTTGGTTTGAACGAGTGGTAAATTTTGGGCCCACCTACTGCTGCCGTGGCTGCAACCGCTGCCCAAATGATTAGCGCACGTCGAGCACCGCCTCGTCGTTTAGGGTTTATCATTGAACGATTTGGGATACGCATTCTAAAATGGAAAATTTCATCCTATTAAACCGTTGCTACACGACCGGCTGGTGGTCGCTTTCTTTGAGGACCATCATCGTCTGGGTTCCCCCCACTCCATCGAGCTTTCTCAGTTTGAACGTAATGAGTTCGTTCATCTCATCCAAGTCTTTGACTCGCACGCGGGCCATGAGGTCCGCGGACCCGGTGATGATGTACACATCTTCTACGCTCTCCATTTTTTTCAATTCCTCTAAAATGTCCTGCTGGTAGACTTTCTTTCCACTGGGGAGAACATTCATGGCCATCACTAAAATGAACGCTTGGATGGGCCTCCCAATCTTGGCATAATCGATTTTTGTCTCGTATCGGGAAATAACTTTAAGTTCTTCAAAGCGTTTGATGCGATGGTGTACGGTTGAGAGTGGAACGTGAATTTTTTTGGCAATCGTTTGGAGTGAAATCTTGGCATTCCAGCGAATGGCATTCAAGATAGCGCGATCGTTCGAATCAAGGTCCATATTGGAAATTTTCCAACTATTTCCTTATAAAGTTGTCTTTTTTAGCTCTTTTTCTCCTTTTTTCGAAGAAAACTATTTAACTTGGGGTAAGAGTATTAGAATCACATGGGATAGGCTCAAGGGAGTTAGTAAACGTCCTTGGGAAGGAGGGACTTCGACAGAATATGGTTGTGAATGGCTCACGAGGGTTCGCTGCTAGGAAGCGGGCCCCCGCAATTATAACACTGGTTTGAGGGCGTGTGTGCTAGGACGCACGTCCCCTTCCTTTCAAGCTTTTAGGAAAAGCTTGAGCAAAATTCTCCATTTTCTATTTCTTTTTTTGTTCAACATAATTGTTTGTTCTTTTTCTCCCCTTTTGTTTTTAATCTCACACGGACTTGTTTCCATTGCTCCCATGAATTTGAAAGAAAACGCGGCATCCATTCTTTTCCTGCTTGCCGTCGCAGCAGTGTCCATCTCTCCAGTTATTTTTCCCGAGTACTCGAGACAATTGGCGCAAGTGATTCAGGATAATATTCAATCGTTTGGCGTGTGGGGCCCGCTGGCGATGATTGCCCTGTTGGTCGTTGCGACTATTTTCTCTCCCATTCCAAATTCGCTCATTATTATCGCCATGGGCGCCACGTACGGCCCCGTTTGGGGGGCTATTATTGCCATTATTGGTGCCACTCTCGCGTCTTCCTTTGCTTTTTTTCTCGCGCGAAAGTTCGGGGAAAAATTAGTCGAGCGTTTTTTTTCCAAGACACATTTTTTGCACCGCTTTCTAACGAAAAATGCGTTTCCGACTATTTTCATTCTGCGTCTCATTCCAAGCGTATCATTCGACATGGTTTCCTACGGCGTGGGTCTCACCAAAATTCCCTTTCGCACATTCATTGTGGCATCGTTTCTAGGCACCATCCCCGGGTTGATCTCGTATGTTCTCATCGGCGCGGGATTGACGAGCGATAATAATTTGTCCTGGGCCGGCGTCTCCATGTACGGCGGTCTCGTCATTTTAGGATTCTATTTGAGTCACAAAATGGGATTGTTTGCGAATGGAAATGGGAAAAGGTAGCTCGGTCTTTTTAGTAAAAAGGTCGGCGGAAAAGGCGTTATACCTTCGCCCTCAAACTTTTACCAAAAGTTTGATCAAGAACCTGCAGAAATAAATAGGCGCGGTACTTTCTTCGCTAATGGAAAGAGTTAGACGTTCAGGGACGGCTTCCCCATCTTTTGTTCGGAGATCAGGGGAATCAATACCTATGAGTAAAGAGTCATTGCAGCGTGCCCACCGGCTTTGGAATCTGGCCCGTGTGGTGTCGGCCAATCAGCGGTTTGGGGGGAATGTTGGTGTTCGTCAACGAACGGTTTCTCCGAGAGAGTCGGATGAACAAGACATTCAAACATTTTATCGGAAGCGTCTTGCACGACTGGAAGCGATGAATGGTCATCGAACCCGGAAAAGGAGAGCCGAGTTGATGGCGGATGTTTTTTGGATATCTCATATATTGCGTCAAACGAGTGGGGGAAAAAATCCAAATGTGTACCAAATTTTAGCGGTCGAGGCTCTACATTCTGGTCTTGATTCGGACCGTTTACGAGCAATGGTGGGAGCCATTCAAACAACTCATCAGAAGAAATCGGCCCAGGTGATGTGGGATGGTTCCCCTGCAGGAATACAAAAAGCTTTTCATTTTTTTGTGGATGGAAAAAGAGTGATTGTGCCATCCGCAATAGAGCAATTTTTGCGCAATAATCCGGGAAGAGCTTGGACATCGACTGATTTGATAGCAGCCATTGGTGTTTCTCCTCGCGTGAATAATTTTAGGGTCGTGCGGGAGATTGTAAACCACTCCCTACAGCTTTTGCAGTATTCTGGTCATGCCAAGCGATTGCCGGGAACGGTTGTCCGCCGAGTCGCATTGTCGGTCTGGTCCTATGGCTTTGGAGAAAATCCACCTATTGATTACCCGGCGGTGAGTATGCACATTCTGCAATCCCTTCGCACAGGGCCGCGCACTGTTTTTAGTCTCAGTAGGAGAGACAAACAAGCGGGTCATGCTCAAGCAGGGAACGACAATCCATTCTTTTTAGAATCTATTTTGAGTGGGGTAAAAAGACTCGAAGCTGCGAAGTTAATACAATCCCAGAAAAAGAAAAAAGGCCGGGTTCGATACACTGAAATCCAATTGACGGCTGAAGCAAAAGAATTACTATCTGAGTATGCACATGCGGGTCGTTTGCCTGAAAAACTGCGGATCCGATTGATGTCTCTTGCTAATCCTTCGCCACGTAAACAAAGCTAGTGGTGCACATCGTGAAAAAATAATATGCCTTCCCGCAGATTCGATGAACGCCCGAGAAGGCTTGCTGTTTGAAATTGGATCGCGTTGAACCGAACGTGCTTCAATCGAAGCCTATTTATCAACAAGAAAACAGAATGGATTGGATTTAATAAAATTGCGCTTTTACCTATTGACTTTTTATAGCATACAATTGCCAGTGAAGACATGAGTCTGCAAAAAAAGCAAAAGGACTATGTTGAAAGCCTCACGACTTTTCTTAAGGCTTCTTCTGAGGTTACTATTGTCGATGAGATCGTTCGTCAACTGAAATTGAATTATCCCGATTGGTGGCGTACTTTAATTCATAGGAAAAGAGTCAAGATCCTTGATATCGGTTCTGGGGATGGAAGTAAGTCGATTTATTTCTCGTCAATTTTAGCTCGTAATGGTGTAAAGGTTGTTGTTGATGCAATCGAACCGACGGCAGAAAACCGTCTAAAGTTAATTCAGTGTCACAAAGCTACTAAAAACAATTTTCTTGGTAAAATATGGAATAAGCCACTCAAAGATGTTAAGTCGAAAAACAAATTTGATGTTGTTTTTTTACTTCATTCGGTCTATCAATTTCCTAAAGGAAAAGATGGCGTTTTATTATCATTAGAAAAGTTTTACAGTTATATTTCGCCCACTGGATTGGCTATTATTGTTGTCGGTCATCCAACGAGTGATTTGCACAGTATAAAGAAGAAATTTATGCGTTCTTTTGGTAAAGGAATTCCCGTTTCATCGCAAACAGTAATCCGGACATTGAGAAAAAGTAATATTTCTTTTAGTAGGGGTGAAATTATTGAATTAATGACTAAACTGAAAGGAGACAAACCATTTTCCAACGAAAAATTTGGTAAGCAGTTTGCGTTCTTATTTTACAATTCGTTAAATGACACGCCACTGAATTCGGATCAATATTCTGCTGTTGGTGCTTGGGTCAGAAGCTATTTGCTTCGAAAGAAAAAGAAGTATATTACTCCCAAGGATGCGGTTCTTTGGGTTTGGCCGGGCCAAACTTTAAATAAGACAAATTCATGAATTTTGTATGTTGGAATATCTCATTCTGTGGATTTCTGGTATTTCTATAGTTACTTTTTTTGGGTCTTGGTATGCGCGTAAGTTTGACAAACCGGACGCATTAATTGGGTTATATGTGGCATTTGTCTTAGCTGCTAACATTTTGGCTGTAAAAATTGGAGCCTATGATTTGGGATTTGCTACTTTTTTTGCTCCTGCCGCCACTCTTTTCTTTTCTGTCACTTTTTTGATGACTGATATTGTGAATGAGAAATTTGGTCGTGCTGAAACACAGAAGATGATTTTGATTGCGTTGTTGGCTCAAATTGCTTTGCAATTTTTTGTCTGGCTTGCAATTACTATTCCTCCCGCTCCTTTTTGGCCAAATCAAGCGGCATTTGAATTGCTTTTTGGCTTCACTCCGCGGATCGCAATAGCTGGTTGGATTGCTTTTTTGATCAGCGAGAGTTTGGACGCTCATATCTTCGCTTGGTTTAAAGAGAAAACAAAAGGGAAAAAGCTCTGGATGCGAAATGTATTGAGTTCCCTTCCTTCAATGGCTATCGACTCAGTTATTTTTGTTACTTTAGCATTTTACGGCGTTCTACCAGTTGAACCCATCATCATTGGCCTCATTGTCACAAAGTGGCTGGTTGGAATAGTTGATATCCCCTTCATGTATGCTAATCGCTGGATTTTACATCGAAAATGAAAATTCAAACGTGTGCCGTTTCGTTATCTGAAAATAATATTGTAATCCCTTTTTTTCCTATTTATCTGAGTTTTTCAGACAAAACCTTTATTCAACTTTTGTGGCCGATATGCTGATTCGGCTGGTCTTTTCCATATACATAAAACGGTTTGGGTGTACTTTTAGGTTTATATAATTCAGAAGGATGTTTGGGGTATGGCAAATGGATCCGTTGTACAGTCGGGCGTTGAAAGCCTAATTTGGGGTTTTTCCCCCTTTCTAGGCCTAAAGAAAGACACGTCAAACTTGTTTTGGAAAGAAGAAAATATTCGTTTCCCAGCCGCGCGAAATCGATTATTGACTATTGGTTTCAATGAACTGATTGAAAACATCAATTTTCAGCAGTCAAAAGTCGAGATTCAGAAAAACCAGATAAAACTCAATATTCTCATTGATACGGAAAATTTGTACAAGCGAGTTTCAGAACACAATCGATTGCTCGATTTTGACAATCGTTTGCTCAAACAGAAATTGGGGAAGATTAGTTTTGATTGGAAAAGGCCTCTTTCAACCGCAGGATGGAAACAAATTAGCGACCTGAACACGCAAACCCTGCAAAAATTGGGGGCCAATCAGATTCTGGAATTGGTGCAGCGGATATATTTGGAGTCAATCGACTACCAACTGTTGCAAACGCGAGAGTTCATGACAAAATACTTATCACAAGTAGAAAAAAAGGATAGTATACTGTACGGGAACCTCCATTACACGTTCAAAGAAGCATTTTCTGGGCTCAGTAATCTACGCGATCATACTTTTTTGACTTTGAAAGAAATCCAAGGGCAAATAAACCCCACTTCCACGTTCATCTCATTTAATGAAACATTCTCCAAAGCTTATCTGGGGTATCTGGACTTTGTGTTGAGTTTTAACGACCTGCCCACCAAGCGCGAAGAACAATTGAATCATATCCGAACGGCACGCGAAGACTACCTTGAACTCCTAGCCGGATTGGGGCTATTGCAACCCGTCAAATTATCGGTGCCGCAAATTGAAACATTGCTGCAAATGACTGAAGCGTTGTGATGTCAAATGACATATGCCTATGATACCGACGTACTGTTACGTGGAGTCATTATTGAATCCATTCCAACTATTCCTATTTCATCCCTGTTTCATCAGCGCACAGTCGAAGACCAAAAAGAAATGGAAGCCTGCAAACAATTTTTTGAAAGAGAGCTCGACCGCATTTTGCTTTACAGCGTGAAAGATGAGTGGAAAAATAATATCCGATCGAAAATGGAAGATTTTGCCAACGAGATTTATGCATTACGAGAGACTAATTTATCGGCAGAAAAGATGCTTGAAAAGCTGAAAGAAAAAACACAACACTTAGGATTAGTTGAATCATTTGGAAAAATTGCAACCGAAAACTGGAAGGAGGAAATTGACACTTTTCTCAGTGCGCTAGACCGAAATTATTTCATCTTAATCCAAAAATCTAGGAAATTTGGCAAAAATGAATCCAAACACGAAAAATGGAAAAACACATTCATCAAAAATATTCCCACGTTGAACGCCAAAGGAAAAAGCCAAGACCTCGAAAACCTAGTCGCATGTGCCTGTCTAGCTGAAACAAATAAGACGGAAACAGCATTTGTTCTCATTGATAAACCACTCTTGAAGCATAAAGAAAAAATTGAGCAAACAGGAAATTACACGCTAATGAAACCGAGCGAAGTAACAGCTTAATGACAAACCAAGGACATTGGCTTTATCAAAAACGTGTTTCGCCTTGAGGTTCAAGCGCTACAACCCCAAGAAGGGTTTGCACACGCCTTTCTAGAGAGGCGAACAAAATCGCTGTCGCCGATTGGCGACATGTCAATGGTACACGTACGCCCCGAGAAGGATTTGAACCTTCGACCTACCGGTTAACAGCCGGGCGCTCTACCACTGAGCTATCGGGGCCCCAATTATCCATGCCCGATTCCATACGGGCCCTTGGATTTTCGCCAACCTTTTGTTAAAAGGTTGATGGGCGTTCGGTGGACTACGGTGCAGGATTTCCTATTGTCAATCCTGCAGTAGGCCTATGGCCAATTTTAGAAATTCAGCCTCGTAAAAGGTTTTAAATGCGCCTTTGAAAGAAACTGGTTTTGATGAACCTTTTGCTAAAAGGTTCCGGAATAGATTGGGCCCCGGTCGCCGTTTCCGCGTTCACGTGTGAGTAGTGCCAGACGGTTTCTCGCTTCCGTGACCCGGAGAGCATTATCCTAACTGCCTGCCGTTGCACTCTTCCGAGCCTAGCGGGGTTCAACACTTAGAGCAATCTCCCCGGACGAAAGGTCAGCAAAACCGTTTGACGTCAAACGTATACGCGGATCTTCGCTTCCGGGATTCAGCACACGCGTAAAGCCGGTTTCGCGCGGGGGAAGACGGCTACCCTTCCTGCTTAGCCCGAATACTTATCCCTCCTCAAGGGTTAAAAGAGTGGGGTTCGTGAACTTGGAATGTCCCTCTATTTTCGCGTAATCACGAAGGATTCCGATGTTCGATTGCATGATGTTCAAGTCCTCACGGATATGCGCTGGATGGAGATGAATCGGAATTCCAAACAAAAACCGGGTCGCGAGATGGCGTGGGTCCAGCCGGGTTTTTTCTATGTTGTGGCATACTCCCATGAGGGTCCGGTCGGCTTTATGTGCGTGCGCCAAAATGAACATCGAACAAGTGGAAAAGTGTTGGAGATGTATGAGTTTTACACCCTTCCCGCGATGCGTCACCAGAGCGTAGCCAAAAAATTGATGATTTATTTAGGAAAGGTAGCAGACAAACGCGGGATTCAACGCTTGAGTATTCCCAATTACACGCACCGCATGAAAAGTGTGGTCGAATGGGCGCTTCAAAACGAACGCATTTATCGCCGAATGGGGAACCATTATACTTTTTCAGAAGGTGTGGCAAAAGCGCTTGGAAAAAATGCCATTCATATTTTTCGAAACAAACGCACGCGACGATTGCCCATGCGTATCGTTTAACAAAATCTGTTTTGGTTAACACTCATTTTCTTCTACACAATAAATTCGTGCCGAATTAACCATTTTTGTTTATTTTTTCGTGCAATCAACGTAAACAAAAGGAAATTATGCTTACATTTCGTCATATCACTTACAAAAAATAAAACAAACCGTTAACTAAGCTCCATTCGGAAAAGAAAAGGTATTTTAAGTCCGGAATGGTGAGGGTTGCACAGAAAAAAATTGGAAATCATTTCCTTTCAAGGGGTTTGAAAAAAATTTCCAGTTTTATCAAAGAGGGGGTCTCTTTACATGCAATCGATTATCTCAAATGCGACGCACAATGCGCCTAAAGTAGAAGAAAAGTTCGAAGAATTCGGACAGCCTAAAATTATGGTTATTGGAGCCGGGGGAGCGGGGTGTAACGCTGTCAATCGCTTAGCTCACATGGGAATCGCGGGTGCACAACTCGTGGCCATTAACACGGATAAGCAGCACTTGTCTATAATCGATGACAACATCACCAAAATTTTAATCGGAAAATCCGTCACGCGCGGACTCGGTGCGGGCGGTTATCCTGAAATTGGAGCCAAAGCCGCTGAAGTTTCCCGCCAAGCGTTAGAAGAAGTTCTCGCGGGCGTGGATATGCTGTTCATTTCCGCCGGGATGGGTGGAGGAACCGGAACAGGTTCAGCGCCAATCGTTGCAGAGATTGCCAAGTCGCAGGGAGCCATTGTCATTGCCATGGTAACGTATCCGTTTGCCCTTGAAAAAGCCCGAACGATTAAGGCCGAGGAAGGAATCGAAACCCTCCGCCGAATCGCGGACACTGTTGTTGTGATTGACAACAACCGCTTGGTCGAACTCGTGCCTAACTTGCCCATTCAAGACGCTTTCAAAGTGGCGGATGAACTCGTTGCACGCACGGTGCGCGGAATCACCGAAACAATTACACAACCTTCCTTAATCAACTTGGATTACGCCGACGTCCGTTCAGTCATGGTTGGAACCGGTTTGTCCATGATCGCGGTGGGAGAAAGCAAGGGCGTTGACAAAGTCAATGAAGTCGTTGAAGACACGCTCAAGAACTCCTTGTTGGATGTTGACATCGCGGGTGCAAAAGGAGCGTTGATTCACATCACGGGCGGAGCCGAACTCACGTTAGGAGAGGCCAATGGTATTGGAACCATGCTCACTGAACAAATGGACCCGAAGTCTGTGGTTATTTGGGGTGCGCGTGTCGACCCGACGTACGAGAACAAGATCGAAGTCATTACGATCTTCACCGGAGTTAAAAGTCCGTTCATCAAATCAGACGATAAACGCTCGACCTCAAGTCGCGGCGGAAGCTCACACGGTTCGTCGAACGATTACGGTCTGAATTATCTGTAAGACCAAATTCCATATGGTCGTTCGGAGTTAGGGCCACCTGCGTTGCAGGGGCCCAGACTTTTTTTTCATACTGATTTAAATAATTCTTTTTCGACTAATGTAAATATGTCTAGTAAAAAGAGAAAAACCATTTCCCAAAAAGATTTTCGAAAAGCTCTAGCCGATGCGCGTAAGAATCCTAATTTTATGAAAGAGATGAAAGCTTTCATTAAAGCAACTACGACGCCTTATTCATTAAAGTAAATTCTATTCGTCTTCCATCTGCATAATCAAATAGCCATATTTGTCAATCTCTTCTTTGGTCCAAAACGGCGCGTCTTTGGTTTTCATCACATATGAAACTTTTTTCCTTATTTTTCTTCCAGAATATTTTTTGGTCTCCGGGTCCCATTCTTCCAAAACCAAAACATCACCGGGTTTGCATTCAAAATCCGCGATGCGCAATTCGACTTTCTTTTCACCGCTCAACACGCGTTCGAAATATTTTGACCAAACTTTTTTGCGGATGTCCATTTTCATTCATCTCATTTTTAATATTTTTTTTGATTAAACTTTTTAGAAAAAGTTTACACCGCATTCACAATAAACAGCGGCGCGGCGTTAATAATGATCAGTACCAACAGAATGTACACGAAGAACTTTCCAATCAATCGTTTGGTTTCTTCTTCTCCTTGTTTGAGGAAACCAAAGTACGGAAGGAGAAGCAACTTCGCCATTTTTCCCCCGTCAAAGGGGTCCACGGGAATGAAGTTGGCGGTTGCCACGAGGAAATTGAGCAGAATCAACCACCCTCCAAAGGAGGCGAGGAAGCCGAGGACTTGCACGAGTGGAATATACCATTCCGGCGGCGTGTAAAAAGTGTTTGGAATGTCCTGCACCGTTATTCCAAGTCTTCCCAGCGAATTGGGCTCAAATGTAAATTCTTTTCCTGCACCGCCGCGAAGAATGGTGAGGGTATATTTCTCTTTTCCGCGCACCGCTGCAGCGTATTGTTGGATGGTTTTCACTCCATTCCCATCCACCTGCATGATTTGGTCTCCGGCTAAAAGAATTCCTTTGGCCGGAGTGTCAAACTCGGTTCCGCACACCGTTATTTTGTCCACCACTTCGCGCACTTGCACGCCTGAAACCGAATTCAAGTGAATCTGATTAAGTGTAGGATCGATGAGCGGGCCCACAATTGCGCTTCCAATCAAAGAAAGAATTAATCCCCCCACTAAAAAGAAATAAAGATTAGAAGAAGGGCCGGCCGCATACATTCGCAGCGCGTCTCGGGGATTTTTCTTTTCCAATTGTTTCAATTCCTTTTCATCCGGTTCCACAAACGCTCCAATGGGAAGAAATCCGAATAGTAAGAGGCCATAGCTTTTCAGTTTCATTCCCAATTTTCGAATCACAAACCCGTGCGAGGCTTCGTGTACGATTAAAATAATCACGAACGAAAGCCACGCGTGCAAGGGAACGGAAATAGGAGAATTAGGCAAGTCCACTCCCGGAATCACCGGCGCCACACCCGCGCAGGCATTCTTTCCAATGCTTAGTTTAGTAAAAATATCAAGTCCGGAATAAAATAAGCTAACTAAAATCAATCCGCCCATTCCAAATAATCCAAAGAAGAATTGGAGCATGAGCGGTGGAATGGGCACAATAGGATTTTCCGTGGGGAAAACAAACCCGGTGAGAGAACCTAAAATGAGCACGCTCGCAGCGAACACCCCAAGGCGTTGAACCATGGGGCGTTTCTGCATCCATAAAAAATCTACTGCAACGGCACCAAATCCAATCACAAGTCCAATGTCGGTGAGCCCGTTGACAAGTTTAGGGTGTTTGACAAAAATATCAAAAACTTTTCGTGTTTTCGTGAAGCGAACCATGCTCGCCACATGCCATGTTTGGGCGTTGGGGAAAAAGTGTTTAATCGCTCGCGTGGCGATGGCCATGACGACGACTATTCCTACCAGCCACGCAATCGTTTCCCACATTCGAATCAGTTCACGTTCGTTTCACTCAAAAAAAAGCGGTTTGGGTTTTTTAGGGAGATGGATTACAAAGGAAATTTCCAGAACCTTTTTAGAAAAAAGGTTCATCAAAAAACTTCGAATCAAGAATAACGTATATAAACTCCTCTCCGATAAACATAGTCAGGCTCATTATGGCAGAAACAGATGCAACCTACTCATCCGAGAAGGATAATTCAGGAACGGCTTCCGCGCCCAATCCTGCTTCAAACACCCAACTTGGGGCACGGAGAAACGTCACTAACTTTTACGATTACGTGTACACGCTCGAAGAGCAGGTCCGTCTCCTTCAAGCTCAAAATGTATCGATGGATGAGAAAACGCTCCAATTGGATGGGGAAATTAAACGCCTGAAAGCCGAATTGGAACGATTCAAAACCCCCCCATTGATGGTGGGAACGGTGCAGGACATTCTCACGGATGGAAAGTGCATCGTCCGCAATTCTAATGGTATTGAATTTTTGGTGAACACGGAAGCCGCTACCGTACTTTCCGAAAAAGAAGTGGGAAAGCGTGTAGCGATGTCGCAGAAAAATTTGGCTGTGATTGAAGTATTGCCCGATTGGAAAGATGCACGCGCCAAAGCGATGGAACTTGTTGAGCGCCCCATTGAAACATTCGACATGGTCGGCGGTCTCGAGGAAGAGATTCAACAACTGCGCGAAGCGGTTATCATCCCCATGACCCACCCTGAGCGTTTTGAAAAATTAGGAATTCAATCCCCTTCGGGTGTATTGCTGCATGGTGCTCCCGGAACCGGAAAAACGTTACTCGCGAAGGCCATTGCCAACGAAAGCAAGGCCGCGTTCATTGGACTCGTGGGGAGTGAACTCGTGCACAAGTACATTGGTGAAGGCGCGAAATTAGTGCGGGATGTTTTTGCCCTCGCCAAAGAGAAGGACCATGCTATTATTTTCATTGATGAAATTGATTCCATTGGAACGATGCGCACCGACGACACGAGCGGCGGAGACCGTGAAGTGCAGCGCACACTCATTCAGTTGTTAGCGGAAATTGATGGTTTCAAAGACCGGAAGAATGTCAAGATTGTCGCCGCGACAAATAGAATTGATGTGATGGACCCCGCGCTCTTGCGCCCCGGGCGTTTCGATCGAATTGTAGAAGTTCCTTTGCCAAACAAGGATGCTCGAAGAAAAATTGTTGGGATTCATACCAAGGGAATGAACCTGCACAAAGACGTGAACTTGGACAAGATTATGGAAAAAACAGAGGGAATGACGGGCGCCGATTTGAAATCCATTTGTTTAGAGGCAGGGATGCATGCGCTCCGCGACGATGCTTCGAAGATTCAGCACAAGCATTTTGAGCGTGCTGTGGCGAAAGTTATTTCTTCGCGCACGAATGTGGACCCTGAAATGGAAACTTCGCGGAAAATGTTCAATTAAAGATTAAATCAAATTTTTGTTTTCAAAAAGCAGAATTCGGATGCGGGAATGAAAACGTTTATGTTTTCACCCCATTCATCCTCCGAACACTGATTTTCGGGATAGGCTCACCATGGTCTATGTTCGGCGCGAAAAACGCATTCCAACACGTGGGCTTGATGTTCTATAAAAGCATTATGCGTTGGATAACGATGGTTAAGCAGCCCCCATTTTTCCCCTTTTGCCACCGCGCTCCTTTTATGGGGGTTTAAGCCTATTTCACGTGTAGGTGCAGCACATGGGTACCCCGATTGGCGATTTGATTACCACTGAAAAAATTGACATTACCCAACTGGCGGGAAAGACCATTGCCATTGATGCACACAACATTCTCTACCAGTTTCTCACCTCCATCCGCGGTCCGGATGGAAAGCCCTTGATGAATGCGGAAGGGGATGTCACGTCGCACATTGCCGGCCTGTTATACAGAACTTCCAACTTAATTGAAGCCGGAATCAAACCCGTGTTCGTGTTTGATGGTCCCCCGAGTGCGCTCAAGCGTGCAACGTTAGATAAACGGAAAGCCATCCGCACCGCGGCCAAAGAAGAGATGGAAAAAGCGATTGATGCCGGCGACCTCGAGAAAGCCCGCTCCATGGGTGCGCGCGCCGTGAGTTTGAACAAGGAAATGATTGACGAAGCACATCTCGCATTGGAAAGCATGGGTCTTCCCATCGTTCAAGCCAAACAAGAAGGGGAAGCGCAGGCCGGAGAGTTAGTCAAAGAAAAAAAAGCATACGCCGTTGCCACGCAAGACTATGATGCGTTATTGTGCGGCGCTCCCGTGGTTATCCGCAACATGGGCATCACCGGAAAGAGAAAACTTCCGTACCGAAATGCGTATGTGAATGTGGAACCCGAGCGTTTTGAGACCGAAAAAGTGTTGCACGAACTCAAACTCACCCAGAAGCAGATGATTTGGATTGGCATGTTGGTAGGAACGGACTTCAACGAAAAAATTCCCATGATTGGCCCCAAAAAAGCCTTGAAAGCGGTGGAAGGAAAAAAATCCTTTGAAGACGTGTTGAGCGGATTGAAAAAAACCGTCGATTATGACCCGTATGAAATTGAGGAAATGTTCTTGCATCCTTCCGTGTTCAAAGATGTTCAATTTACTCAAACGAAGATGGACCGCGAGAAAGTAATCGCGTTCTACTGTGACAAGCATGGCTTCGACCACGTTCGTGTCAGCAATGCGCTGAACAAAATAGAGAAGAAACCCGAAGACGATAAACAGACCGCGTTAAGCAAATGGGGATAAACTAATTAAGCGCCCGATTCTCATCTACTCATGCAAATTCCCATTCTCAAACCCCGCATCCGCCCGCCGAGCACGGAGCAGTTTGCGCAATTGAAAGTCCTCACCAATAATCTTGCGCTACACACGGTGTGCCAAGAAGCCCATTGTCCCAATCAAACCGAATGCTGGTCCGGCGGCACCGCCACGTTCATGGTATTAGGAAAAACCTGCACGCGCGGGTGCAAATTCTGTCAAATCAACGCCGCTGCGAAAGGAGATGTAGTGGATGAAAACGAACCTGAAAAATTAGTTCATGCGGCGAAGCAGATGAAATTGAATTACGTCGTTATCACGATGGTCAACCGCGATGACCTCGCTGATCAAGGCGCCGCGCACGTTGCTAGATGTGTTGCCGAATTGAAAAAAGAAAATTTCAAAGTCGAAGCGTTGGTGGGTGATTTTCAAGGGCGCGAAGATTTGATTGATGTTGTTTTGCAAAGCAAGCCCGATGTTTTCGCACACAACATTGAAACAGTATCATCGTTGCAGGGAAAAGTTCGCGACAGAAGGGCAAGTTATCAGCAAACATTAAATGTATTGCATTACGCCCGCGCGCACGGAATGAAATTCACCAAATCCTCCATTCAATTAGGTCACGGTGAAACGGATGAGGAAGTTTTGCAGACGATGAAAGACTTGCGCGGAGCGGGAGTGAATATGCTCACGCTCGGACAATATTTGCGTCCTTCAGAATGGCATTTGCCCGTGCAGAATTATTCCCCTCCAGAACGGTTTGATTTTTTCAAAACGCACGCTCAACAGATGGGTTTTGATTACGTCGCGAGCGGCGCGCTCGTGAGAAGTTCGTACAAGGCGGGGGAATTATTTATTGAAAAACGTTTGCTAAGTGCAAATTGAATTAATTATTTTTTCTTTTCTTCTTCCTTGTAAGGTGGCAAGTCTATTCCGCCGTTAATCATGCGAATGCTGTCAAAGGCCGTTCGTTTCACGCGTCCATCGCGGTGTCCTTCCGTGAATTTTTCAAGGGCGGGAATAGCACGTTCATCTCCCGCTTGTCCCAATGCAGCAACGGCTGCTAATTGCACGAGCGCATACGAGTCTTTCGTGAGTTCGAGTAAGGCATTCATTGCTTCTTCGCGCTTTCCCCCCACCAGTGCAATGGCGCGTGCGGCGGTCATCCGAACTTTATCGGAGTATTTGGGGTTGGTGAGTGAAATGAGCGTCTTCAGGGCTTTCTCCGATTGGATAGCAGCAAGTCCGCCTACCACTCCATTGGGAATAAGATCCATCCAAGAGTCCCGGTCTACACCCTTGAGCATAAATGCAATGTCCTCGTTATCCTTCCATCGTCCCATTCCTCGAAACGCTTCGGCTGGCACAATATACGAGTCTCTTCGTTCTGTTATTTTTTTCAAAAATTCGAACACGTTGTCAAATCGGAAAAATGAAAGGGTTTCCACCATCGCACGCTGCACGCGATGGTCTTTTTCTTTTCCGTATAATTGCATTAATTTTTCCGCCACTTCCGGAAATAGCGCCGTTTTGAGTGTAAGAGCGCATTCTGCGCGCGCGGCCCAGAATGAATCATTTTCAACCTGGTTCAAAATCGCAAATACGTCTTCCATGCTCGGAATTTTGGCCAACTCTTGCGCGGCGTAAATGCGTTGAATTGCTTTCGAATCATGCTTCAATTGGTGCAACCACATCGCACGTGGTTTTTGCATCGTAAGGGTTTTGATAACGACATTGGAATGGTCAAACACCACATTCGAGGGTTCTCCACTAGAGGGGAATGCAAAACGGTGTTCTCTCTTTGAAATTTCGACGCAGTGGAATGTTTCTTTGCCGTTGCGCGTGGTAAGTGCGATGGTGACGGGGAAATCCCACAAGTTTTTGTCGTCCATCTTGGACATTTGCACGACGCGCACGTGCTCGACTTTCTTTTTGGCGTCGTAGTGCACGCTGACTTTCAATTCAGGATAGCCTGCATTATACACCCATTGATCAAAGAATTTGGTGAGATTTTTTCCCGTCGTTGAGCGTATCGCGTTCACCAAGTGTTCCGTTTGCACACTATTGTAAGCGTTTTTGGCGATAAATTCCGATAGCGAATCGCGAAATCCTTCGTCTCCTAAAATGTCTCGTGCATGGGCGATGACGAGTCCGGCCTTGCTGTACACATGACCGCTGTCCACGAGGTCATTGGGTTCGCGGTAAATATTCGTGACGATGGGTCGGCGATACAGATTTTTGTCCACGTCCATGTATTCCAGTAAATCGACATAGCGGTAGTAATCATACAAATCTTTTCCGCCTTCATGCTCAAACCACGCGTATTCGAAATACGTGGCAAACCCTTCATGCAAATACAAGTGGGACCAGTCTTTTATCGTGACAATGTCCCCGAACCATTGGTGAGTGAGCTCATGGATTGCTAATACCGTTGGCCGCGCCGGTGTTTCGGTGCTGGCAATCTTATCCTGTAGCGCCCAATCGCTCTGTGTCGTGCACGTCGTGTGTTCCATTCCTCCGAAGATGAAATCCGCTGCAGCAACTTGGGCGTATTTCTTGAATGGATATGGGAAACGTAAATAGTTCGACAAGAACTCCATCATTTGGGGTGTTTTTCCGAACGACCTAGAAATATTTTCCTCTTGTCCTTTTTGGCAGTAGTATTCAATGTTCACGTGCTTCCATTTGTCGGTGACGCAAGCAAAGTCTCCGATGGCGAACGAGTTCAAGTACGTGGAATTTTCCGCGTTGTGCGACCACGAGAATGTCTTCCACCCTTTTTTTTCTTTGCTGGGTTTTTCGCCCATTTTCACTCCATTGGCGATGACAATGAAAGGCGATTCTACTGTGATATGCATCTCGATGGGCGACTTGCTTTCCGGGATGTCCTGACACGGATACCAGTATCGTCCTTCTTGCGGTTCAGAGTGCGTCCACGCTTGATAGGGTTTGCGCGGCTTGTCTTTGGTGGGGTGAATGAAAAATATTCCTAATTCGGGTTTTGAAACGGAATAGTTCACTACCACTTTTCCTTTTTTTTCGCGTACGGGAACAATGATTTTTTCACCGTCGTATTCGAACGTGGCTTTTTTTCCATTCACTTGAATCGAGTCAATTTTCATTTGCATGGCATCAAGGACAATATTTTTTCGATTGTCAAACAATTCATACTGTGTTTCCGCCCTTCCGTGGGCGGTTTTCTTTTTCACATCTACTGTCAAATGGAGTGCGATGTGTTTGGGAATAAATGTCCTGTTGGCAGTATATTGGGGTTTGCTCTTTGGCGTTAAAAATCGCGGATCCTCTCCGCTGGTGAAAGAAGACGCGCATGCCAGTCCCATTTCCATATCGCCGCACTCGTTACGCATACCATCATCCTTTCTCTTTCGACTATCGAAGATTCTCGAATTAATAAAGGCTTTCGAGCCGTTTTCATTTTAGGAAAGAAACGCGTTCTTTAAATAGGCGAATTTTCTTTGGAAACACGTATGCCTCTCCAAAAACTCGGCGATTTTTCTGTGTACAAGCTCTCCATTTTGGATGAACAAGGTAACGTGGATGAGAAGCTTAATCCAAAATTAGGAAATGCTCAACTAATCGAATTGTACACCCACCTCGTCCGTTTACGGATGTTCGATGATAAAGCCCTCAAACTTCAGCGACAAGGACGCATTGGAACATATGGCTCTTCCCTCGGACAAGAGGCGTGCACGGTAGGAAGCGCCTTCGCGATGCAGAAACAGGATTGGACCTTTCCCGCGTTTCGTGAACATGGTGTTTTTTTTACAAGAGGAGTACCCATGGTGCGAGTGCTCCAATATTGGGGCGGTGACGAGCGCGGCTCGACGTGTGAAAAAGACATTAATTGTTTTCCCGTTTCTATTCCCGTGGGTTCACAACCCTTGCACGCGGTGGGTGCGGCGATGGCCATGAAGCTTCAAAAGAAGGATGCGGTGGTCATCACCTATTTTGGGGATGGGGGCACGAGTGAAGGTGATACGTTAGAGGCCATGAATTTTGCGGGCTCATTTCAAGCGCCGGTCGTTTTCATCTGCCAAAATAATCAGTATGCCATTTCCGAACCGCGCTCGCTTCAGACGCGCGCGCAAACTATCGCTCAAAAAGCCATTGCGTTTGGTTTTGAAGGGATTCAAGTGGATGGGAATGATGTGTTAGCCGTGTACGTGGCAACCAAGCAAGCATTGGAAGTGGCGCGCGCGGGGAAAGGACCCACTCTCTTGGAGTTTTTCACCTACCGCGTGGGCGACCACACCACAGCGGATGACTCGACGCGTTACCGCACGAAAGAAGAGTTGGAAACGTGGCGCAAGCGCGATCCTATTATGCGGATGAAACTTTATTTGTCCAAACTTGGCGTGCTTACTCCTTCATTAGAAGAAAAAATTAACCAAGAGGCAATAAATTTAGTTGAAAAAGCCGTGCAAGAATACGAAACCACTCCCGCTCCCTCGCCGAGCGACATGTTTGATTATTTGTACGCTCAACCCACGCCGGAACTAGATGAACAAAAGAAAAATTTCAAATCATTTTTGTCCGAACATGGAAATGCTGCATCGGAAAAACCCAAAGAAGGACCGGGATTTCCATGAAAGCGAATATGGTGCAAGCACTGAACAATGCCCTCGCATTGGAATTGGAGAGCAATCCCAAACTTGTCCTTTTGGGAGAAGATGTGGGAGTAGATGGCGGCGTGTTTCGCGTCACGGAAGGATTGCAAACAAAGTTTGGAAAGGAGCGCGTCATTGACACGCCTCTCGCCGAATCGGCCATTATCGGAACCTCCATTGGAATGGCCGCATATGGGTTGCATCCTGTTCCGGAAATACAATTCTCCGGCTTCATGTACCCGGGAATTGATCAACTCATTTCCCACGCGTCGCGGATTCGCAACCGCAGCAGAGGGCGTTTTAGTTGCCCCATGACAGTCCGTACACCGTATGGCGGCGGTATCAAAGCGCCGGAGCATCATAGTGAAAGCACGGAAGCGTATTACATTCACACGCCCGGGTTGAAAGTGGTCATCCCGAGCAACCCCACCGATGCAAAAGGACTCTTAACGAGTGCGATGCGCGAGCCTGACCCCGTCATTTTCCTCGAACCCCTGCGCGTGTACCGTGCGTTCCGCGAAGAAGTTCCGGATGAGCAATATTCTATTCCGCTGGGGCAAGCTAAAGTGCACCAAACCGGAAGCGATCTTACTCTCATTTCGTGGGGCGCCATGTTCCGCCAAAGCGTGGATGCGGTGAAAGAAATTCAAGAGGAAGAAAAGATTTCCATCGAAATGATTGACCTTCGTACATTATCTCCCATTGATTGGCCCGCGGTGCATGCGAGCGTGCAAAAAACCGGACGCTGTGTCGTTGTTCAAGAGGCCCCATTAACGCTCGGCCTCGCGAGCGAAATCATGGCTCGAATCATGGAGAAGAATTTTTTGCATTTGAAAGCACCCGTGGGTCGCGTGACGGGTTTTGATACCATCATGCCCTTGTTCAAATTGGAGAATTATTATTTGCCCAATGCCGAGCGAATCAAATCCGGTATTCGAAAAACAATGTCGTTCTAGTTTTTTGATTTTATTTTTTCACGTAATTCAACTCGACTAATCCAGAGTTGAATTTTTTAGTTCGTTTGAGTTTCAATTCTTTGGTTTGGTGCCATTTTTGAAACAAGGGAATCCCATCCCCAATCGTGAGGGGGTGGACAAAAATGCGATACTCGTCAATCAATCCTTCCGCGTGCAGCTCGTGCACAATTTCTCCTCCCCCCACCAACCAAATCTTTTTTCCTCTTTTCTTTTTGAGTTCGTGCACAAACTCCATGATATTTTTCTCCACGTACGTGGCGCGGGAATCCTTTTGTTCAGGGGCAGGCGTTTTACGTGTGAACACAAAAACCTGTTTGTTTGCGTACGGGTATTCTGGAAAAGACAATCCTAATTCCCACGTTTTTCGTCCCATCAATAGGGAGTCCACGCTCTCAAAGAATTTTTGGTAGCCATAACCCTGATCCGTGAACAGCCAGTCAATCTCTCCATTTTTTCCCGCGATATACCCATCCAGACTGCACGCAATGAAGAGTGTGAGTTTGCGCATATGCAATAGGATGCGGGCCCAACCTTTAAATTCGCCAACCCGGTTTGAGGCGTATGCCGCTCGATTTTAAGTTTCCCGATGTAGGAGAGGGGACCACAGAAGGAACGCTGGTAAAATGGCTCGTTGCGGAAGGGTCGCCCATCCAAGCGGACCAGCCCATTGCTGAAATTGAAACCGACAAAGCAGTCGTTGAAATTCCCTCCCCCAAAACGGGTGTCATTTTGAAATTGTATGGTAAACCTGGCGAAGTCATCAAGGTGGGAAACGTCCTCGCCACGATTGGGGAAGCGGGAGAAACGGAACGTTCAATTTCAAAATCGCCCCCCGCAACAGCACCCATTCAGACAGCAAAATCAACACCGGTGCCTGCTGTTAAGGTGTCAGCCCTATCGTCAACTAGCATTTTAGCCGCGCCCTCTACGCGACAGTTAGCACGCTCCTTAAACGTGGACCTTGCACAAGTGAAAGGCACTGGTCCGGCGGGACGAATTACGGACGAAGACGTGAAAAACGCTGGTGTGGTGGGGAAAATACTAGGCGATCAAAAAAGCAACTCTCCGTCTCCTTCCACTTCTACACAATCAAGCGGTGATTACCGTGAACCTTGGGAAAGTGGAACCGGCGCCGAACATCCATTTGCTTCTCCAGAAAATGTCACCGAGACTTCTCATGGTACACACATCATTTCTCCCCTTGCGCATACGGAAGCAACCAAGCAGGCATGGAAATCCGAGGGAAGCGAAGAACGTGTTCCGTTGAAGGGCCTGCGGAAAATTATTTCCGACCGCATGGTGAAAAGCATGTTCACCGCCGTTCAAGTCACGCACATGGACGAATGCGATGTCACTGCTCTGGTAGAACTGCGTGCAAAAGAAAAACTCAAATTAGAAAAAAAAGGAATCAAACTCACCTATTTACCATTCATCGCCAAAGCCTGTGTGGCCGCGCTGCAAAATCACCCGTACATGAATGCGTCCATCGATGATGCCACGCAAGAAGTGGTGTTGAAAAAATATTATCACATTGGCATTGCCGTGGACACGGAAGACGGTCTCATTGTTCCTGTCATTCGAAACGTAGACCAAAAATCCATTGTTCAACTTTCGAAGGAAATGCAGGATATCGCCGAGAAAACCCGCGAACGAAAAACGAGCCCGGAAGAGTTGAAAGGAAGCACGTTCACGATTACAAACATCGGTACATTAGGAGGAACCTATGCAACGCCCGTCATTAATTGGCCCGAAGTGGGTATTTTAGGCGTGGGAAAGATTCAAGAGAAACCCGTCGTGCGCGAGGGAAAGATTGTGATTCGTCACATGATGACCATTTCCCTCACATTCGACCACCGCATCGTGGATGGAGCGCAAGCCGTGCGTTTCGCCAATGAAGTTTTACAACACTTGGAAGACCCGGGATTGTTTTTGTTGGACGTGATTTAGGTGTCTCGGATTGGGAAGAATCCACAAAGACACTCAGATCAGCGAAAACGACCTTTTCGAGGACACGCTATCCATCCTTTTTTTCAAACGACAGACTTGGGGAGCGGAGATGCTCGATACATTGAAAGGCAAGCCACACGTTTTCCACTTAGAAAATATGCAGCCGTTGATTTAATTTTTGAAGGCAGACACCCTCTTAAAGAAAAATTACGGGAAAGTGGTGTTCATGTTTCGGGGAAAAAAATCATCTTTTTTCTAAAGGCGATGATTCGAGCAAAGAGAAAAACACGACACATTACTATTGACATGCCCTATCCATATGCTGGAGCAGATCAAAGGGCGAACACTATTGAATTTGAAAAAGAAATGCGTAATCTATTCGAACTTTTCCCAAAAGTTTTGTTTCCAAATGGAAAAATTTTCATTACAACTGAACAAGAAGGGTTCGTAGCAGTGCTTTATCGCCTAGCTCAGGAGTTTCAATTTGGTATTCGGGAGAGAAAGCCGATGTCTAAACAGGAAGCGTTGAATCAAACATGGACAACGGCAGCCATGTGTTCTGAAGCTCCAATCTATCGAGTCACGCTCACCTACAATTTGAAGAAAGCTTTTCCCTCAAAATCCGAGCGTCGAAAATGGCCTTATATTAACTTTCCGCAGGTTGGGTAATAGTATATGGCCTCCTATGTAGCTTTTCTCCGCGGCGTGAATGTGGCGGGAAACTGGGTGAAGATGGAAGATGTGCGCAAGCGTTTAATGAGTGCGGGCTTTGAAAATGTTCAAACGTACATTCAATCCGGAAACGTTTTCCTCGATTCCACCGATAAGAGTGAAATGTCCGTGCAGGATAAAATTTCCAAAGTCATGAATCAACTCACTGGAAAAGAAGTTCAGGTCGCCGTCTTTCCGCGTGTGGAATTGCACATTCTTCTCACCGCAAATCCTTTTGAAAAAACCAATGCCAAACCCGAGGACAAAAAATCGATTATTTTTCTCGTGAAGGAACCCAAAAATATCAAACTTCCGTTGCACTCTTCTACAGGCGATGTGGAAATTTTTTATTATCGCAACCGCATCGCACTCGGAATTAGTCGAAAACGCAATGGTAAGTTCACGTACCCTACCGCGCTCATCGAGAGCAAATGGTCCGTTCCCGCTACGACTCGTTTTTGGCACACTTTCGAGAATATGTTGAACGAGATGTAATTGATTGCCAAAAAGTTCATTTATTCAATAAATTTTCGTATAGCGTTTTCCATAGCGGATTTTCCCCATTCGCGGTTTTGAATCATGGCTTCTAATCCTTTGCGTAATTCAGGTAAAGTAATTTTTTTCATATTTTTGAGTTCAACAAGAGCAGCGATTGAAAGTTTAATAGTAATCTTTTTGGAGGCTGCCAATCCGTATAATGCGGTTGCGGCGGAAATGTCATCCATTAGTATGACTGGAATATTTTGGTCGATGGCTAGTTCAAAACAGGCTGCTTCTCCTAAATCTATTTTTGAATTGACATACTTGTTGGGTTTCCCGCTGGGCAGCGTATCGTGGATTCCAATTTTTTTTTGATGGAGTAGAACGAGGCAATCTTTAGCCATTTTAGCTAATTTATCCGAATACGCGGCAATTTCATCCAGTTCGACTTTGACGGGGGTTGGGATTACCATCTCAATATTCTCGCATGTCATCTCTAAACGTCCGCTGTATGCAAGAGAGATAAGCGCGGACGTGTCCGCAACGACTTTCTTTATGCTATATCCCTTCTTGCAGAGATTTTTCTAATACGTCAATGAAAAAGGCCACTTCTTTGGCATCATCATATCCTAGTATTCTCACCATTTCATCAAACGATATTTTTCCTTCCCCAAATTTTTGAGAAATGACTTCCTTGATTTCATTCCGTTCGTTTTCCCGTTTAATGAACTCAAGGGTGGCTCTCCGAATCACATTAGATTTTGTTTCCAATTTTTGCCGCGCGTAGGTCGTAATCTGCTTTCGGGCATCCCCTTCGAAACGCACCGTAACGATATCCGAATCAGAATTCATATTGTAATACAATGTATTACGTTATATAAAAATCTGCCGGAATCATCCTCTTCCTTTATTAAACAAGAATTGGATGATTCATCCGAGGAAAGCCAATGGTCGTTGGAGAAATGTCCGAGCACGTGGATGTCGCGGTAATAGGCAGCGGCCCCGGCGGGTATGTGGCCGCGCTGCGTGCCGCGCAATTGGGAAAGAACGTCACGCTGATTGAAAAAGTTCAAGGGGAAATTGGCGGATTGTGCTTGCATCATGGGTGCATCCCCTCGAAAGCGCTCATTCATACGGCGAACGTTTTTTGGGATTGCACGCACTCGAAGGAGCAGGGAATTAGCGTCTCCATGGCCACGCTCGACATGGCGCAAACCCAAGAGTTCAAGCAGGGAGTGGTGGACAAGCTCACCAATGGAATCAAATCGCTCTGCGAAAAAGCAGGCGTGGACATCGTATACGGAAAAGCCACGTTTGTTTCTTCCAAAGAATTGCACATCGAGCAGGAACACGACACCGTGGGTTTGACTGCAGAAAAAATTATTATTGCCACCGGGTGCAAAGAGAACGCGTTGCCCGGAATCCCCTTCGATGGAAAAACCATTCTTTCGTCCAAAGAAATTTTGAATGTTGAAAAAGTCCCTTCATCGCTGGCGATTGTGGGTTCAGGTTACATTGCCATGGAAATGGCCCACACGTTTCAAAAATTGGGAAGCAAAGTCACCATCATTCATCGCTCTCCCGCTATTTTGAGCAACATGGACCCCAAGATTGGGGAAATCATGCAGAAGCAATTGGAAATGTTCGGCGTGACATTCTGGAAGAACACTGAAATTTTTTCCGGAACAAAAACAAGCAGCGGAATATCATTAGAATTGCAGACCAAAGAAGGCAAAAAAGAAAAAGTAGCGTTTGAAAAAGTCCTCGCCGCGGTAGGGCGTTCCCCTACAACCGATAATTTGGGGTTGGAAAACACCCACGTCCAATTAGATGAGAAAGGGTTTATTCGCATCGACGAAAAATGTTTCACAACGGATTCCAAAATTCTCGCCATTGGGGATATTTCCGGCGATCCCATGCTCGCGCATCGTGCGATGTACATGGGAAAGATTGCCGCGGAGGTGTGCGCCGGCCTGCCGAGCGCGTTTGATGCGCAAGTCATTCCTTCCGTTATTTATTCCGACCCCGAGATTGCATGGGTGGGTGTTCAAGAACCGGATGCGGTGAAGCAAGGCCGCAGTGTGATATCGGGGTTGTTTCCTTTCTCCGCGAGCGGGCGCTCGCTGGGCGCCAATCGTCCGGTTGGTTTTGCTAAGGTGGTCGCCGACCCTTTATCGCATGTCATTTTGGGCGGCACCCTCGTGGGGGCGCATGCTTCAGATATGATTGCCGAAATCGCTTTCGCCATTGAAATGGGTGCCCGTTTAGAGGATGTGGCGGGAACGATTCATCCGCATCCCACGTACAGCGAGGCCTTGCTCGAGGCCGCGGAGGATGCATTAGGAAAATGCGTTCACGTGCCCTTGAAGAAAAAAGGGGTTTGAAATGCCGCATCAACCATCATCCTCCAAAGGAAATCGTTTCCCTTCACGCGGCCGGAGTCGAACGTCCCGATCGCCTACACGATCACCGTCTCCCTCGTCTCTGCACCATGCTTCTCACGTCAAAGTGGTTGATTTAGTTGACTATGGAAGCGGCGCCGGTTTTCGTGTCATGGCCGAGCGAAAGAAACATCCCCATTCAACCATTGTGGCGGTGGACAGGGGATATTCCGACAAAAATATTGTGCGTTCCCCCGTTGACATTTTAGAAAAGATGGGCATCGAAGTTCATGCACTTTCATTCCGGGCCCATTTGCAGAAAATGGTGCGTGAAAATACGCGGACCAAAAGTCTGATGATTGACATGCTCCAACGTCACTTTAGTCCTCATGAGGGAGTCGCACAGACGCGACGACGAGACATTGCTTTTCGTAATCAAGTCCGCACGATTGTGGACTATTTGCCCCACGTCCTAGTTCCCGGGGGTTTTTTTCATGTGATTTCGGAGAATGCCAATTGGCTAGAAGAAATAGCCGTGTACGCCAAAGGGAGAAAGTTAGCCGTTTACCCCATTCGCAAAGTCCGTGCTGCTGAAATAGTGGGCGCCGGACAAGATGTTCAAGACTACTGGAAAAAAGGCACGCCTCTCTTTTCGCTCATTTTAGTTAACCCTGCTTAACTAGCGCATCTCATTCCATTTCGCTGCGCCGTATTTTTCTTCCGCGAGAATGCGGGCGTTTTTCATCTCGTCTTTCGTCCATTTCTCTTCGGAGTATTCTTTCCCATCTAAAAATCCCTCGCGCAGCGCATCGTAAATTTTGGTGTAATCATCGGCACAGTGCTGTTTCAAACTCGTCACGCGTTCTTTTACGGCGGAAATCATTTTTCCCTTCATTTTTTCATCGGGAACTTTCAACAGACTAAACATTTTATCCACATCCACGTCGCACAAAATCGTTCCGTGCATCTGCAGAATTTTATTGCGCCGCGTTTGGGCATTACCGGAAATTTTCTTCCCGTTCACCACGAGATCATTAATGGGAACAAATTCCGCCGTGACATTGAGTTTTCCCAATCCCGAAATGATCCAATCCGCGACTTGCTTGTATGATTCCACAATGTTGGGTGCAAACATACTCTCGGGGGCGATGACGGAATATGTAATTTCCCCATCGTAGTCATGATACACAGCCCCTCCTCCCGTGCGCCTTCGTACGATATCAATTCCTTGCTTCGCACATTCTTGGACGTCGACTTCCTGCTGTAAACTTTGAAAATATCCAATCGACACCGCTGAAGGTTTCCACCGGTAAAAACGTATGGTCGGGGAAACATTTCCGAGTACGAGTTCGTGCGCGCACGCCTCATCGAGTGCCATGTTCAATGCCGCGTTCTTTCA
>CAYIIU010000008.1:0-45693 GCA_964363635.1 uncultured archaeon
GTGGGATTGATGCATTTGTTTCAATCGTTCTGCCAAATGGAAGAGCATGAAGGATTGTTCCATGTTCACGTCCTCGGTGCGCAAGAAGTTTTTTCCTTTCAGCGCGTGCAACGCTTTCGTTCCTAGAATTTGGTTTATTTCAGCGGTGAAATCGAGTCCCTTTTTCATGGTTCAACACTTCCTGCAATTCTCCTGTTTTTCCGATGTAGGCAGTTTTTCCACCTTTTTGAATGAATCGAATGGATGCGCGTACTTTGGGTTCCATGCTCCCCGCGCCAAAATGTCCTTGCTTGAGTAAATGGCGTGCCTTTTCGAGTGAGAGAGTGTGAAGTTCTTTTTGGTTTGGTTGGTTGAAATCGGTATATGCAAAACTTTCGTTCGTGAGAATAATCATTTCCCGCGCGGAGAGTTCGTTTCCCAACACTTGCGTCGAAAAATCTTTGTCAATGACCGCGTCCGCGCACGACCATTTGTTCTTGTCGCGTATCACTGGAATTCCTCCTCCTCCGCAGGCAATCACCGCGTGATTTGCTTTGAGTAAATCCTTAATCGCTTCGATTTCAATTATTTTTTGCGGAATGGGGGATGCCACGACTTTCCGAAATCCTTTTCGCGTGTCGTGAATGAAGGGAATCTTTTGCCGTGACAATTGTTGTGAGGATTTGTACCACGGCCCAATGGGTTTGCTCGGATGTTTGAACGCATCATCGCGCGCATCCACTTCGACGTGAGTGAGTACGGTCGTAACCTTCTGTGCGGGCAACCATTTTTTCATTCCGAATGCGATGAGGTGGCCAATCTCCCCCTGCGTCATGCCCACTTCCACATGCAGGGGCATCGTGGGTATGCGCGGCGAGGCGGCCTGCATTTGCAATTCTAAATTCCCCACTTGCGGACCGTTTCCGTGCGTGATAACTAATGGAGCGTCTTTTTTCACGAGAGCGGCAATCTCTTGGCATGCGTGCGTAATGTTTTTCATTTGCTGCGCGTAATTGCCTATTTCGTGTTCTCGGATGAGGGCATTCCCGCCGAGTGCAACAATGAGGGGCTTCATGCCCATGTTGAGCATTTGGAATTTATATAGGAAAAGGGCGATTTCTGGTAATGAAACCACGAATTCGGAAAAGAGCTACTCCTAAAGTTAGAGCTGACCGTCTCGTGCGCCAAGTGATTGATCCTAAATTCGAGCATTCAAAATTATATAAATCCGCTGAAAGATATGCGGAAAAAGCACGGGAGGGGCGTTTGGGTCGTTCTCCTATTTCCAGGCCTTTTTGGTTTAACCGCGTGGAGGATGCGTTGGTGCGAAATGAGCAGAGAGCAATCGCTAATTTTCGCTCGCCAGAGTTTAGGGAGAATCTTCTAAACCAACCCCAACAAGTGATGAATCGTGTTATTAGTCGTTACCGAAAATTACGATTAGTCAGCGGACAGTTGAGAAAGATTGCTCGCAGCGAGCGTACACAACATCCATTGACTCCTGCGTCCATGAATCGAACGGGTTTTGATGAGCAAGTGGGAGAGGTGTTGCGCCGCCCCAATCGAAAACCACTTTCTCTTGCTGTCATTGATCTTGATTTTTTTGGTTCCGTGAATAAAGTATTCGGGAACGCTGTCGGAAACCGTGTCCTAGAAGTTTTTACCGAATCGTTCAAAGATGCCGTGCTGAAGATTGGTTTTCACGCGCGCACCGGCGGAGACGAGTTTCAAGTCTTGGGTCGTGTTTCTCCGCGCCAGATGAAATTTTTTTTAGATCGTTTTAGGGAACAATTTGTTCACGCTCTCAAATCGCCTTCATTCTTGCGTGAAGTGCGCAAGTTGAAAGATCCGAAAGCGAAAATGTCGGAGTGGAAACCGCCTTCGTTTACTGCTGGGGTAGCTGGTACGAAGAGTCACACGAGAAAAATTCAGAATGCGGGGCTTCTATTCCGGAGAATGGACGCAGCGATGCAATTGGGTAAGCGCCAAGGGCGTGAACGAACGTTAGTAATCGCAACGAGACTGGCAGCTTAGTATGAAACTCGCGTGTTTGTTCTCCGGAGGAAAAGATTCCGTGTACGCCGTTCACGTGGTGAAACAAGCGGGACACGAAATTACATTTCTTTTAGCGATGGAACCGCAAAACAAGGAGAGTTTTTTGTTTCACGTGCCTAATATCCCATGGACCGCTCTTCAAGCTCGGGCAATGGACATTCCGTTAGTGATTATTCACACGAAAGGAGAAAAATCCCAAGAGATGAAGGATTTGAAAAATGCTCTCGCGGAATTGAAATCGAAAACAAAAATTCAGGGGGTGGTCACGGGGGCCATTGCCTCCACTTATCAAGCAAGCCGAATTCAAAAAATCTGCTACGAATTGGATTTGTATTGTTTCAATCCGCTGTGGCAGACCAATCCTAAGTCGCATTGGCATGAACTTTTCATCAATGGTTTTGAAATATTTTTAGCGAGCGTCGCCGCGGAAGGGTTAGATAAGAAATGGTTGGGAAAAAAGATGGATGAGTCCGCTCTCCACGATTTGTTCGCGCTCGAAAAGAAGCACCATCTTTCTTCCATTGGAGAAGGGGGCGAGTTTGAGTCGTTTGTCACCAATGCCCCTTTGTTTCAAAAAAAGATTCACATTTCCAAATTCAAAGACGAATGGAAAGGTTTGCAGGGCACGCGTCACATTTTGAAAGCGGAATTGGTTTCAAAGTCTGTTGAACCAAGGGTAAAGAAGAAGTTACCCAAAAAGAAAACGAGGAAAAGCGATGAGTGAAATTCGCAGCGCATTAGTGGTCAATTGCTGCCGCGCCGATGATGTGCTCACGCAGCGCGAGTTTGTGTGGCCGATTCAGCGCGTGTTGAGCGTGCCGAGCAAAGTCATTTCCCTAAAAAAAATGAATGAAAAAATGGCCGGAGATTTTGATGTGGTTATTTTCTCCGGGTGCCAGTTGAAGGATAATGAATATTTGAAACTCGCCAAAAAAGTAGGGTGGATGAAACATTCTTTCAAACCCATTTTGGGAATCTGCGCGGGACAGCATCTTATTGCCCTTGCCTTTGGGGGGAAAGTGAAAAAGATGGACGAGGCGTTGATTGGAGTTCACCCCATCAGAGTCATTCAAAAACGTACATTCTTGGACAGTTTTTCACCCACGGTGAACGTCTATGGTCTTCATTCCAACGTCGTTTCCCTTCCCAATGGGTTTGCATCCATCGCACGTTCAACCAGGAATCCCAATGAGGTCATTTTACACGAGCAAAAGCCTATAGTTGGAGTGTCTTTTCACCCGGAAGTGCTGAATAAGCTCCTCTTTCATGCGTTTTTAGCATGGGCGGAACGCTTCGATCGCCAGACCTAAAATCTAGCAGGTGCCATTTTCCGCGGGGGAAATGAGATAGGTAAACCCGGTCTCTCCGTGCGTGGGGTCATAGAAGTAGGGTAGTTCCACCGGGGCTTCCCGCTGCCAGGCTTGCCGGCACGAAAAGGCAAAGTCGCAGTTCATGCAGAATCTTTTTTCCTTGCACACGTCGTCAAACCCGTCGTATGTTTTCACAAACGCCTTGGTAAAATCCGGGGCGCAGAGGGAAATCAAGTCCCCCACCATTACAACTGAAAATTCCCGCGTGTCCTTTCCCGCATCTAATCCTTCCACACTCATCACGGCGCGGTATTCTCCAGGTGTTGAAATGGTAATTGGAATTGAAACGTTTTGCGTTTTTCCGGATTCGATTCCTTCGAGCGTTTGTCCATTCTGCACCACAATCGTTTCCACATCCTTTCCGCTCACTATCGTTGTTCCCCAAATTTCCACGCGCATGTTTAACGTGTTGCTCGTCAATTCTCCCGTGTTGCGAATCATTCCTGAAAAAGTGATTTCATTTTTCGTGGTGAGAGTGCCGCTGGGTGCCGAAACGGTTGACCACATCACTTGCGCGGGTTCCTTCCCCACGTACACTACACACGCATGAATGCCCGCCTCGCTTAATTCGCATCGCGCCGTTAATGATGTGTCGGCGTTTTGAAACGTAAGCATTCGTTCCGGGGTGCTTCCATATGCCGAGGGGCATTTTTCCAAATAGGGGCAGCATTCGCTTCCCGCGCACGCAAATGATACCGTTCGTGTGGGGGTGTCAAAGTTTCGTGCGTAGAGCGATTGGTCTGCGTTGATGGAAAGCGATATGCTCGTGCTCTGCCCCAAATCTGCCTGTGCATCCAGCAGAATATTCTCAGTGGCTTTAGACAAGTTGGTCTGCGGCTTCAGGATGGGCGCCATAAGCGAAGATAAAAAATACAGCACGAGCCCGGCAATGATTGCCGTGATGAGAAGCCGGAAAACATCCATCAGCGTTTCACTCCCCATTTGTATTGCAGGAGGAGGAGTTTCTTCAGCACGTACGCTACAAGTATCCCGAACACGGTGACGGTGATCAAGTTGTCCCAATCCCCCGTGCGGACGAAGAACAATCGTTGCTTGACAACGAATTCATCGATTGCTAAAAGAAAAATGACCACGAGTCCGAATGCAAGCGCAAACAAGCTGAGTCGGATGAATTGATCAATGGCCCGCAAGAGGGTAGAGTTGCTCATCGCGACTCCTCCACTTTCACGCGCTTTTGGTTTTGGTACATTTTGATAATCTCACGCACGGTAGTGGCCATCTCAGGCTCCTTGTCATTTCGCAGTTTAAGAATCCGTGGGAAGCGGAGGGCGTATCCCGTCCCCTCTCCATTCTCTCGTCCCGCGGTGTGCATGGGACTCTGCGTGATTTCATCCGCGCGCACCTCTACGACAAACTTGGGTTCCACCCACGCGTACGGAATTACATCACTATCGACGCGCGCGGGTTTATGGTTGAGTGTGTGCTTCGACAAAAGTTTGTGCAAGTCTCCCAGCATTTCCTCCGAAAATCCTGTTCCAATGCGCGTCACGGACTTGAACATGTCGGCTTTGTCGTCATATACCGCTGCCAAGAGGCCGCCCAACCCGAACTCCGTGCGTTTTCCTTTTCCTTTGTAGAATCCAATGATAACTAGGTCAACCGAATCCTGCAGCTCTCCTTTGTAAGAACGTTTCAATTTAATCCATGCAAATTTGCGAGCACCGGCGATGTAGGGTGCGTTCAGGTCCTTGCACACGATCCCCTCAAGTCCCACCGAAACGTTTTCATTAAAGAATTTGTCAATCTCGCTCGCCTTGTCGGTGATAATGGCATTCGTGGGTTCGATCGTATCTCCTTTCAAAATCAATTTTTTCAGCCGTTCACGTCGTTCGTGCAAGGGAAGCCCCATCACATTTTTTCCATTCACGCTCATGACGTCAAACAAAAATAATTTGAGGGGTAATTCTTTGGCCTTCTCATCAATGTCATACTTTCGTTTGCGCTGAATCGTTATTTGAAATGGAAAAAACTCCTGCGTCTCTTCATTCACCGCCAATGCCTCTCCTTCCACAATACATTCGCGCGCGTCCAATTGTTCGCGTGCCGCTGCCACAATCTCCGGAAACATATCGGACATATTTTCCAAGTTTCGCGAGAAAATCCACACGTCATTTCCTTTCTTGTGACATTGTAACCTAAATCCATCGTATTTTGATTCGACGATGCACTTTCCCAGCTTCTCAATGATGTCTTTGGCGAATGGCAGCCGCTCCGCGAGTGTGGGACGTATCGGGACGCCGGGTTCAATGTCAATCGCACTCATCCCCTTCAATCCTTTGTCCGTGAGTTTCTCGGCGAGGTGTCCCAAGTCCGAGTAAATATTGTATTTGGCTTCAATTTGAATCCTCAAAAGCGTGCGCAGCTTCCGTTCTTTCTCTTCCGGGGATTTTTTTCCAATACTTTCATCGATTTCATTCACCAATTTTGGGTTTTCTTTCTGAAACTCTTCTAAGTGCACCTGCGCCAGCGCGTCCATAAGGGTGGGATCGCCCACTCCCAAACGCAATGCCCCAAGCGCAAACCGCACGACAAATTTTCCTTCGTTGGGAGAAGAAGAATTCAACAACTCCGCGAGAAGTTTGATTTTCAATTCCTGCGTCCCTTCTCCGCTCAGCGTGGCAAGTTTCAAAAAATTCTCGTGTACTTTTTTCACCGAGAGAGTTTGACGCACAAGAGACTGCTGTGTTTTTTTCTCCAAGTATTCCGCCGCGGCCTCTCCCAAATCTCCGGTCTTTTTGAATTTTTTTTCTACCTCTTCTTTCGTGTACCCGGTTGAGCGCGCAATGGCTTGCACCACGAGTTTTTCTCCAAGTCCGGTTTCAATATTCTTGTACGCGGGCGCGAGTCTTCCCTGCAAAAAATACACGACATTCCGCATGTCTTCCGCGGGTGTTTCGTTGAACAGTTTGGCGAGCTGGGTCGTCATGTCGAGGCGTTTGCTCGTTTTTTCTATCTCATCAAACGCTTTTGCCACGAGTTCGAATCGCATACGTTAGTGAATGGGTTTTGGCTTATAAGGATTTGATGCCCGTGGTGCTCAAACATATATATCCCAAGAGAATGCTTCGGTATGCCTGCCAGATCTAGAGGAAGTAGAAAACCCCGTTTCAATCAATTCTCTGTTGGGAGGGCGGCCGTTCTTTTTCGCAGGGGCGCTACGCGTGAACAGGTCGTTCAACATTATTTGAAAAATTATAGCGAGAAATGGGGCATCCGCTCCGCGGCAATTATGGAGAAATATTTGTTTGAACCCTCGCGTGGTATGCGTCCCAATTTTGCTAAAATGTATGAGAATAGATTTCCAACGGAGATTGAGGATAGTTATCGTGATTATTTTATGAAGAAAGTACGTTGGGACAATGCTAAGCGTCGAGCCATGGCAAATTTGAAACAGGACTCCGGACATCTGGCCCGTCGCGCGGAGGGAATCCAAAAAAGAGAAAGTGACCCCGATTTTCGTCGGAAAAGGAGTGAACATCTTGCGAGTCCTGCGTTCAAAAAAATCCAGCGGGAAGCAGCCCGAAAGGAGTTTGAGCGCCGCTGGAGGGACCCCGACATACGTGCTCAGATGATTGGGGAAAATCGTAAACGCAGCTCGGATGCACTAAAGGCACGTTGGGGCAATCCGGAAGAGCGCAGGCAAATGATAAAGCGTTCGCGCAAGCCCCGCAAAAAAAAGAAACAGTAGTGTTATCCAAAAATGCGTTCCATGGAGCTTCGCCAAGGCGACTTTCGCTCCTTTACCACTAGTCCGTGCTGCGCCGCAAAGTGCCTCGCGTGCGCGGAAACTGGAGCGTCTAACTCAATCTCGCGCGTCAAGTGCTGTCGTGCGTTTGTTCGTGTTGCGCGTATTTCAATCCCCTTTCCCTTCAATTCTCCGAGTGCTTCCCAGTGTTCGATCATGGCTTGTTCGGGGACTTCTTCCATCAAGCGTTCCGGCACGTGCATTTTCGTCGTGTGAATAACCGCTTTGGGCAAAATCACCAAATGCCTCAACGCGCGGATGGCTCTTCGCGCGCGGTGCAACTGTTCGCGATGTTCGTGCGCGTGTTGAGTGTGGTGGGCGTGTGCAGGTCGAGCGGCCCTCTTGGATGCAGCTCGTTTTTGTGTGCGCTTACTCGTTTTCGTATGTTTTCGGAATTCTTTTTTACGTGCCATGCATTCTCGAAAAATTTGGGCTTTAAAAACATATTCCGTGGAAATTTGATACGCACGCGGCCAACTAGGGTTGGCCGGCTTTTTTGGTCAAGCTTTTTGCTTGCAAAAAGGTTGGGGGAGTAGTATAGCCTGGTAGTATACCACCTTGGGGTGGTGGCGACCCCAGTTCAAATCTGGGCTCTCCCGTCTCGATTCCGATCGAGTGCCGGTGTTGGGGTATCGTTTTTGGACGATACCCCTCATTTTCTTTTTGACCGGGCGCGACTTTTTCTTGAAAAGAAAAAGGGGTGCGTTCCCATATCTGGGCTCTCCCGTGCCCGCACTATCGGGCAGCGCTAATGGACTACGTGGGGGTTCTGTGAACCCCCAGTAGGCTTATTCTATTTTTTTATCGTCTTCCGAACAATCCGCCGAGCCAGTCGAATAATTGTTGAATGACGTTTCGTGTTTCTTTTATTTCGGCTTGAAGATTGATACATGTTCCTGTGTTGCACGTGTTGCTCAAACACTCAAAATTGTTTTGGCAGGATGATCCATCTTTCTTTTGAGTTTCGAGCTTGGTTTCAAGTCCACAAAAGGAGGGGGTGTCGTTTGCTATCATGCGCGTTCCTGCAGCGAGACAGGAGTCATTCATCATACATCCATTACACGCTTGTGTTTGAGGACAGCTTTGATCGGGCTGATCAATGCATTTCCACTCTCCTCCAATACACGTACACCATGAGACTTGCGTCGTGTCCACGCACGTATAGAATTGGCGATCGCCCTCGGAACAATACGTGGAGGTTGCTTCCGTATTTTTTTCGTCTACTTTTTTGGGTTCACTCGTTTTTGAAGTGTCGGCGTCCACTGTTTTTTCGTCCGGTTGATACGTTGAATTGTTTCCCAATGCGTATTCAATGGCATTTTGGAAATTGCCAAAAGGTTGTGATCCTACAATTTGGGTATGCCCTCCGGGTCCTGAAATGAAAAACCATGGAACCCCATTTACCTCTTCGCGTTCCCCATCGGCTTGATCATCCTGGACTTCGCCCAAGTAGGTTTGTTTGTCCAAACAGGCATTGAATTTCTCAACGTTCCAATGTAGGTTGGCTGCATACTTTTTGAGTGCCTCGGCACTCAAGTCAGATTGATTTGAATATAGGGTGTACGCATAATCCTCAAATTTTCCCTGAGCATGCGCGCACTCTCCCGCGAGGGCTGCTGTCGCGTCAAACGGGTAAAAGCTTAAGGGAAAATTCCGATAGACCATTTTGGCATTTTGGGGATACGCTTGTTGGATCTGTGGCCAAACTTCCAAGTGAAACTGTTTCGCGAAGGGGCTCGAAAAGTCCGAAAAAGCGAGAATTTGAACAGGCGCATTTGTATTTGCCCCCAGAATGGGCTCGGACTGTTGGTCGTTTCCGGTGGTTGTTTTTTCCGTTGGCACTATTTTTTCTTTATTGATTTGAAGAATTTCATCAATAACACTCTTGAATTCAGAAAACGATTGGGCTCCTACTAAAACTTTTCCTCCAATCTCCTTTCCATCTAAGAAAAAAGTAGGGGTTCCTGAAACTTTCTTTTCTGTTCCTTCAATTCTATTCTTTTCTACACTATCTTTTGTTTCTCCTTCTTCTAGGCACGCAGTAAATTGCTCGGTGTTCAAATTGAGTTGGCTCGCGTAGCCGATTAATGATTTCGTTTCAAGTTGTTCTTGGTGGTTAAATAGAATGTAGTGATAGTCGTCAAACTTATCTTGCTTGCGCGCACATTCGGCGGCTTCAGCGGCCTGTTCGCCAAACTGATGAAAGGGCAGGGGGAAATGTCTGAATACTAATTCGACCTTATCCCCATACTCGCTTTGGATTTGCGGCAGCGTTTCTCGGAAAAATTTCCCAGAGTAAGGATCTTGGTACCCTCCAAATTCTTGGATGGTGACCTCGGCTGCCCACACATTCGAAAGCGAAAAAAGGAGAAGGGCTAGAATGACTGTTGTTTTTTGAATAAAGGTTATCATATCAAACTCCCCCGATTTATTACTTAAAAATGTATGGAAATGATTCGGCGTACCCCTGTCATATTTAAGGTATTTTGTAGCCATGGGCTCGGATTTCCTCAACGCGCCCTTCCTATTTGGGACTTTCGCGCGCGGGTGCGGATTTGAATGTGCAGTTGGTAGCGGAAGGCTTCATGCAGAGCTGGATTGATCTCGTTTAGTGCGTGATCAATCTCACGCTTCCAGTAAGCTTCGAAAAAGGCCTCCGCTTGATCACTTTTACTATTTCGGATTTGTCGGAGTAATCCAATTCTTTTTTGGGCAAGCTGAATGATCTTCCTTTGAACATCCTCAGGAAAGGTTATTCCCGCAACTCTTTGTTTTTTCTCTGATTGGGAACGACGTACTCCTTCAGAGTGTCGTGCTCTTTTTTCGGAGTCTCTAAACTGTGCTTTTGTCGTGCGGGATGCCTTTTGTCTAGCTGTCTTAGTTCCAAATTGTTGTCGAGCGCTTTGTGCACTTTTTGCTCGCTCGACTTGTCCACGGGGCGTTTGATAGAATGCTTTTCTCCGCTTCGATTGAGCGTCTCGTTCTTTTTGTTCACTGTATCGTTCACGTGCGACGGTGGAAACGAATTCGGAAAATTCGGCAGTGGCATTTTGTGCGACCATCCGACTTTTCGCTCCTTTTGCAAATTCAGGATTAGTTGAATAGCGTCTCGTGAGCCTTTTGGATGCTCCTGCACGCACCCGTTCGAAGCGTCTTTCCCATTCCTCGCGTGCGCGATCAATCTCTTGGTGGGTTTTTCCTTCAAACATTCTGAAAAAATTGGGTCGTATTCCAAATGCTCGCTCCAGTCTAGTTTGCATCTGCGCGGGGTCGTGAATATTGAATCGTCTTCCAAATCGGTTCACCACCGCAGACGCGACTTCAATTCGACTGTCTCCTTTTTTCATGTGTTCAGCGACAAACGCTGCTAATTCAGGAGTATATTGGATATGGGGTCTGCGTGTAAAGGGCATGTGATTTGGTTTTGGATGCCTTAGTTATTTAAGTCATCCTTTGGGAATAGGTAGTATGCCCCCCGAAAAAGCACCTAAGTTAGTGGGAATCACCGTCAAAAAGAATGAGGATTTTTCCGAGTGGTACAACCAGGTCGTGTTGAAAGCCGAGCTCGCCGATTACGCCCCGATCCACGGCTTCATGGTGATACGCCCCCACGGCATGATGATGTGGGAGCAGATTCAGAGTTATTTTGATTCGCGTATCAAAAAGTTGGGCGTGCAGAATTCCTATTTTCCGCTGTTGATTCCCGAGTCCTTTTTCAAAAAAGAACAGGAGCATGCTGAGGGTTTTTCTCCCGAAGTCGCGTGGATTGCGCAGGATGAGAACAACAAATCTGAAGAGCGTCTCGCAATCCGCCCGACGAGTGAAACCATGATGTATGACATGTACTCCAAATGGATTCGCTCCCACCGTGATCTTCCCCTCAAAATTAATCAGTGGTGTAACATTGTACGGTGGGAAATCAAAGCCACCAAATTATTTTTGCGCACGCGAGAGTTTTTGTGGCAGGAAGGGCACTGCGTCTACGCCACGCATGAAGAGGAGAAAGCCGATACGCTCCGCTATCTCGCAGAGTATCAAAAGCTCGCGCACGAACTTCTCGCGATTCCTGTCATCACCGGCCGGAAAACAAAGGGAGAACGTTTTGCGGGCGCGGAAGAAACATTTACGATTGAAGGGTTTATGCCCGATGGGAAAGCGCTGCAAATGGGTACCACGCATGATTTAGGACAGAATTTTTCCCGTGCCTTCGGAATCAAATTTAGCGGAGAGGATGAAAAAGACCACTTGGCGTGGCAGAACTCGTGGGGTATCAGTACGCGTCTCGTGGGTGCGGTTATCATGGCGCACGGCGACGATAAGGGTTTAGTCATCCCTCCTCGCTTGGCCAAAAATAAGGTGGTCATTGTTCCCATCATCTTTGACGCGACTCGTGAACAAGTGTTGAAAGCCGCGTCGGCGTTGGAAAATTCCTTGTCAAAATTCAACGCGATGGTCGATGCGCGCGACAATTATTCGGCCGGATGGAAATTCAATGAGTGGGAAATGAAAGGCATCCCGTTGAGAGTCGAATTGGGCCCGCGCGACGTGACGCAGAATCAGTGTGTTCTCGTTCGCCGCGACACGGGAACAAAGCGCATTGTTTCCCTGCACGAAATCGTCAAAGTGGTGGAAGAAGAATTGGAAGCCATGCACCACGCGATGTTTTCGAGGCAGGAGAAATGGGTCAAAGAAAGTTTAGTGACCGTGCACACAATGAAAGAGTTTGAATCCGCGCTCGAAAACCGTAAATTGATTCGCGCTCTCTTTTGCGGCGCCGTGGATTGTGAAAAGGCGCTGAAAGACAAAACCACTGCGTCCCCGCGCTGTATTGCGTTGGATGAGAAACCCCACAAAGGAAGTGTTTGCGTTCACTGCGCTAAGCCCGCGGAATGGTTTACGTTGTTCTCAAAGGCATACTAGGTTTTTTTTTTCGTTGTATTAATTTAGATTTTTTTCCCACACTTCCGCTTTCTGCCCATCAATCTTTTCCAAATTGGGCCGCACGAATTCGAATCCCATTTTTCGATACAATTCTCGTGCGGGCTGGTTGTTTTCTCCCACAATCAATGTGAGTTTTTTCATTCCGCGCGAGCGGGCATCTTCTTCTCCGCGTTTCAATAACGCACTCGCAAATCCTTTTCCGTGAAAGCGGGGAAACACTGCGATTCCATTCAGCCGGATGATTTTATTTTTCTCGTTCACGATTTCCCATTCTGCATATCCTGTGATTTGTTCTTTCTCTACACTCTTATAACACCAATACTGTGATGAGTGAATTCGCCGCACCAGCTTTTCTAAATCCATGTGGAAATACGGAAAATATTCTTGAATGAGGGGGAGGATGTGCACGGCATCGTTTTCAGACACGGGGAGAATTTTAATCATAGTTATTTTTTCGTTTAGCGGGTTTTTGAATTAGTCGGAATCTGCGGCAAAGTGCTCTTTCATTCCCTTGATTTGTTTCAAGACTTTAATTCCATCCGCGGTGATTTCATACAAGCTGATATTTTTCTCCAAAGGATTGAGGCGTTTGACCAAGTTGCGCGCCATCAATTCGGCAATGGCCTGCGACACTGTGGGGCGGTGCGAATTGAGCCTTTTGGCCAAATCGGTTGGGTTATTGGGCTGAATGAGGTTTTCCAAGATTTGCGTCCGAAGGCGTCCCCTGCGCACGAACGATACCTTATCCCACATGGAGAAAGGGGCCTTTTGCATGGTTAAAAGTCGGCGTCAGAAAGAGCGTAGGATTTTAAACGAAAGGGGCTCTCTTGGGGTAAGGTAACTTTATGGCTTCTACCATTATTCGAATCATTTGGTTTCTTTTTATCGGGTGGTGGGTGGCACTATTCATTTGGATTCCCCTTGCACTCGTCGCATGCATCACCATCATCGGTATCCCCGTTGGATTGTGGATGTTTAGTAAAACGTGGAAGATTGCCACGCTTGCCGAGGACCCCTTGAAGATTTTTGCGGGTGCCTCGCAGCAAGTCCAGCAAGTAACGGTGGTAAACAATAATTCTTCTGAACCAAAGAGTAAAGAATCCCCCCTCGTCTCGTTGAAGCGAAAATATGCGGATGGAGAAATTACCAAGGAAGAATATTTGGAACGCATGGATGTATTGACAAATGATGATGGCTCTGATGAGGAACCTTTGAAAGCGAAGAAAAAAAAGAATAAAAAAACGGAGGAGAGAGCATGAACACAAAACTATTGATTGGATTATTTTTAGTTGGAGTTATTTTATTTTCCGGATGCACCGGAAAGCCGAGTTATTCGGGTGCAAGCAATGAGGCAACAAACTCGCCTTCTGGGTCTCCCACACCAACTGTGCAGGAAAAGCCAGCGGTTAAAATGTTGCCTGTTGTTATGCTGGACTTATGGACTGCGTCCATGAAGAATTGGGATGAAGACCCCGAAGCGGACGGGATTGAAGCGACGATTGCTCCTCGAGATAAAGACGACAAAATGCAATATGCTGTTGGAGTAGTGAACGCTAAAGCCTATGAGCGTAATTTGAACACGTCCACCTACAAATATGAAAAAGGAGAATTGGTCAAAGAATGGTCGAATATTTCAATAACAAAAGACCAATATGGATTTCTAGGCGCCCCTGTGCGATTGGAATTTGATCCAAGCTACGCGCCAGCAGACCCGTTATATCTGGAAATAGAATTCGTCTACAATGGAAAAACGTATAAGGCGATTAAAGACAGCGTGTTTGACTTTAGTTAGTCAAACCGCCCTTTTTTTCTTTCAATATCCTTATTAACATGTTAGTAGCCTATTACTTACATGAAAATGCTTTCTGTTCAGGTGGAAGACAAGTTCGTTCTGGCCATTGATGAGATGGTGAAGCTCTCTGGTCTCTATTCTTCCCGCTCCGAGTTTTTGAAGGATGCGTTGCGGAAGAATTTGGCCGAAACCCGGAAAATGATGGAGTTGCGGAAGACGGTCCGTGAATCAGCCCGGAGATTGGGCGAGAAAGCGCGTTCGGCAGGTTGGAGTGGGGAATTGTTGACGAAGGAAGACCGAATAAAGGCCGCAGAGGAATATGTGAAAGAGAAGAAGCGCACGTAAATTATATTTCGTCCGGCTTGATCACTTTTATCCATCGATTTGCTGGAAGGAAGTCTTTGATGTTGAATGTTACAATATATTCACTGCGAGACTCCAGCGCCAATACGACGTGCAGGGAATCAGGAAAGTGTATCATTGCGCTAATTTCGATAGGCGCGCTGTTTGTTGGTGAAGTGAACCACTCATAGGCTACTCCAATCTTGTCCAGTTCGATGCTAACCCATTTTTTATCAAAATGAGCCCGCTTTTCGGTTTCAAACAGGAAAAGTTCGGATAGGACGAGCACATAACCATTCAATTTTGCCTTGATGAAGAAATTCTGTGCTTCCGCAAAAAGGCCCCTGAAATGAGGGTCCATCTCCTCTTTCACGAATGAGATGAAAACATTTGAATCCAAATAAATCCGCGCCATGCGCAACACGTTGCGAGGAAGGATTAAATAACTAGGGAAAATTTTGACCAAAAAGTTTGCAAGTCAAAAAAACTAGGGGTTATCGTTTGCAGCGATAACCCGTTTCTTAGCGCCGCCCGATAATGCGGGCGATGGGGTCACAGGGATTCAATACGCACCCCTTTTTCTTTGAGAAAGAAAAAGTCGTGCACGGTCAAAAAGAAACGCCCAGCGAGGTATCGCGCTGCGATACCTCCATATCGGTTGGTCCAATCGAAATTGGATATGGGGTCACAGGGATTTGAACCCTGATCTAAAGCTCTGGAGGCTTTTGTGTTACCAGGTTGCACCATGACCCCGACCAAATTATCCATATGGTCGTGCGGTGTCGTGGTGCCGCTTCGCGGCACCACTCTTTTTCGCCGATAATTCCATCGACCAGATGAAGTACTCAATACGTGGACGCGAGGAATTATAACCTATAATGGGGTTTTTCGCACGATATGAAAGCCGTTTTAGTCATTTTTGCCTTGGTCTTGCTCTCCGTGAATGGGCTGGCCCTTCAAGCCATTGACGCGGAGAGTATTCTCGCCCAAGGAAACTATTTGGAGCAGAATGAACGCGCGGTCGTGTTCAAAGCCCTCCCTCAAACGAACGGCACGTTCAAGTATTGGTCCGTTTCCGTGCTGCAAAATGACACGGTGCGGACCATCCTTCCGGTCGCGGACAAGGACAGCGTTCTCGCTCCCAAAGGTGTGCTTCGAACCAACTTGATTTCGGCCAATTATCTGGTGCAGCGTCTCACTGCTCTAAAATCATCCATCCCGTGGTTTGTTTCACTTACCACCAGCAACAGTTTGGAAGAGTTGACCAATGCCGTGGACAATGAACAGTTTGACATCGACATTGTTTCCGAGGCCGTATCGGGCAACGCGTTGAAGTCTAAAGTCGCCGCGCTCAAGGGGCAGTTGGCCACCATCGCAACCGAAATTAGAGAGGCTTCAAGCGATGTGAAAGCGTTGTCACATACGGAAACAACCGTATTGAACGTTTCCATTGATACGGCGCAAACACTCGCTCTTCCTGATTCGTATGCGGACTTGTTTTCGCGTATTGACTCCATCAAAAACTCCGCGGCGGAATACGACAATTCCGTTTCATCCGTGAAGAATGACATTGCCACACTCTCCAATATGGATTCGCAGCAAAAATCGCAATTGCTCGGCCTCCTTTCCCCGCTAGGGCCCAACCAAACCCTTTCAAGTGCCATGAGTTCGTACGCCAACACCGCTGCAGACAACGCGCAACGTATTTCCACGGAATACGCCTCTTTACCAACGAAAACGAGCGCATTGGAAGCCGAATTGGAACTTCGTTTGCTGCGCGTGGCTGCCTATGCGTCCTTGTACGGCGACGATAAAGGGTTGAAATCCTCGACCAATTTTTCCTCTCTCGAGCAAGCCGCGGAGACGATTCTGGATGCGTCCAACAAATCATTTTTCATTGACCAAAGTGGCGTAATCAAGCTCGAGGGCGCGTGGGAGAGCGCGGAGAATGCGTTTCAAAAAAGACAATATTCGACCGCAAAGGATTTAGGAGACAAAGCCAAAGGTCTCGTGAAGTTGATTGTCAACGCGGGCGTGAAGGAAGATGAATCCGCGTCCGCGCAGCAGAATGTGGTCACCGGACTCGCACTCGTATTAGGTGGCGTTGCCGCGATAATGATTATTCGCGCTGCGTTAAAGTATTTTCAACCAAAATTTTCATCCGAGGAATAGTGCTTTCGTAAAATTTATTCTAATCATGCTCACCCATATCGGGGCATCATACTATCTACTTCTTCTCGGATTCTCCTTTGTCGTTCCTCGAAGTAACTCTTCACTTCACTTCCGCGTGGAGAAAAGAAAATTAAGTTTTGTATCATTATCCTATAAGTGTTGTCAGAGTGTCCTCCGACTGCCTTGTCCGATATTTTAATTGCTTCTTCAACCGATTTTCCAGTATGAAGCGCTTTCAATGCTATCGCAGTCCCCTTGATTACTATTTGAGAATATCCCCTATCTTGACTCCCTGGTTTTGCACGTGCTATAAACGCTTCCCATTCTTTTTCTTTTCCTGGTTTCACCATTTTAGGTCTGAATCCTTTTGCGGCCGTGCTCGCTCGCTGAGTTCGCAGTGTACGGACCCTTCCTTTTCCTGCTGCTGAAGGTTTTTTTGGAGTGCCCATGTCCCACTGATTGTTTCAGAGTATTTAAATTTGACTACCAGTTGAACTCGACGATGTCGCCGTTCTGCACCATATAATCTTTTGCCACGCGCTGTCCTTCGAACTTGGCACTGCCCCAAATTTTGGCATACTTGAGGTTTTGCACAATATCTTTGTGCACGAGCGTTCCCACGTCGAGTACGGATGCACCCTGCGGCACAACTAAGGGTATCGTGGATGCATCCTGTCCGGGTTTTTTGGTGTACACGTACACTTTGTCCAGCACTTCGAATAATTTGTCCGCCATTTCATTCGGCCGCGGCGTGTTCACATCCCATGCAATGTGCATGGCGCTCTCTCCTGCTTCCACTCTTTTAGTTGGGCGTCCTTTGTTGTATACGATCATCGTGCGCTTGTACACGAGGGTTTCGTCCAATGCTTCCGTCGCCGTTTCAAGCGTCGTGGGTTCTTGCAGAATGACTTGGGCGTTGTGCATTCCCATTGTTTTCAAAAAACTCACGAATTGTTCCATGGGGATTTTCAAGAATTCTTTTCCCGCGATGGATATTCCTGGGAATGTGGTTGCGGTAATTTTGATATTAGGTTTTTTCCGGTTCAGAAGTATTCCAGAGTTTTTCAATTCCGTTGAAAGCACGTGCCAATCTTCATCCTGCGTCGCGACGTTTAAAATAATGACGAGGGCATCCGCGTTTCGCACCACGGCCAGAATTTCTTTTCCATTTACTTTTCCTTCGGCGCTTCCTTCCACAATCGGCGGCAAGTCCACGAGTTGAATTTTGGCTCCCTTGAAATCGACCATTCCAATTTCAGGCTTTGATGTGGTGAATTCCCAATCTCCCACCGGCGTTGAGAGTCCCGTCACGGCGTTGAAGAAGGTTGATTTTCCCGCGTTGGGCAATCCCACTAATACAATCTGGCCCACACCGTCTTTTTTGACGCTTAACGTGGGTCCGCCTCCTCGTTTGGAGGCTTGTTTTTTGTCTTTTTCTAATTCGAGTTTGAGTTTGGCGATTTTGGAGTTGATTTCTCCCTTTAACGCTTCCCCGCCCTTGTGCTGCGGGGCGTGCGATTTCATTTCCTCCAATGCAGCAAGCTTTTCGGCGGGGGATGTGGCCGCATCAAATTTTGCCAGCGCATTGGCGTATTCGATGGAGACATTGGTGGTCATACGTTAAGTTGAGCGTGTTTGATTTTATTAAATGGACGCGCTCGCGTTGGAATCCAGCGTGTTAGTATCCATAACCCCATTTTCATCCGCCGGAATGGTCTCATTCACATCCGGAACAATTACCGGGGGATTCATCGCGTCCTCGAGAATTTGCGTGCATCCATCCAATTCCGGATGGGCCATGCACAAATATTTTTCGATGGAATTCTGTCCCACGAATGCATACGTGCAATCAATCACAAACGACGGTGTGTACTTGAGAGGATTCCACAAATGCATCGTTTTGGTGTTGGCGATGAGCGTCTGTTCCGCAAAACTGTTGTTCATGTCCGTCACGCAGGGGGTAAATTTCGTGTTAATCGTATTCTTGCTCATTCCCGCCTCCAACGCACACGATTTCATGTAATTGATGTCAAGGCTTCCGTGAAATTGTGCGTTGAAATAATTGCACGCCGTATATTCGTTCAAATATCCTAATTTTTCTGCGCATACCGCTCCTTTGTTGGATTGCAGTGCGGCTCCAATGGATTTGAGAGTGGTTCGTCCATACATGATGGGGTCGTAATCCACTTCCAGTTGAGCGTATTTTCCCAATAGTTTTTGTAAAATTAAATACGCTTCGATGCATGGTTTGCAGTCTCCGTAATCCAGCTGCGCATCAATCGTTATTTCTCCTTCGGAGACGGTGCATGTTTCGGGTATTTTAATGAATGTTAAGAGTTTGGGTTGCTTGTCCAAGAATTTCTCCGGTACAATAATCCATCCCTTTTTGATTCGCAAGGGGTCTTTGATGAATTGCCCCTGCAGCGCGGCCTGAATCGTGCTGTTTTGGTCCAATCCCGCCACATTCACGAGGGCGGTGGGCGCGTATTCAATATCATATTCTTTCACAAGCGCCTGCCCCTCCGTTGAGTGCATGTCAATGGTTGTGAGCGCGTACTTTATTTTGGATTCATCCAGCTTGGCGAGAATTGTATTCGTCTGCGGGCAAAATGTACACGTCGCATCCACGATGAGTTTGACCTCCACCGCTTTTTGGTTGTCAATCGGAATAGTATTCGTGCTTTGGAATTTGGTAAAAATGAGAAACCCCACGAGGATGAGCACGAGTACAATAAACCCTCCAATGGCCCATGCGCGGGCGGGCGGTTGTTTGGCCGTCGAATCCGGGTGAGTGGGGGTTGCGTGGAGTGCGTGGTTTTCAACCGCGGTATGGGTGGCATGCCCTTCGTGAGCGTGTCCCTGCTCGTGGGTCTTTTCATTCGTTGAGCGTGTGTTTTCAGACGTGTTCATAGGCTTTTTTTCCATCGAATGGCTTTAAAATAGGCAGGAAATGCTACGCCTATATGGTGCCCAAATCTCCCCTTTCTCCTATGTCCCCTTGGATTGATTTTCACACGCACATTCTGGACTCTCCCGCACTCAACGAGGCCGTGGCCGAATCGCGCCGCGTTCATGTTGTGCGTTGGTTGGTCAATAGTGTGGATATCCCCAATCACACCCGCCACATTTCTCTTGCCAAAAATTATCCCGAAGCAATCGTGGGAGTGGGTTGGCACCCCGAGCAGGTGATTGAAGTTCCTCCTTTATCCATTCCCCTCACGTTGAAAAAATTCTCCGTGCTCGTAAAAAAAGCCCCGTATTTGGGCGAAACGGGCTTGGATTTTTTGTATGGAAAAACGCCCGTGCATCAGGAGCTTCAAAAGAAAGTTTTTTCCCAATTCATCGATTGGTCACTTGAACACGGAAAAATGATTCAGGTGCACACGCGCCACGCCAAACAAGAATCGCTTGACTTGCTCGCGGATAAAAATGCTGAAAATGTAATCCTGCACTGGTTTAACGGCAACAAAAAACAGCAAGCGTTGATTGTCAAAAAAAAGTGGGTGTGCACGGTCGGGCCAACTATTCTCAATTCTCCGCACGTGGACACGTTTATCGCCGCGCAGCCCCTTGAACTGCTGGGGCTTGAAACGGACTCCCCCATTCCCTTCGATGGAAAGTCCTCCTCCCCCGCGTGGGTCGTTCAAGTCGCACGCCGCGTGGCGGAAATAAAAAAAGTTTCCGTGGGCGAGGTGCAGGACGCTCAACATGTTATTTTTTCTCGCTTTTTTCCTCATCTTTCTTTAAACCCGCGGGAGGAATAATGGGATATGGTTGATACCCTCATTCTGGTTTTCCTTGTAATCCTTCTTGCGCTGGCCAACGCCGGTTTAGCCTTGCTTCCTCGCAAAGGAAAAAGCGGAAATGTTTCGGTGACATTCCTTTCTCCCTCCGCGGCGCCGCTCGCCTCTTCATCGTCGGATGCAAAACTCGATGCGCACATTTCCTCAACCAATCAGAAAATTTCCCAGCTTTTTTCGCGCGTGGAAAAAATGGAACACACCATTGCGTCGCTCATGGAAAAGACGGGTGCGGAAAACAATAATGATACTCCCTCCGATGCCACATGGATTGAAACGGTTCCCATTCGCAAGCGGAGAAAGTAAGCATGTCCGATTATTCCTCGACTGACACGCAGGCGCGCCATTATTCTTCCGTGGACGTGTCCTGCCCCCAATGCCAAAAATCCGCGTCCATTATTCAAATTCCCCAAACCATTCCCTTGTTCGGAGAAATTATTTTGCAAACCATCGTGTGCACCCACTGCGGTTTCAAGTGGTCCGATGTGATGAGTGTGGAGATGAATGAGCCCGCGGGTTATGAAGCAAAGATTGAGAGTGCAAAGGATTTAGAGATAAAACTCGTGCGCAATTCTTCCGGCACGGTGGAGATTCCCGAACTTGGCGTTGTTCTCGAGCCCGCATCTCTTTCGGAGGGTTTTTTCACCAACATGGAAGGGCTTCTGGAACGCGTGGAGAATGTGCTTGCTATGATTATCCGCTCCGGCACGCCCGAGCAAAAAAAAGAAACGAAGAAAATTCTCGCCTTGCTGGAAAAATGCAAAGCCGGAAAGCACCCGTTCACGGTGCGTGTGCTCGACCCGTTTGGGGGGAGTGCATTAATCGGGGAAAATGTGAGGCGTTTCAAACTTTCGAAGGGGCAATTGGGGAAATTGAAGAAAGGCTCATTTTTTCTTTAGGCGGAAAAATTCTCTAATGGACCATTGCCTAAAACCAATTTCATTCATCAACGTGCGCTGGCACGCTTTCTCGTCGCGTGAATATTGCTGTACTATTTTTTCATATGCTTGAATGACTTGCGGGTCGACTTGCTTTCGGTCAAGGAATGTTTTTACCATTTTAAAAGCGTGGCGATGTTGTTCAATCTGATTCAACTGGAATGTTGTTATGAGAAATTGTCGTGCTATCTTTTGAAAAAAGCAGTGTTGGGGGTTTTCAACAGGTGAGCCAGTCGTAACATTTCTCCGTATGCCTGAGTATGTTTTCGATAAATTTTCTTGGCCATTTTATCCTGCTGCTCCATCTCGCGTTCTAGATGAGAATATCCCATTTCGGTCGCACGGGAAACGGCATCTCTAAACGTTCGCTTCCCAGTGGGGTTCGCTCCATTCGTGCTAATACTTTTCGCCGGATTTCCTCGTTGGCAATCGCTTGTTCCATTTTTTCTTGGGGGAGAATAAATCGTATATGTGGGGATTGCTGCATTTCGTCAATGGCTTTTTGGGCTGCTTTGCTTAGTATCGTTTTCTTTGGTTTAGATTTTTGTCCGCCCATCATCCGTTCGTAAACATCTCCTATCTTCTCGGGGCCCCTTCCTCGTTGCCACTTATTTCGTCTTCCACGTTTTCCGTTCGCCATAGTCTCCGCTCTCGTTCCGTGTGTGTTTGGCAATGATGCTCGCCGCGCTCACGCTCGACTCTGAATCGTCTGCTTTTTCCTGAAACACGATTCCTTTCATTCCTTTTTTCAGCGCGCGGCCGTCCATAATCGTAATGGAATGGGGAAAAAATTCCCCTACTAACGCGTGCATGTGCTGCGCGGCCGCGGCTTCAATATCGTTGAGCGTCTTTCCCGTGTTTCGCAGTGCGTCGATTGTTTCTGCGTTGAATGAAAAACTGATTTGCATCAAACTTTTTCCGGTGGCTTCCGCATATTTCTTTTTCACATCGCTCGTTTTCTTCGAGTCCCTCAACGTGCGCAAATTATTCCGCCATCCCAATACTCCACTAACCACGAGCGGGCCGTCTTTTTCCCCGCGCCCCACTTCGTCGATTCCAAACACCAGCTCATCCGTTTCTTTTCCTAATATTTCCACGAGTTTTTCGCTCACGCTTCTTTCCACTTCTGCGTTCGGCCCCTGAATAACAATCTTTCCGCTGGTGTAAAACGTCACGCTATTCTTTCCCACCTGCTTTCGTTCAAGTTCATATTTGGATGGAGTGGGCAGCGACGGATATTCGTTCCAAGCCTTCAGGACTTTTTCCACCTCTTTCGTGGAGAGGGTGAGTGTGACAACCATACTTTTCTCATACCTTTCCGGGTATTTAAGGAAGGATATTTGAAGGCTCTTGTCCACGTGTAACGTGGTAATGATGATGTAAACCCCGTCTGACTCCGGGATGATGACTTAACTCACATCTGAACCAAAACCTTTTGAAAAAAGGTTTATCAAAACCCGCCAAGGCAACTTTTGCGAACCAAGCAAACCACTGTTTGCTGGCATGACAAACCTTTGGTTTGCCATGAAGTTCAATCAAAAGCCAACGTGGGGATTTGCTTGCAAATCCCCGGTAGTTGTCTGTCGGAGTGCCCGCCAACCTTTTAGAAAAAGGTTGGCGAAAATAGCTCGCGCGGCCGGCGACTTCCTGCCCCGTACGAAATCGGGCCGATAGTAGTCTGTCGAGCGTCCGTGTGAATGATTATTTTATGGTTTTTGTTTATGGTCGCTGCTGGTTTTGCTCCCACACGATTAAATATATCAATGTTTCACTCTCTCTACATTTTCGGAAATATTTTCGAAAATTTTTAAAACCTGAACGGAGTGAACCCAAAAATGGCTAAAAAAGTTCCAAGTAAAGCAAAGCATCGTATGAAGACGAAGCACAAGACCAAGCGCCGGCCTAAGAAATCGGAGAAGAAATAATCGTATTCGGCTGCGCATTCCGTGCTATTTCCATTGGGTTGGCTCGTTCTGTTTCCCATCCTTTGGCGGAAGTCTTTTTTTGGCGCAATCCGCATCTGTGCGATATATAAACTCTGTCGTTTTTCTGAGCTGCATGAATGCACGTTGGTTTGACCGGAATGGGTGGACAGTAGTCACTTTTTTCATTTTTTTGGGGCTGGCGGTGTTGGTGGTTGCGCAAACCTCTCCAGCAGTTTTTGGTCATTCGTCGGAGGAAATTAAGTTTCTAATCCTGCCGGCCGCTCCGGGTTCCATACAATACAATGATTGTACATCGGTCAATACTTTTTCATGTGTCGCGCGTTGTGAGGATGACCCTTCGGTGGTAACCGAGTACCGCGCCCTTGCCGGAAGCTGCACCAGTGAGAGCGGAACACGCTGGGGTTTCACGGGCATTGCAGCGGATAATAAGGGGTGGGAATGTGTTGATAGTTCACGGGCAATAGGACAGATTTTTTTGGCGCAAGTTATTTGTGTTGAGATTGGAAAGTAGCAGGATGCCCCATATGAAAAATCGTTTTCCGCGCAAATTGTGGATGGTAGTGGGTCTTTTTTTGGGGGTTTTTGCAGTAGCTTATTTGACTCAAATGTTATTTCACGGGGGTACGCAGATTGACCTGATTGAACTTTCCCCTGCGGTCACTTCATCTTGCCCCGGTCGTTTTTGTACGGCCGTTTGTCCGGCAGGATATTATGCTTTTTCAGGGAGTTGTTCATCCCCTGCCGGGTGGCAATGGAATTTGGTTGGTGTTGCAACTGATTTTCAATCGTGGGATTGTTTCGACAGTTCGCTTCTCAATAAAGCAAATATTATTCCTCCTCCCGAGCAGAAAGCGGTTGTGAGTTGTGTTAAGGTGGGTGATTGGGTCGCGCTTCCCGATGTTCCTTTTCGCGGAAACTACAAGATTGAGGCTGGTGAAGTGTGCGATAAGAACAATACGGGTGATTTGGATTGCACCGATTTTTCCGTGTTTGATTCGGATTCAGGCACCCTCGTTCCGTTATGCAATGGCTATTTGACCTGTGATAATAGTGGAAACGCGTATGATATTTCGCACTGCACGTATTGCAATAGCTCCGGCTCCTCCAGTAATATTCCGTTTGGAAATGGCAATGCTTGTCAGAGCGGATCTTGTTTATGCACTTCTCCCCCCTGTTCCCCTCCTGGGAATGGTGCATGCGGCGACGGGACCGTTAACTTGGGCGAGCAATGCGACGGCCAATTCGGCTGCGATGACGGCCCCGGCGGAACATGCCAATGGTCGGCCCCCGGTGGAATTTGCGGTGATGGTTATCAAGATCCCAGCGAGTCGTGCGATCCACCGGGAAGCACCGCTTTGGGCGGACTCACGGTGTGTTGCAACGGGCCTTTTGGTTTGTATTGTCTGAACAGTGAATTATCCTGTACATCCAGTTGCAACTGGAGTGAAACGATTCCTGGCTGCGGACCCATTGGGGGTCCCGGTTCAATCGATCCCGGGCCGCCTGGGGTTTAATGCTGGGCCTCATCTAGTCCAAAAAATGTCTTTTAGGAGCCGCCGGTCGAAAACGGCGATGCGGGAGGGAGGGTACAGAACCGGCCTTTGAAAAAGGCCGGCGAAAACTTTTGCTCGAGCTTTTTCTAAAAGCTCGAAAGGTTGGCGAAAAGGCGGCGCGCCCGGACAAGACCGGGCAACGAAACCCTCGATGCACGCGGACGGATTCGAACCGTCGAAGGCACTAAGCCACCGGCTCCTGAAGCCGGCCCCTTAGACCGCTTGGGTACGCGTGCGTTGACTATTTCTCGTGGAATTTACCATTTAAACGAAACCGCTGAGTGGAGCGATTCGGTTATATGGTGGGCTTTTTTCCCTATGGAATGGACATGGATGGAATTGTTTTTCTCTCGCACCCGGTGCATTTTGTTTTGCTTATGGGCGGAATCATGCTTTTGGTGATAGTCGTTTCCGCGCGGTAGTTATCGATGAGTTATTTTTACAATCTGCAGCTCTTCAAAGGCCAGTTTTTCCCTTGCCACGACATAAGTTTTCAACCCTTTTTCGGCGCATTTTTTTCTTGTTAAAAATAGGCTATTGAGGCTCGTTTGCAGGAGAAAGCACACCCCATTGCGTGTTAAATGAACGGGCAAAGCACCCAAAAACGCATCAATGATTTCCCTCCCATTCCTTCCCCCGTCTACTTCCACCCATTTAATCGTTTCGCTTGGAACGTAGGGGGGGTTGAACACCACGGCATCAAATTTTTTTGTCTTAGGAACTTTTTCAAATAAAAAGGAATGAACATAATTTACTTTTTCTTTTTTTTTAGGAAAATATTTTTCAATCATTTTTTTCGTTTGTGTAAGTGCATCCTCGTTGATGTCAATGCACGTCACTTTCGCCGCCCCACTCAAAAGAAGCGCCGCGGTTTGAATCCCGTTTCCGCATCCCATGTCTAGGCATTTTTTTCCGTATATTTGTTTGGCATATTTTTCTATCGCGTGCGCCAGCAGCCACGAGTCTTCCGCGGGAGCGTATCCGCTCTTGGGAGCGTGAAATGAAAAGTCTTCCAATCGAATATTTTCTCGTTTCTTTATTTTCGTTTCTTTTTTGTTCGAGTTCATTATGTTATAGTTGCGAAAATGAAAGGCTTTAAATGAATCCCTTTACGAAACATTTGGAGTAAATTTTCTCTAAAATGGTCTCCCCAGACGGTGAAAATGTATGTTGATGATTGGTTTGTCCCGCGCAGCTTTGGCTCGCATCGAAGAAAAAATGTATAGTTTGCAAGTCTCATTGAGCGTGTACGTGGGCTTGGTTCGTGCGTCATTGCAGGAAAAAATTCCCCTCTTAAACAAGCACCCGCTTTTAGCGGTTTTTGCGGCAGTGGGGTTGGTTGTTTTGGTTCAATTGCTCATTTTGATTATTGCCCTGTTTTCCAAAACCCTTGCGGTCGTTTGGATGCTTCCCACTCTTTTTAGCGGCGTGCTCGCGTACGTTCCGCTGGTGAATAAGTAGGCGTGATGGATGATTTTTTTATAAATGTCGTTCGTGTGGCACTATTCTCATCAGACATGGTTGATGATGTGCTCTTTTGATACAAGTGTTGAGTCAATCCTGAGAATGATGGGAGCAAATCTACTTTTTATTTCGCTGATTAATGCATAGTAGTCTTCCACGGATGCTGATTCAATTTCAAGTTCGGCATCCCAGCTTCCAATTGTTTTTATCCAATAAATAATGTTGGGACTTGTTCGAACATATTCACGAAAAGTCATGTATTGCTCATTTGTCAAATTACGAAACGTAATAAAACATTTGAAGAAAAGGAAACCTAATTGCCTATAATTAATGGCAAGTTTGTAACCAACAATAATACCTTTCTTTTCCAGTTCTGCAATTCTATAGCGTATGACACGTTGGGTTATTCCAGTTGTCTTTTCAAGTTCAACGGAACTCGCTCGGGCATGGGTGGTTGCCGTCGCTGAAACGCTGCGCAAGTTGAATGATTTGCGTGCTCGAATAGTGGAGGGAAATGCGCGTGTTTCCCGTGGGGAACTTTCAAAGCTTGAAAATTCTATTGCCGCTTCGAGGGATTCCATTTTGGAGGGTCAGCGCATGATTGCCAATGCCCGCCAGCTCATCGCGTCCTCCATTGAAGAATTGCGAAAAGAAGGAATCATTGTTCGCGTGCAGAAGAAAGTCGCGTGATTTGTTTGCTGCGGAAAACGCCCGTGCCGGGATTTGCGAACGAACTCCTTTTTCTTTTTACAAAAGAAAAAGTAGGCTCCCAGTCAAAAAGAAAACGAGGGGTATCGTTGAAACGATACCCCGACTTCGGTTCGTGCGGTCGAAAACGCGCCCGTGCTGGGATTTGAACCCGGGTCGAGGGCTTCGGAAGCCCTAATGCTATCCAGACTACACCACACGGGCTGTTGAATGAGTAATCCCACCGAGGGATTGAAAATCCCTCGTTGTAGCCATCGGTTCCGCCGGTCGAAAACGGCGGACTTGCACCACACGGGCTACCGCATTATTGGTCGGCGCTAAAAGGATTGGGAAGCTTTGTCAATCTCTATTGACCAATCAAACAATGCAAATGCAGGGAGCAGGATTCGAACCTGCGAAGGCACTAAGCCACTAGGGCCTAAACCTAGCCCGGTAACCACTGCGGCATCCCTGCATCTTCTATATAGTATACGGAAGTAAAATGCATTAAAAGAGAGTCTATTCTCGTCGTAGCAAGAAGGCGGGATGGTCTTTTTTTCGCCCGTAGGGGTGGTTCATTTTTTTGAGTACTGTAAACTCCAATTTGTGGTGCCCATTCAGTGAAGTAGTATTTTTCACATCCACGTATGTAAGTAAGGGTCTTCCTTTCGTACTTTTGAATAGACGTTGGTAAAGTGATTTTCCAATCCCTTTTCTCCTATATGAAGGGTGGACGATCCAATCTAACACGCGCATTTCTTTTTTCATAGTCGGGATAGCAATAATGGCTCCCACGATTTTTTGATTATCACGTGCGATGAACGTGAGCCCGTATTCGGCAAACGTAGCCGCGTCATAGGGGGAAGTCACGCCTTTCCACCATACTTTTTCTTCCAGCTTTCGGATTTCTTGGCTATCAGCTAACGTTGCTTTAACGATTTTGATAACCATATCCTGTTCCCTGTTTATCGTACCAAATCTGAGTAATGGACCTTTGCATCCTTTTCAGGGGGGTTGTTGTCAATGTCATCGCGCAATTCATCTTCCACATCCGAGGACCATTTCTTGGGTTGAGCGTCTGCGACTCCATCAGTTGATTTGCCGGATGGCACGCCTTTGAATAGTGTGTCCAGCGTTCCCTCGAAGAATGGTGTTCCTTTTGTGGGGGCGTTAAACCCTTCTTTCTTTCGCCCGTTGAATACAAAAAATCCAAGTGCAATCGCAGCAATGATTCCAAGCCCGATGAGCGGGGCGCTGCTGCTGGTGGCCAATCCCATGCTAGGTGAACTCGAGCGGAAAAAGTCTGAGATGAATGGGATTTGGAAACCCGCTTCTTGCACCGGCTCTTCTTTGGGTGCGATGAGCGGGGCGAGCTGCTGTTGCACGGTTGCTAAATTTGCTTTCGTGTCTTCCAGCGTTTTCGTTAATGTGGCGTTGTTCGTGTAAATGTTTTCTTGCGCGGTTGTGCTTTGTGTTTCAAGTGTTCCCACGCGTGTTTCAACCCCATCCACTTTCGTGGACAATTCCGTCTGCGACGCTTGGTCGACGGCGTCAAAAATGTTTATCGTAAATAATTGTGTTTCTGCTGCGCTTCCTTGCGTCGAAACAAAAATAGTGTGCGGTCCGGTAAAAAATCCCGTGTGCGTGATAACCGCGGTCAATCCAGCGTTTGTTTTCGTGTCCGCATCAAATGTGGCGCAGTGGATGATGAAGGGGATCCAATCCGGCTGCACCGCGCATGCTCCCGAAGGGTAGATGGTGGCCACGAGCAAATTGTCAAAATGCACCGCCGATTGAGTGAACTTGTCCGTGTCGGGGAGGGTGACTTGAAACGTGAGCGGAGCGTACGACACCGCTTTGGGCGGAGCTTGAATCTCCACCGCGGAAACCATTCCCAGAAGTAAGGAAAAAACAAGGACAAAAATCAGTGTACGTGTGTGGGGAGAGTTCATCTTCGCTACGACCACGTCAACCCCTTTTATAAGCGTTTTTGGGCGCTTTGCCTATAGGAGAGGGTTTTTGATTAAACTTTTTCCCAAAAAGTTTAGTCCCGTAGTGTAACGGTATCACACGACCTTCACACGGTCGAGACGGCGGTTCAACTCCGCCCGGGACTATTGTTTTGTAGTGGCTCTAGGCTCATTTTTTTACTTCAGCGAGGATAGAGAAATATTTAATGTACCCTTTCTTCAACCCTTCTAGAAAGGGTGCGTCAACGTCGGATGAAATGGGCGATGCTTTCCGCAGTTTCCAATAGTCAATTCCTTCTCGTGTCAAGTCCTTGAATTGAAGTATTTTGAAGTTGTTTCGTGCCAACGCCTTTTTGTAGACTTTCAGTGAGTGCATCTTGACGATGTAGTGTGTATCAATCTGGTCGGCATACTTATTGTTGCGAACGTGATTGTCTGCTCTGCACCAAGAAATCATGGCATATTTTCCTGATTTTTTAATGACGCGTGACAGTCCCTGATAGAAATTGTTGAGATCAACATACATCGTTGTTTCATTTGTGATTGCCGCATCAAAATGATTAGTTGCAAACTTTAGGTCCCGCATGTTCATTTTTAGAAATTTTACTTTACGAGTTATCTTTCTCATCGCGGCTAGTTTGTTGGTGAACTTAACTTGTTTAGCAGCAATGCTGATTCCTGTGACGTTGCACCCATACTGGTTAAACAAATCAAAAGCGGTGCCTCCTGATCCTGATCCACAATCGAGTATTTCGGATGTTTCATTCACGCATCCCTTCAGCAGTCCGATTAAGTAGTCCGCTTCAGCTTTTTCAAGTTTGTAAATAAGTTTTTTCATTTCTTTGGAATATTTTCTTTTCAGAACAGTGCTCAAATTTTTTACTTTTCCTAATCCATAATGGTGGTAAATAGAGTACGTCGAAATGTTGCTTCCCAGAAGTCTGTTTCTGAAGTCGCTTCGCCCCGCTTTTTGGGTGTGCTCTTTGACAGCTTGTTTTTCAATTTCTTTCCAAGTAAACACAGCAATACCTTCCGAGTAAATCACAAAAATTTGATTTCTTTATAATCTAGCATTCTATACTGTGTGCTATACAAAACCCGTTTCTCGGCGCCGCCCATCGAAAGGGGCGTTTGGCTCCGCCCGGGACTATCTCGCCATTATAATCTGTTTACGTCTCGCATCCCAATTTTTGTTTGAGGAAGCTGGCCTTTTGCACGCCCGGGTAGACAATTTCATCGATTACAAGTGAGGGCGTCTGCGAAATGGCATAGTCCGTCACCAGCAAGTCAATCGATTCAATTCCCCCTTCCACGGGGAAGGCGAAAATTTGAATAGGGATTGTACACGTCGCTCCCACTTCATCTAGCACGTGCGCCTGCAGTTCGCACGCGGGGCAGTCTTGGTTATCCGAGAAAAAGTATAGAATGGGCTCCTGCAGCGCGTCCACATCCGGGCATTTTTTTTCAAATCGTTTGAGAGAAAAGTATAATTGTGAATTGGCCGCTTGGAATCGTTTTCGCACCGCATCGTATTGGTTGTTCAAGCTGCTTTTGCGCGCGACTTCCAAGTCTTGCAGCAAGGAGAAGAGTGTTTCATTCTGCGTTTGGATGTGTTTCCCTAGCACGGTGCAAAACCGCTCCGTATCCTGCGTGTCTTCTAAATAGTCCAAGTATGTTTGCACGGCATTTTCCTGCGCAATCACCGTGTCGATTTTTCCTAGGATTTGAACATTTTGCTGGGCTTCAAATCCCGTGCTGAAAATAAACCACGCTCCTAAAATGAGAAAAGTGAGTATTCCCGCTTTGACGAATGTGTTTACCATTTGTTTTTCACTCCAATAATGAGTTTAGTCAAGCTTAGCACGTATATTCCCGCGATGAAGAAGCCGTACACGAATAGGAATAAGAAGAGCGCGGGCATTGAGAGGGAGGGTTTGTCCTTTTGCAGGGTGTTTGCGCCAAAAATAACAATGCAAAGTGTTACAATCGTAGTAAGCAAATAATAGAATGCCGTCGCGGTGAATCTCCATTCGGGAAGGGGGATGACTTCAAATGAAATGGTGTAGAGCGACGCAAATGCCGTGCTCGCGGTGAGCAGTGTTTCGTAGCTCATGCGCACAATCAAGAGGAAAAATACCAGCGTGACGAATTCAAGCGCTAGTCGCATGGGGAAAAAGAATCGGAAGAATATTTTTTGGCTCGAAAATAATTCCGCTCTGTATTTGTATGCGGTTTCAATCCCCCCGCGGAACCATCGCATGCGCTGGTTAAAAAGTGCGGAAATGGTTTCGGGAACGTCACTGTACACGTGCGCGTCTTGTTCCAGTGCGAGCGAGTATCCCAGTTGGTGCAAATGAAAAGTAATTTCCATATCCTCCGTAATCACGTGCGTGTCAAATCCCCCGGCTTTGGCAAGGGCTTCTTTTCGGTAGATGGATAATGGTCCCGGCGTCACGAAGAGGCTGTCGAACGAGGACAGCACGACGTTATACAATCCAAACCCGATGGCGTATTCTATTTCTTGTATTTTTTGGAGAATTCCCGTGCGGTTGTTCACGCGCACAATACTCGTTACGCTTCCTATTTTTTCATCTTTGAAAAAGTGCGGGACCATACGTAAAAGGCAATCCGGATTAGGATAGCTGTCTCCGTCCACGACCGCAATTAATTCTCCCGTGGCTTTTTGGATTCCCGCATTCACGGCGAATGCTTTTCGTCCGCTGTTTTTTCCTAGGTTGAGCGCGACAATTCCTTTGGTTTGGGCCAACAATTCTTTCGTCCCATCGCTGCTTCCATCATTCACCACAATAATCTGTTTCTTTCCCGGGTATTCCATATTTTTGATGTGGAGGATGCATTTTTCCAATGCCTCTCCGCGGTTGTACGCCGGAACAACCACACTAATGCTCGGCCACTTCGTGATGATGGGAACCGTTTCCCGTTTGAGTTCGATGAAATGAATCATGAAGAGGCACGCCACGTAGAGGAACGTCGCGCTGAGCGCGAGGGTAATCCAAAAGAGCGGGAATAGAATCACCGCCGCCCCAACGAGCAAAAGGAAGAGGGCGTACCCCAAAATGAGGATGTGTCGCGGTGGCGTGGAGGGGAGCATAGTCTACCATTGCTGGCCGAATATACTTTTTAAGGGACGTGGAGCAACGCTCGAAAAATAGCCTACTGCAGGATTGAAAATCCTGCCACGTAGTCCACCGAACGACCATATGGAATTTGGTCATTTTTGAAACGCATTCGCAGTCGTTCCGCCGTCCCAGCTTACGCGCGGGCGCATTTTGACGGTGTAAATAGATTCGGCGTTGTCATCGAGCAAAAGAGCGAATCCCCTTCCGCGGGGCATTTCAGCGTACAGCTTGTCAAAATCTCCGTGCATGTAACTCGGTCTGAGTTGAGATACGGCCATAATATCATCCTGCGCCGTCATGCGGTGAGAAATAAATAAGTCGCATTGCGATATCGCATCCGGGTGTAATTTGTTCGGTCGCTGCGTCGCGAGCACGAGACTTAACCCCGGCTGTCTTCCCACGCGTATCCATTCGAGCAAAACATTCAGGGCAATGTTTGGTTCATCTTTGGGCATGAACATGTGGGCTTCATCAATCATCATCCACACAATGGGCATCTGTGATTCTCTTCCGAGGCCTTTCATCAGGCGAATCTCTTCTTCTTTTCGATAGAGCATGCGTTCCTCAAATAATTTCTTTCCCAACAAGGCCACGATGATATCCTTGGTTCCTTCCATTCCAATCGCTTGTCTATACGCCGACACGTCAATAATGGTAATTTTTCCGGCTTCGGCGATGTCCCTTATTTTAGTTCCCTCTTTCTCCAATAGCCCCCATTCTTTAGCCATTTCCACGCGATTTTTGAGTGCTTGTTTGGTGAGGCCGTCCGCTTCCGCATCCTGTGTGATTCCTAAAACGATTTCATCCAATCCAAAACGCATTCCCAATTTTTCTTTCATGTCATTGATGACGCGCCCCAGCAAAATGGCTTCGGGGTCGTGCCACGTGTATCTGAAGAGTGCCATCCATTCCGTGATGTCCATTTCTCCGGCGCGAATGGTTAAGGGCCCGTCCACGGGGATTTCTTTTTCTTGGTAGAAAGCGAGTTTTCCCTGCGGGACCAGCACGCGCACGGGAATACTTTCGGGAACAAGGCCCCATTCCAACAATTCGTTTTCATTTCCTCGTGCGGGGATTTTGAGCGTCCAGAAAATTCCAACCATGTCGATGACGATTAATGATGTCCTTTTTTTTATTTCAGGAGCTAATTTTGAAAACTCTTCAATCATTATTCCACAAGAAAATGATTTTCCTCCACCGCGCTTTCCGCAAATCAAAATCACATGGGGTTTGGCCATGTCCATCAATACTTTTCTTCCCAGCACTGGGTTTTCTCCGCTTGACATGACAACTTTTCCAATGTATCCTGTTCCCTCTTCGCCGTACTTTTGCACGTCGGATGGAGTGCGTCCAACGACGGTATTTCGTGCAGCGAAATCAACCGTTGGGGGTGGTGCAGGCATACACTCCCGAAAGGGTTATTCTATATAAAGCTGGAGTCGCATGTGGACGTATGCCCTCCAAAGAATTGAAAGAGCGGGAAGAGGTTTTGCAGGCCCTTCTCAAAAAAATCGACGCGGACATTGATGTTTTTTCAAAGCGATTGGAAAAGCTCCACATGAAGCACGACGAATTAACCGGGGTCGTTCTCGATGCGGGACTTGAACCCGTGCCAATTTCGTTCCAAGCGGGAAAAAATGCGGATGTAATCGGAGAGTTGGAATCGCATGTGTTGGAATTGAACAAGTTGAAAAACTTGCTAAGTATGAAATTGCGGAGAATTTTGCAGGAAGAGGATTTGCTCGAACACTTGCAATCCGAGTTTGGAAGGAATGTCACGTTCAAGCGCAACACGAAAGGGGGAATTGAGTTGAGCGTGCAGGACGCGGACGCGGAAGATGCGTTTACCCAGCTTCAAATCAGCAAAAAGAGGCTGGATGAATTGCGCGAGCAGATTCACGCGCTCGGGGATGTGGAAGAATAATGTAGCAAAAACCCTCTCATTTTAGGCGGTTTACCGAGCGCGCGAAGAGCGTTTGGCACAATCATAAGAAGAAAATAATCGGTGCCGCGCTTGCGGGAGGTTTGGTTTGGGGTGGTATTCATCAGGCACGCGTTGCGGATGTCGAAAACCCTGATTATACTGGTAGGCAAAAGTTTTGGACGTGGAATCCAAAAAGCATGGAGCTGTACGAAGGAAAGCCTGAAGAGGAGAGGCAAATTGGTGATTCTAAATATAGAATGGGCAAGTCACTAGTCAATTTTGTTGGCCCCGTTTTTGATCTTCGTGTTAGGGGAGAAAAGAAGGGCGAGTTAGAAGCCAACTTCAAAATGCTCGGAAAAAGCTATACCTTGAAATTTGGAGATCGAGAAGAAAGTTTTACACGGCCCACTAAATGGTGGAGAGAGGTGTGGACGCTCAGCAAAGGAGAAAAACCTTATTTGATTTTTCGTGAAACAACTCGATCAACTTGGGTTCCTACCGTTCATGCATTTGATATTATTGACCCTAATTCTGGGAAAAAAGTCGGTTATCTTAGCGCGAAATGGAACACGCGTCGATTTTTGGTCAACCGCCGTGATTATGCAGTAGAGTTTTTTGATAAAACAAAACAGCATCTTAGTCTCGAAGAATTAGAAGGGGTTTTGACGGTATTGGGCCCCGTGTATGAAAGTCAAAGTTCTTCAAGTAGTGGAAAAAGTTCTAGCGGTAAATAGCCATTTTCCTTCGTATTCACCGGCTCTTTTAAAGGAAATTCGCACGTTTAACGTATATTATGGCCGATGAAATTACATTGGATAAGGAAGTCTTCAAAGCCCTCGCGGGAGACACGCGGGTAAGCGTGTTGAAATCTTTATTGGAGCGAAGGAAAACACAGAGCGAATTGGCGAAGGAACTCTCCCTCGCCGCGCCCACCATCAAGGATCATTTGGACATTTTACAGAAGGCCCAACTTGTGCGTGAAGTGGATGATGGCCACAAGTGGAAATATATCGAGCTCACCATCAAAGGAAAATCCATCCTCCAGCCGAGCGACAAACGCATCATGGTCTTGTTGGGGACGAGTTTGTTCGGTGTCGCCGCCGCGGGATTTTTAGCCTATTCCAAATTCGCTGCGTTTTCTAATCAAAATCTTTCCACGCTCTCCGCGCTATCAAACGAAGCCGTGATGAAATCCGCTGACCTTCCTCCTGCTCCGGCGTTGGCAGCGGGCGATGCATTGGGACAGGGTGCCGGAGCCGCACTCTCAACCATCGCTCCCGAGGCCGCTCCCACGGCGATGCAGACGGCCGTGCAGACGTTTTCTATTATTCCAACGCCCGAATTGGCGGTGCTGGTCCTTTGCCTAGTGGTGTTTGGTATCGCTTGCGGCATGTGGATCAAGCAGATGTATTGACCCGTAACTTTCTTCCGAAGACGCACTATCGCTGCGTCCTTCTTCGTTTTCGTGGTTTAGCGGGAACGAAGGGACGGGAAACGATTTGTGCAACGAGTTTCGGTTGAACGGTTCGTAGAGGGAATGTGCGGTCTCTTCTCACGGCCTCCTGGATCTTTTTTCCGGCGGCTTCATATTCCCTTTCTTTTCCTTCGCGCAGCGCTTTTCTTCGAAGATGGACGGATTCGCATATGGTATGCATGTTTTTAGGATTTGAAAAAGGTTTCACGAAAAGTATTGCGCGCAGCCCTCGTCGAGTAAGGATGTGAATGAGGTTAGATGCGTGCATGGGTGATGTGAGAATATATGGGATGGATACGCTTCCTTTCCGGGTTGCTGATTTGAATTCCTCCAACATTCCATTCTCGCGCAGCGCATAATCCCTCATCTCGTCTCGAGGGGTCATCGTCGTTCGTTTCGCATTCGCTCGTTGGATTATTTTCATTGCTCTTTCCGATTCCAGCGGATGAATTTGAATGCCCCGTTCAATGCAAATATGCAGCACTTCAATGCCTGACAAAATTTGAACCAGTTGTTCACGAGGAAGGCGCAGTATTTTTTCTTTCAAGAAGGCTGGTTCACGCAGCGCGAGCACGTAGGCTTGCTTTTCTGCTTGAGATATTTCAAGTCCTAGGTGCGTGCCAGAACGTATGGTGGATAGAAATGCAATAATGTCCCGATGTGATTGTCGCGTGATTTCGTGCTGCCAAGGAATGACGCGGATAGGGTTCATACGTGTACATGATTCATAAATTAAAAAGCGTTTTGAAAAAGGTTGGAGGGGACGTGTTGAGCGTCCCGCTCCGGGTTGGTTGGTTTAGGCAAATTGGGTTGGTTTCATGCATGGGAAACGTGACTGCCTTTCTTTTACTTTTTTCCTGGAAAATGGGTTGGGTGTTTTTTCCAAGAAAGGTCTCTTGAGTTGGCCAGGGTTTTCCCCGGGCTTTTCTCAAAAGGCCGGTTGGGTTGGGAGTAGAGAGGGGGCAGCCACGCAACCGCAATGATGAAATCATTTAGGAAGCGTAAAGTGTTTTTGATAAAACTTTGAACTTTTAGAAAAAGTTCAATCAAAATTTTGATAAAACTTTTTTCAAAAAGTTTTTTTTTCAAAAAGTTTTTCGGACGAACACCACCTTTTTTCCGGATTGGATTTTTCCAAGGTAGCCGGATTTGACTAACGCATTCAACCGTTGAGACGCCGCGTTGGGATTTTTGTATCCGAGTTTTTCGCGGATGTGTTCAGCATTCGCGGACCCCAATGCTTCCACTATTGAGAGAATTTTTTGGTCCGCTTCCGGTAAGAGAGAAATCGAATGCAAATTCTCGGTTGGGTTGGGAGTAGGGAGGTTATTTGCATTCGATTTAAGCAGGAAAGAAAGTTCATCATATTTCGCGTCCATCTTCGCCATCAATTCGTTTGTTTGCTTGCGTTCTTGGGCGAGTTTGAATAAGAGTGCGGCAATCAGCATGGGATTTCCAGACGCTTTCATTACTTCTCCAATGTCCGCGGTCAGCTCCGAAAACTCGGGGGAAATCTGCGCCAGCAGGGCTTGGGCTTTGATGGATGCGTCATGAGTCGTCATGCATTGTCATGATATCATCATGACTATATAAACGTTGTGGGTAGAAAAAGCGAATTATCGGTCTGTAATCTATAACCGGCGCTTGCTTCCAACGACCTTAAATCTCTGGGGAAAATGGTCAACGGGCACACCTTTTCCTTTCAAATAAGCACGCGCGCGAGGCCCTAGAGAAACAACTTGTCCTTCTCCAATGTTTCCAAATCGTACAGCGTTCATGCCTCTAAGTGCTGCCCGAGCAGCGGGGCCCAACGTCACTCGTTGTACCGGCGTCCGCCTTGTTCTTGTTCGGGCTCCTATTCCTGGCATGTTTTTTTCTCCTAGTTATTTCAAGTATTTGATTGTATTCTGGAATATTCCGGATGTAATGCCCGGGTTGTAGTTGAAGTAAATAACTTTCCCGCCTCCGAGTTGGGCTTGTTCCACAATCGCGGGGAAATTCTTTCCCGTGCGTGCGTCTTCAATGTAGGCGATTTCATTTCCGCTCACACCCACGTCAAACACTTCCAATGCTAAGTAACCTGCTTCCGCTTGCGCGGGCACGCGTTCAATTCCCTGCATGATGGGGTGTTTGTAGTCCTGTTGCCAAATCACTCCAATCACTCCAATCGGACGCTTGCACGTGGGTTGTCCATCTAAGATAATGTCGCAATCCACTGGAACGATATTTCCGAAGTTGGCTTTCCATCCTAAGATGTCAAGCGCTCCCGGCTGTTCTATTCCCGAGTCTTTCACGATGACGAACTTTCCGCCCGTTTTGACATAGCTTTGCAGCGCGTCTCCCAATTGCCGCGGAATGGCTTTGGAGATTTGTCCGCTCTGGTCCAAAATAACAATGTCAAATTGTGCCAGTTGATTTTCGGGATTATTGGAAAATGCTTCCGCCGCTTTGATGATGGGATTTCCCACCAAATCTTTATTGGCATTCAACACGGCCAACATTTCGGGTGACGGTGCTCCGATAATCAACATGCGCGCCGTGGCGTTGGGGGAGATGGCTCCGACAATGGATCCAATGACGGGGGTTGATGTGTCGATGACTCCTAATCGTGCGAGGAGTAAGAATCCAATCACTACAATCAGGATGATGGGGATGACCGCTTCCAGATTGAAGTGCAGTCGGCTTCCGATACCGTCATCAATGGGTGGTAAGTCCGCCCCGCCGCCGTATGCATCTTCATTTGCCATAGTCGTTTCCTCCCCAATTGTTAAACGTCCCCAAAAAGGGGTTCTACAACGTTTGAGTGTTTCCGGGCTTTATAAACTATGTGGGGGTGAGGCGGAATGTCCAGCATCATTCTGCCTTTCGAGCAGTGCCGCAGCGACTCCTTGGTATAGACCTGCCAGTCGTACCATGCGTTCGTATTCTTTGCGCTTGGTTTCGGCGAGACTCGATCGTGTGCGCGTGGTATTCAACCACTCCGCTAGGGCTTCGGCATATTTTCTTGTTGAATTGGCTTGGTGACGCAGGTATTGGGGGGCAGTCCGTACGCGTTTAGGGAATCCGTCGAGGAGTGCTTTGCGATGAGCATCAAACCATTGGCGAAACTCATCGATGAGTACTTTTTTTCGCTGGGGGGATAGTTTTGTCCAAGGCGTGTTCGAACCACGCTGCGTGAGCCAGATTCGATGAGTCCGGGGCGTCAGTTCCAATTTGTTGTCGGGGTAGTGGGCCAATCCATGTTTGATTAAATAGCGCAGTTTTTCTGACGGTTTTTCCTGCAGTGTACTATTTCGGATTACTCCTTGTGTGACTAACCTATCAAAGAAACGTTCCGCGCGATAATGGGAATGGAAGGGGGAGTGGAGCGTGCGGCGGCGTTTAGCTGAACTCATCGCAGCATCCCATTGTACAGGTTGACGAGGAATTGCTGATAGCGCATGGGTTCCTGCGCGAATAATTCGGGGGGAACGGCATAATAGACAATTTTTTCTCCGATTCCAGAGGTGATGATGATAGGGAACACGCGTCCCAATTCTTTTTCTTCTTTATTCCGAAGCGTGGTTTTCGTATCCACGCTCAACACACGTGTACTGCCTATTCCAATGTCTTCCACGATGGAGAAGTCACCGTATAATTTCAAGTTCGTGGCAATCCCATAAATGAGCTTGTGGTCGGCACCCGATTCGGGAACAAGATCGCCCACTTGTTGTGCGCTCGTTGAGAGTGTGCAGTCGCGGAAGTCGCAGTAGTTTCCTAAATAATCTGCGGAAAGGTAATTATCAAATCGCACCATTACATCGTCTTCCACATCCTTCCGTGCCCACGGTGAAATCAACTCATGAGTGGCGTTCACGTCCACGTCATCCGCGTACAGGAATTGATCATCCTTCGTGAGTTGCGTTCCCGCATCGCCCGTCCAAACGAGTCGTCCGCCCGAATCCACGTATTCCATGAATGCACGTATTTTGTCGGTGGACATTTGCCTTGCATGAGTTACAATGACGAGATCAAATTGCTTCAAGTTTCCCGCCGACACGTAGTCGACTTCCTGCCGGGAAATATTCGTCGCAGCAGTAAAGCGCGGGTCGCGCAGGAGTTTGGCGAGTTCGTCCGGGTTTCCTAATCCTTCCGCTCCAAAAACGATGAGCGTGCGCGGGGGCCCTTTCACGGCATAATACACGGAGCACCATCCCGGAACATCGCGGCACGAAATGACCCCGGACCATGTAATCAGTCCCAAAATAAGCAAAACCATTCCTATTGCAAGTCCCACATGATAGGCATCTTTCAAAACGGGCCTCATTTCGGTCATGAAACGAAGACAAAGGTTGAGGTTTAAAAGAATGCCCACGCAGGATTACTAGTATGGTTAAGTTCACTCAATCCGCCCCTCAAGCGCAGGGACCCAGTTCGGGAATTGGAGTGCAGCGTTTCTTTGACACCGATGAAGGCGGCCCAAAGCTCACGCCTGAAATGGTTTTCGGTTTTGCTATTTTAGTGTGTATAATTTTCATCGGACTGCAATTCTTCAATATTTTCGGATAATTTTATCCGCATATTGTTCAATATTCTGCATCAAACGGCTTCAGCCCCATTTCTATTACAAATTGTTTGGGCGTTCGATATTCGTGAAAGTTTTCATAATCTCTATCGTGTGAAATCAAATGCGAAATATGAAATTGTTTTACCGCTGCTAAATTTTCCAGATCTTTTTCTTTTATTTGTCCGCGCCAGTTGTTCATCGTTCCCATAGTTTCTTTCCGCGGTATCACCACGCAATAATTTCGAATGAAATGAACACCCATACCGGCCGTTTCTTGGTCCCGCACGCGGAGCAGAACTTTTTCGACTTCCTTGAGCACGAGTTCGGAAACAACCACATTGATTTTTTCGTTCTCAATCAAATTAACAATAATCCTAGAATTGCTTTCTTCGAATTGAAGGGCGTTGATGAAGACATTCGTGTCGGCAAAAATGATATGCATTATTTCTCAAGATCTTCCAACGCTTCCAACACATCTTTAAAACTAGGTTTATTTTTTCGGTAGGAGTCTTGAAGCTTTTTCCAATCTTCCATTATGTTTTCACGCCTGTTTTCAGAATATAGCTTCATGAGTCCCGCACGGATGGCTTCACTCTTCGTTTTGTAGATTCCCTTCTTGAGCAAATCATGCAGGGCCTTTTCCGGCATTCCATCCAAGCGTACGAGTACAGTGTCCATATAACTATTTGTTATCATTTTGATATATAACCTTATTGTCGAAAATGAGCCGCTTGCCCTTTGAATTGCTAGGAGTAGAAACCCGTCATCAGCAGTGGCAATGCAATCGTCGTTTCGCATTCGACGTGAACAATGTTTTTTTTGTTTTTGAGCATGTCCCACAGGGCCGTTTCCTTGCTGCGCGTCACGTTCAACGAGCCGTCATGCAATATCCCAGTGTTCACGAAAATAGCATAATCCAGCCCCCCGTGAACGAGGGCTTCTTTCAAGAGAATGTTTTTGGAAACATCCCCTCCCAAAATGAGTCCGCCTTTTTTGGCGCTGGTGGAGAGTTGTTCTTTCAGCGCTTTCAACGATATAGCGTTGTCCACGGTTAGTTTCTCCGTGCCTTTTTTGGATTGGTTGAATGTATTCCAATGCTTCTCCATCGTTCCGCTGGAGAGGTCGGTGATGAAAATGTTCACGCCTCGCTTGGCAGCCCAATACAAAATAGAATTTTCATCCTTGAGTTTCATTCCCAGTCGTTTCACATATTCGTGCGCGGTCCAATTTTTGTTTTCCTTGTGAATAGTCTGCATCAATTCATGATGCCACCCTTCAAATTTCAAATAGTGTTCATCCGGAATGAATACGTTTCCCACGCGCGTAATTTTGTTGGCGGATGTTTCTTCTTCGCTCGTGTCGAATTCCCCTAACTTGAATGTGGAGAATGTTTTCATGATGTCTTCATCAATCAAGTTTGCCGGAACAATCAAACACGAAATTTTTTTATCGCGGATAAGCTGCGCGAGCATATCCCGCAAACCCGATGCGCTGATGTTCGATGACACGGACACATACACGTCGCATTTGTCCTCAACCATTTCTTGAATGACTTCCACTCCCTGCGAAAGGTTTGATGCCTGATATCCTAAGTGGTGGAATTGCTTGACGAAGTCCTTCATCATCATGTTGGGCGTAAACTCGAACCCTCGGATGTCCGTCAGTTTCTTGCAGTCAATCGTGTTTTTGGTCTGTTTGCGCTGAAAATCCGTGTTCGTTGAGCGTTGCATATACATTACTTCTAAGCAAGGGTATTTATGCCAATCTCAATCGTCTCGCCGCGTATGCTTTCCGTGCTCAATTGGGCTTGTTTAGCCGTGAAATGCGCGGTAAATGTAATGCTTTCCGCCCGCACTTTGGCAGCGATATCATGCGTGTGCGTCTTCAACATTCGTGAAATCTTCTCCGAGGCGCGGATTTGTACTGCAATTTGCTGGTCCGGATTTAACGCGGCCTTCTTGCGCAAATCCTGTATCTTGCGCGTGAGTTCACGTGCGAATCCTTCGGCTTCCAATGCTTCATCCATTTGCGTGTCCAGCGAAACAACTGTTTCGGGATCGTCTTCCAACACGTGAGCAAGGGAGAAAATTTTTCCATTTACGTGAACGTGTTTCACGTTCAGCTGATTCTTAATCATCCCCTCCAATGTTTCCATCGCTTTTTTTCGGTCATTATTGGGAGTCTGCACGTTCAACGTGCGCAATGGCCATCGTACATTTATTTTTTCTTTTTCTCGCAAAAACAATCCGGCGGTGATGACTCCTTGGGCGTGCGCCATCGAGTGTTCAAGTGTTTCATTGCGTTTCATCGCTTCCGGCCATTGTGCGGTGTGCACGGAAATGCCTTCTCCGCCTAATGCATCGAAAATAGTTTCACTTACATACGGTGCCAATGGTGCAAGTAGTTTGGCGAGCGTGGTAAACGTGTGATAGAAGACATAGGCTACACTTTCATCGCCTTGCTTCGCGCGTTCGCGCACAAGTTTGATATATGTGCGCGAAAAGTCCTCGTTGACAAATGTAAAAAGTGCTTGCGTGCTGAGGTTGAATTCATACGTGTCCATTCCATTAGTACACGCGTCGCGGCACGTGGAGAGTCGTGAGAGAATCCATTCGTCTTCGGTTTCCAATGCAGGTTTGTTCGCTATCTTTCCTTTTTCCAAAAAGGGCTGCGTGAAAAGCAGGCTGTTCCACAGCACGTTCAGGAAGGGCCGTACGCTTTCAGTCATTGACGAAATTCCGATTCGTTTTTCATTTCCTGGGGGGGTAAGGCACATCTGCAGACGCACAGCGTCCACGCCGTGTGCAGCAAACGCTTCTTCGGGGGCAATCACGTTTCCTTTGGACTTGGACATTTTTTCTCCTTTTGAATCGACTAATAATCCTCCGCAGATGACGGTTTTGTAGGGTGATTTTCCAAACAGCAATGCGTTGATAACGAGGAGAGTGTAAAACCACCCGCGGGTTTGGTCCTGCGCCTCCGCGATGAAGTCGTACGGGAAAAATTTTTCGAATAAGTCTTTGTTTTCAAATGGATAATGCAATTGTGCAAACGGCGCGCTTCCCGAATCGTACCATCCGTCAATCACATCCGGTTCGCGTCTCATGTTCCCTTTGCATTTTTCGCACGTAAACATTATTTTGTCCATCGTGGGTTTGTGTAAGTCAAATTCTCCAGGGGGAGCATTCTTTCCACGGGAACGGATTTCAGCAATACTGCCAACAGCTTCTAAGTGTCCGCACTTTGGATTCGTGCAGCGCCAAATTGGCAGGGGTGTTCCCCAATAGCGTTTGCGCGAGAGGCCCCAGTCTTTGGCGTTGGCAATCCATTCCCCGAAGCGCCCTTCTTTGATGTGCTCCGGGGTCCATTTTATTTTTTCATTGAGTTTTTTCAATAGCTCGCGATGCTGCGAGACGTTGATGAACCATGATTTCATAGCATAATACATCAACGGCGTGTTGCAGCGCCAGCAGTGCGGGTATTCATGCTCGTATTTTTCCGTTTTGAAAATCAACTTTTTGTCTTCGAGGAATTTGATTAATTCTTTCTCAGAGAGTTTGTGATTTTTTCCCGCCCATTCCCCCATTTCCGCTTTGAATAAGCCATCTTCTCCAACATGTTGTACGAATGCGAGGCCGTTTTCTTTTCCCGCGACGTAATCGTCCTCTCCAAATCCGGGGGCGATGTGCACAATGCCCGTTCCATCCTGCACCGTAACAAAATCACCCGCGATGACATAGAATGATTTTCCATTGAGCTTCGTGTTTGCTTTTGTATACGTGTCAAACGGCGGAAGATATTCCGTGTTCACGAGTTTGCTTCCTGAAATGATTTCTTTGATTTTCACTTTTCCCTTTTCTCCTTCGGGAAAATGCTTGTTTACGAGAACATGTGCGAGAACGTATTCGTTTCCTTCGTGTTCAACAATCGCATAATCTACATCCTTATTCACCGCGAGGGCCATGTTTCCGGGAAGCGTCCATGGAGTGGTCGTCCATGCGAGGAAGGCGCGTTTGGGATTTTTTTTCCAGATGAATTTGACGGTTGCGGTGGTATCTTTCACTGTTTTGTATCCTAACGCTACTTCATGGGTTGAGAGTGAGGTTTGGCACCGTGGACAAAATGGAACGGTTTTGTGTCCCTCGTACAAGTATCCCCGGTTGAACAGCTGTGCGAGCGACCACCATACACTCTCAATGTAGTCATTTGACATCGTCACGTACGGGTGTTTCAAGTCCACCCAGTAGGCCATACGCTCCGTCATGGCATCCCATTCAGAGATGAATGTGTTCACGTCTTTTCGACACTCTTCCACAAATTTTTCCGTTCCATAGTTTTCAATCTCGCGTTTGTTTTTCAATCCTAATTTTTTTTCCACTTGCACCTCTACTGGCAAACCGTGCGTGTCCCATCCTGCTTTTCGCGGAACGCTCTTGCCTAGCATGAACTGATAACGGTTAACCACATCTTTGAACACGCGCATCTCCACGTGGTGCAACGCCGGCGGTGCATTCGCGGTGGGTGGTCCTTCCAAAAAAGAAAAAATGGGCTTGGTGGGGTTGTATTCGATGGTCTTTTCGACGAGTTTATTCTTTTTCCATTTCTCGAGCGCGCGCTGTTCCAGCAGTTTGAAGTCATACGCGCGGGGAAGGGATTGCATACTAGAACGTGGCACGGGACTGTTTTTAAGGGTTGGACTACAGGTATGGGTTATGGATCCGAAGCTCTTTGTGGCGATGAAAGCATTGGTTGTGCACAAGGGTAAAGTGTTGGTGATTCGGGAATCATCTAAGAATCCAGTCGGCACGAATCCTAACAAATTTGATGTGGTGGGTGGTCGAATGGAACTAGGGGAGAAATGGGATGATTGTCTCCTGCGCGAAGTGAACGAGGAAACGGGATTGTTTGTAAAAGTTGGAAAACCCTTTCATGTGGGGGAATGGAGGCCAGTGGTGAAAGGGGAGCCTTGGCAGATCGTGGGAATTTTTTTTGTGTGCGATGCAGATTCGGATCAAGTCAGGTTAAGCATCGATCATGATGAGTACAAGTGGATTAATCCGCATGAATATGAGAATGCGAATTTGATTTCAAATCTGCATCCAGTATTCCAAGCATTTTTGAAAAGGTGAAAAGATGGAAGACGTTATCATCTCTAATCCTTCTGAGTTTGAGCGAAAGAAAGCGTTGTTGAGAGCGGGCGGTGCGAAGCATTTGCATGTCGTGGCGGATTTTGATAAGACGCTCACGAAAGCTGTGTGGAATGGAGAGAAACGGTTTTCACTTATTGAGTTGATTCGAAAATATCATTATTTGTCCGATGGGTATGTGGCAGAAGCGTATGGTCTCGCGGATACGTTTCGTCCGTGGGAGAATGATCAGTCCCTCTCTTTGGAGGAACGGAAAAAGCGGATGGTGGAGTGGTGGTCGATGCACGTGAAAGTCATGAGCAAGTATGGTTTGTCCCGTGAAATTGTGGAGAAAATTATTCAAGAACAAGAAATGGGGCCCCGCGACGGTTTGAGTACATTCTTGGACACTCTTTCCTCGCAGCATGTTCCCTTGCTCATTTTTTACGCCGCCGTCACCAATTTGATTGAGGGTTTTTTGCTCAAGGAAAAAATGTTGCATGAAAACACGCACATTATTTCCAATGCATTTGCGTTTGACCAGCACGGAATGGTTACTGGGTATCGGGGGATGATTATTCATTCGCTTAACAAAAGCGAAGTTGCGGTGAAAGACACTCCTTATTATTCTCAAATTGTTTCCCGCCCGAATGTTATCTAAGGCGACCGGGAATACCGCCGGTCTGTAGAGGACCGGCGGATGAAAGG
>CAYIIU010000009.1:0-45262 GCA_964363635.1 uncultured archaeon
CAGCGTGTTGGATTTCACTCCCGAGCAGAGCCATTATTTGCACGATTCATTCGATATAAAACGCGCGGGGAACAAGTTGAGCACGGTGGTAGCAGGTCGTGCCGTGCACGCCCCCTTTCCCGGCGTGGGAGGGTATGCGCAAGTTCCCACCAACGCGGATTTGAAAGCTCTCATTCCCGATTTGAAGTTGGCGCGCGAAAAATTGTTTGGAGTGTTGGAGGAATATTACAATTCTCCCGTAGATTATTCCCGCTCCACCGACTTTGTTGCGTTGGTCGCGGACAATTTTGATTTTTTGGAAGGAGATATCGTTTCTTCCGACGGAGACGTGGTGAAAGAGAAGGATTATTTTTCGCACTTGCAGCAGAATGTGGTGCCTTACTCTCAATCTGTGGGATACAAATTTGAAGGAGACACGTACATGGTCGGCGCCCTCGCGCGCATCAATTTGAACAAGCGCGGTTTGCACAAAAACACTCGCGCGGATGCCAAGAAATATTTGCGCGCATTCCCTTCCAAAAACATTTTTCACAATAATTTGGCGCAGGGGATTGAAATTCTGCACAGCATTGATCATTCATTGGACATCATTGAATCGCATGATTTCAAACCCGAATCCAAACAGGTTTTTCAGAAAAAAGCCTGCGAGGGCGTGGGGGTCATTGAGGCTCCGCGTGGAACGCTATTTTATCATGTAGATATGGATGCCAATGGAATAGTGAACGAGGGAAACATCATTGTTCCAACTCAACAAAACCAGATTAATATGGAGCAGGATATCAAGCTCCTCGTGGAGCGGATGCTTGCGACGCACACCAAAGAGCAGATTCAATATGAAATAGAGAAACTCATACGTGCGTACGACCCGTGCATCAGTTGTGCGACGCACTTTCTGAAAGTAAATTGGACATAGTTTGTTTCAATTCCTCTAAAAGTTGATTTTCATTTTCATTTTGCACGGGCGGCACGCCGAAAATAGTTGCGCGTTTCAGCTTGCCCATTTTTTGCATAATTTTTAGTGTCATTCCCAAATCAAAATCGTGAAGCGAGTACGAGGGGGAGGATTGAATCGCGTCCACGTCCGTCCACACCACCACGCGCGGAGCGTTTAGAATGGTATCAATAATAATCAAATGTTCTTCTTCTGGAAAATTTTCGGTAGGGTCGATTTCAATAAAGTGCAATGTAGGAAATGTTTCACGCAAGCGCGGGAGCACGCGCAACGGCAGCGCGTCCTCTTCCACGAGAGGATTGCCAAGCACGTACACGTTACACCAGCTGGTTTCCTTTTTCATCCTTAATCACAATCGCGTGCGTGGGGCACCCTATTGCCGCATCGCGGTTTTTGTCTAAATCCTTGTCTTCGAATTGGGTGATTTTGGCAATGGCAATCCCGTCCTTTCCCAACTCCCATGTGTCAGGAGCTATCGCCACACAGTTGGCGGCGCCGATGCACTTGCTCTTGTCATATTCTATCGTGTAGTTTCCCATAGTCGAGCACCTCTGATAATTCGAATAGCGTTTTTCATCTAAAATACTATCGGCACGCTATAACAATGACTTCCTCCGTGGCCTAAAGGCCGCGGTATCCATTGGGGCAAGAACGTCACTTGCTCGCGTGCTCGCTCGCCAAACAATGGGCGACGCAAGTCGCCCTAAAGGGCGAGGTATCAACCTTTTTCGCCGGCCTTTTTTCTAAAAAGGCCGAATGACAATAGGAGTTTCGCCCCTATGGCCCCACGCATGGACCGCGGGCCCTTCGGGCCGCGCGGTATCCGACTGGAACGACTTATTTGAAGGATAGGAGCGGCCGTTCACCAGCCAGCCCAATGGGCTGGCAGTACTCTCGGCCGCGAAATAGTAAAGAGGGGAGTTTTGCTCCCACTCTTTGAAATTTATTTTCTTACACACACTTTCCAACCGAGCAAACTTTGTTTATGTCTGCGCAATTGAATTGATAGGCATACGAACTTGTTGTTTGTACAGCCGGCCAATTAAGATTAGCTCCGCAAGCAAACTCTATCAGCGTATTGGAATCTAGGCAGTTATCGTTGTAAATTGCCGTTCCATTTTTGTCTGAAAACGTCACGGTCATAGCACTTTTTACCAAGGGATTGAATCCGCTATCCGGTTCAATACACGTGAGAGTGGTATTGATGTCTTGTCCAATTAAGGTTGGGTAATACCATTGATTATTGTCCGACACCCACACCGAATATCTCGGGTTCACTCGGTCCAAATTTGCTAATACCAATGGTGCAAGCACCAAGGCAGCCGCAAATAACACCATTAACAGGGAAATATTTCCTTTTATCAAATTCATATTTTCTCCTCCATTTTTCAAACCATGAAATTGGTTCAGTTATCGAATAGTACTTTTTTAATTCTTAAATCCTGTTCCGAGTTTTTTGAACAAAATACGTTTTTTTGATGTTTAAAGAGGATTATTTATGAATTGATCGGAGAAAAGTTGGATTAAACACGCACATGAAACAGTTATGTCTTCCACTCTTTCTTGGCGCCAAACTCAAATCGAGCCGTATGAAAGCGATGCCACGGACCAAAAATTATTGAGTGCTCTCCAAAAAGATTGCCGTATTTCAAATACAGATATTGCGCACACCTTGCGTATCTCTAAAGCCAGCGTCACGTATCGCATTCGCCGTTTGGAAGAAAAAAAAATCATTCACGGGTACCTCACTCACGTCGATATCTTCAAACTCGGGTTTCGCGGCGTACTCATCCGTTTGAGTGTCAATGGCCCCCCTGCGCGTCAAAAAGAATGCGCTGAGTTGCTCGCCCACCACCCGCAAGTACTTTCCGTTTACACCGCGTTCCGTCCGTTCAACCTGATGATTGGGGTGATCTACGAAACGGAAAATGACCTCTCGTCATTTTTATCATTCATCAAAAAAAATTTGGGCGTTTCGAACTATGAAGTAGTGAGCTTGCAGGCATATTCTGCGATGTCAGTTGATTATTCTCAAAAAAACGTGGAGATTTTTTCCAGAAAAAATAACTATTCGGTGCCTAAAAAACAAACGTTTACGCTCGTACCGTTCCATGCTGCATTGCTCGGCCTCCTTTCACGGCACGCTCGAAAAACAGTGACCCAGCTTGCCGAGGAGACGCACACGCATAAATCGACCGTCAAAAAGGCGTTGAATGATTTAGTCAACCAGAAAATTATCATTAAATTCACGGCGAGCGTGAACCCGTATTCCATTCCCGGAACGTTTCTGGCGGCATGGTGGATGAGTTTTCCGGATGCGGACGAAATTCGCCGTCTTCGCACGTGGCTGCATGAAAAAAAATGTTCCAATGGTTTCGTGCAAGCCGTTGGGAAATACAACGTGATTGCCTTCACTTTTTTTCACTCTCCCCAATCGTTGGCATCGTTTGAGGAATCGTTTAATGAGCAGTTTCCTCATTGCACGGATTACCGTATGGAACTCCTCAAGGAGCAGGCTAAGTCCGAGTGGTTTTCTCCTTTTATGGAAGAAAGACTTCTTTCCCGAATGAAAGAGACCAAATAGATAAATAGCCTAAAAGAATGAGGTACGAATGCCTCGTCGAAAAAAGTCAACACCAAAAACTCGAAGGGTTCGAGGCAATATTTCCGCTAGACCAAATTCCACCGGATTGAAGGGGCAAGGGTGGGTGAATCATGGCGACGGATTGTACTCTCGCACGCGTGGATTGCCTGAAGGAGTAGAGGAACATTTTGATTCGGCCACACGGCGAACGGGATTTTTTTTCTTACGCGGAAAAGTGACGAGATTTTCATTCGAACCAGTTAAAATAAAAAAAAGTGACTTGGGTATTTTTTATCCGCATGAAACAGTTCTCTCTGTTTCATTCCAAAAGGGAGTGTCCCCCCTTGGAAAGTCAAAGGAAGCATACCGCCAAGAAGCAATGGCAGAGGCCCGTGAGATGGTAAAGGATTTTCGTTGGTTGTCTGACCCAAATACCATTCAATGGTTTAGAAAACGCGGGTTTGTGGGTATTACTTCTCTTACACGGAATACTGCTGAAATAACTTTCCTAAAAAGACATTTTCCTGTTGTCGTTTTGCCCTCGTGGGCGGATGCGAGAGTACGGTATCGCCGCATGCTTGATCGAGTACATTCGGAACACGGCATAGCTTTTTCAAAATACGTGGAAAATCCATTTTGGAATGTTTACATTCGTTTTGAGTGGCTCAATCCGCGTTCCGCAATTGGAAAGAAACTCAACGAAGTTAATGCAAAAATGGAATTTCACTAAAAAACTATTTCTCCACAAAAACTTTCTGCATAATCACCGGTTGCACAGGCGCGTCTCGCGCATCGGTTTGCACATGCCCAATTTTCTGCACCACATCCATTCCCGAAACGACTTTTCCAAAAATAGCATGCTTGCCGTCCAGCCACGGGGTGGGAACAAGGGTGACAAAAAACTGACTTCCTCCCGTATTCGGTCCCGAGTTGGCCATCGATAAAATGCCGGGCGTGTTGTGCTTGAGTCCCGCACCAAATTCATCGGGGATTTTATATCCGGGTCCGCCCATTCCATTTCCAGAAGGGTCGCCGCCTTGAAGCATGAACTCCGCAATGACGCGGTGGAACTTGAGTCCGTTGTAGAATCCTTTGTTCGTTAAATCCAAAAAATTCTTTGCGGTCAGCGGGGCTTTATCCGAGAACAATTCAGCCTTGAATGTCCCGTAATTTGTTTCAAATACAATGATAGGGTTAATCATGATTTATTCCTCCGAATAACCATCGTTATACTATTCTCTATTTATAGGGGGTCTTTCTGCATGGAATCATGATCTCTCTCAAAGGCAAAGTGGCCATCGTCACCGGCGGTTCCAAAGGAATTGGTAAAAGCATTGCGGACACGTTCGCCAAATACGGCGCCCATGTTGTCGTGTGTTCCCGCAAGAAAACAAAAACCAACCACACGCACATTCAAGGAGACGTATCCAACGTCGCGGATTGTTCCAAAATCGTGGCACAAACCATCAAAAAATTTGGCCGCATCGACATCCTCGTAAACAACGCGGGAATTTACCCTTTTGTTCCATTCGAGAAAATGACTCGGAAGCAGTGGGACCAAGTCATGGACGTCAATTTGAATGGGGTTTTCAACGCCACGAAGGCCGTGCTCCCGTACATGACCAAGCAAAAATACGGAAAAATAGTCAACATTGCTTCCATTGCCGGCGTGAGCGTGGGGTTTCCCGGGCTCGTACACTATTGCACGACGAAAGCGGGGATTATGGGTTTCACGCGTGCGCTTGCACTTGAACTGATTGCCAAAAACATTAACGTGAATGCCATCGCCCCCGGCGCCATCCGTACACCCGGAGTGAAAGCCGGTTTGTCTCCCGATGCGGCGGCAGGAATGGTCCACATCATCCCAGAAGGAAGGATGGGGAAGCCCGTGGAGATTGCGGAAACCGCCGCGTTTTTGGCATCGGATGCTTCCTCTTATATCATGGGTCAAACCATCATCGTGGATGGCGGGTTCACCGACCATTAGTGGATTGGTCGCTCAAAATCTTTTTTGCTACCGATTCCTTCTCGAACCCCGGTCATTTAAAAATACGTAAACGATTAGTCTCGCATGGAACTAGCCATTGGTGCGATTGGATTGACCATCCTCATGGGTTTCTTCGGAAACGTTTTGTTTCAGCGCACCAGCATCCCCAACACACTCTGGTTGTTGTTATTCGGGATGATTTTGGGCGCGCTTCATTTCATTGGACAGGATTTCATTTCCAGCATCGCGGGAGTCATCGGTGCAATCGCCGTGATTGGCGTCCTTTCGGATGGCGGTCTGCATTTGGATTTGAAGTACGTCATCACCGAAGGATTCCGCGGAACTGTTCTCATGATTGCGGGTTTTCTTTCCGCGCTCATTGGAATTACGCTTCTCCTTTCGCTCTTAGGTTTCCCCTTTATTTTCTCCCTGCTGGTTGCCATGGCCCTTGCTGGAATCAGCGGCTCCGTGGTCATTCCGGTCATCACCACGCTTCCCTTTCTCTCCGACAAAATCAAGACCATGCTTTCCGTCGAGTCCATCTCCGACACATTCTCCATGGTTATTGCCATCTTCCTCATTGATTATTTGTCCACGGGCCAGCTCGCCTTGGATGGACTTACTTCCATTTCGCAGGGAGTGGCATTGGAATTATTTTCCGCGCTCTCCATTGGAATTATCTTTGGCTTGTTGTGGGGCCCCTTCATTGGAAAGTTGAAAAAATTTGATTATTCGTACGCTGCCACCTTAGGAGCGCTGTTTCTTTTGTTTGCATTCAGTGAAACCATTGGTTCCAGCGGTGCCATTGCAGTGTTTGCCGCGGGAGTCATGCTGGCGAATGCGCGCACGATTTACAAAGCAATTTTTCCCGATGGAGAATTTGAACGCTTTGACGAAGATGTGAGTAAAACCCACGCGTTGTTTGCCTTTCTCATCCGCGTATTCTTCTTCGTCTTTTTGGGTATCGTGGTGGGAATTCCCGAAGTCAATTACATGCTCATCGGCCTCCTCATCACGGGAACCATCGTCCTCCTTCGTTATTTTTACGTCAACGCACTCATGCGGTATAACTTATTCTCCGCCACGGACAAGGAACGCACCCTCATGTATTGGATGGTTCCCCGCGGCCTTTCCGCCGCGGTGCTTTCCGTCTTCGCCCTTTCCTCGGGCATCCCTTTAGGACACGAGATGGTTCAGATTGTTTTTTCCGTCATCATCTTCTCCGTGCTGTCATCCACGATCATCGTGTTCGTCCTCCGCGACAAAAAACAAATTAAGAAATAGATATGCCTCGGTGGAGGCTTGGAATCGGCCTTTTTAGAAAAAAAACTCGACCAAAAAAACAACAGGATACCATTTGGACACGCGGCCTCCGGGCGATAGAATCCGGCGCCCCGGCCCCAAAAGGGTTATTAAGAAAGTAATCCCATTAGATTACTATGAAAACGATAACGATCAAGCTCCCTGAAGAAGAAGCCATCAAACTGGATAAATTTGTTCAGAAAAAAAACTACCCTTCCAAGTCGGAGTACATCCGCAACCTATTGATGCGGGACATGGGAGAAATCGAAAAGGAAAAAGCGGGATGGTTGGCACTTGCCGAAAAGTCCATGCAAAAAATATGGGACAATAAGAAAGATGACGAAATCTGGAGCCAATATCTATGATTTCGCAGCGAGAGATTTGGTTGGTCCCTTTCCCTTTTTCAGACCAGTCTGGAAAGAAGGTTCGGCCAGTCGTGGTCGTCAGTCATAATGCATTCAACGAGGAATCTGAAGATGCTATTGTCATTGGAATAACCAGCCAACTGTCAAAAGGAAAATACACAATACCTGTTTTGATGAACGATGTTGAAGGGGGAAAACTCTTGCACTCGTGTTATATCAAAGCTGAAAATATCCTCAAAATAGATCAGCGGTTAGCCCAAAAGAAAATCGGGATTCTTAACGCAACCAAATTCAGTCAAACCATTCAAACAGTTGAAAGTATTATTCACGAATAAAGAAGAACCATCGGGGTGCACTTTTACTCCCGCGCAATATGTCACGGATGGATCTCGAACGTCCGACCGCGAGTTATGAATCCGACGTGATATTCGCCAGCCTCATCATTTTGCTCCAATGCTGCTCCCAACAGGGGCATTTTTCTTTCGGGTTAGGCGTTTGAATTTTTTATCCAACTCTTCCACATCCTTTAGAATCATCCGTTTGAGAAGGGTCCATTCGTAAATATTAAGTGTTTTTCCCGAATATCTGTGATAGTATTTTCTCGAAAGTGTTTCAGGCGCTTCCTCCATCCGCATCAGTCTGCCTTTCCAGAAAATAAGCACATAAATATTTCCATTGTGCAGTTCCATTGGCGTGCTCCACCCGCGATAGTTCTTATCCTCACGATAAGAGGAAAGATCATCCATTTTTTGGAGATCCTTTTTGGTCATGGAATTTAACCGCGCGCCAAAATCATTGTGTCTTAGAAAAATAGTCGTGGTTCCCATTCGTTTCACCTCATTCTCTTTTCTTTTTTTTTGAATTTTTCATTGCACCTTTTTTATTTTTTCGATAAGCTCCTTTTTCTTTTTGGCCCACTCAGAGTAGTTTATCCCAAGATAGCGTTTGGAATCAATGGGGTTGAATTGGGTTATTTCCGTTAGTAGCTCGTGCAGGTAATTTTTTTTCCGGTATTTTTCAAGCAGCCCCCGATATTTTTTTAGGTCAATTGGGGCGTATACCAGTAATGTCAAAATGTCAATCGTGTCTTTTTGTCCCTTAATAGATTCCCTTCGGTCTATTTCCGCCCCCTGTTTTAGGATTAACAGCATTTCGCTGCGAATGGTTTTTATCCCTTCGATTTGAATTGTTTCTTTCAAGAGGTCCTCGATGGGGATGGCCAGAGTCGAATAATATGGAGTATAAATGTCAATATCGAATTCCGATAGTTTTATTTCATATTTTTTTAATCGATCGTTTTTTTCCAACGGATATTTTTCCTTTAGAAAGGAAAGCGTTTCAAAGTCAACAAGGATGTCGATGTCTTTACTCTTGTGTTGTTTTGTCCATAACCAAACGCTCCACCCGCCGATAACAGTCAGATTTATCTCCTTGGAAAGCTCCTGCAGCTTCTTCCAGCTTTTTTCCGTCAGACTTTCGTGCCAGAATTCAGTGGTTCGCATTATTCCAACCCCATTCGACGCCGCAATGCTTGAATGAATTCCTTGGCATACCATTCTTTCAGATTCCACAAATCCACAAACAATAGTTCATTTGGCACAATTTTAATGGATTCGAGAACGGGTGGCTTTGCCAAAACAATAAGATTAGCAGGCCCATCATAAGGCGGAAATCTTTTTTTGATTTCAGAAAGGGTTTCCTCATCGGCATACACATATATTTCACTATAATCAGCCGGCACATCATCGAATCGAAATTTGTATCCGCTAAAAGCGGTGAAGATGGCTTTTGCCGACATCATTTTTTCGATATCGCGGATGCTGCTTACACGGGTTCGATAAATGATGTCCTTAGCCAGATTCCGCGCATTAGCCCAAAAAATAAGGGCCTTTTCCCGGTCTATTATGCGAAAACCGAATTTCCTTTTTTCGATAGCACCTAACCGAGCAAGGGGACCCAACGCATGATTCACCGTACTTAAAGAAATTCTCCATTTTTGGGCTATTTCCATTTGGGTTTTAGCTCCTTGAAATAGGGAATAGAACACCCATTCGGATTTCTTCATAGCAATAATATCTTATAAGTGTTTATATTGCTTTCGAATATCATCGAAATAACTCCAATGTGTCCAATCGAAATAGACCACCTATCAAGCAAGCGGTTGGTAGCCATCCATTAAATTCAACCTATTGGATAACTTTATATACTTTTATCCAGTATAATAGTTTACTTGTATGATGCGGGACATCTTGCTGCGCCAAAAAGCCGAAATAGAGGCCAAGAAGAAGGAAAATTACATTGTACGCCATACGGAAATCAAGGGCCTCGATTCGGATATCATAAAAGTAATCACCGGGCCGCGGCGGGCAGGCAAATCTTTTTTCATAATCCATTCGATAAAAGAAAACATGGGGTATGCGAATTTCGACGATGAAGAGTTGGCGCGAACTACAAATTATGATGAAATAGTTTCCTCGATTGATGATATTTATTCCAATCCAAAAACCATTTTCTTTGATGAGATCCAAAACCTCGACAGGTGGGAATTATTTGTTAATCGTCTGCAAAGGCAGGGAAAAAACATCCTGCTTACCGGAAGCAACTCTAATTTGCTTAGTGGAGAACTGGCTACGCATCTCACTGGAAGGCATTTTGAAACGCAGATATACCCACTCTCATTTAAGGAACTTATTGGAGACCCAAACGAGAAAACAACCGCTGAAATAAAGAAGGAGTTCGAAATATATCTTCGCAATGGAGGGTATCCGGAGCCCCGCGTTAAAAATCTGGATATTTCAGAATATATAAAAACGCTCTTCCAAGCCACTCTCTACAAAGATGTGATAAAAAGACACAAAATAAGAAAAGCGAACGAAATAGAAGCCATCGCCGAGTTCATCATTTCAAATGCGGCAACACAGCTTTCCTACAATCAGATTGGAAAATCGCTCGGAGTTAAAAGCATTGAAACGGTCAAAAAATATTACAACATACTCGAAGAAACCATGCTTTTCTTTTCGATAAAAAAATTCTCGTATAAGATAAAAGAGCAGGAAATTGAAGCGAGGAAAGTGTACTGCGTCGACAATGGAATCATTAAAGCAAAAGCCTTTGCAGCGAGCCAGAACATAGGAAAGCTATACGAAAATTTGGTGGCATCCGAACTGAAAAAAACGGCGCAGCGAAGCGGTACTCAAACATACTATTGGAAAAACAACCAGCAGGAGGAAGTAGATTTTGTCCTGAAAAAAGACAGTAAAGTGGTTGAACTAATCCAAGTGTGCTATTCGCTGGAAAACGTTAAAACGGAAGAACGCGAAATAAGGGCACTCCTCAAGGCAGGAAAAGAATTGAAATGCAAAAACTTGACCCTATTGAACGCCGAACGGGAAAAAATAGAAGAAAAAGAATGGTTTGGAACAAAAGGAACCATCAAATTTATCCCGCTCTGGAAATGGTTGCTTGGAAAGGAATAGCATGTTGCTGTCATCTCTAATGCCTCGGGGGCGAACTAGAGATAGCGGTAAACTGCCTTTTGTAAGGAACAATACCGCATAGTATGTAGGAGTAAATAAAGGTTTCCAAGGATGTTTTTGTAATGGAAAGAAAAACGATGCAAAAATATTCGGGTGGAGACTATCACGAATTCATAAAAAATATTGAAAAGAATCTCGGCGAAATTGACCCAACAGATGGTTTGTATAGGCTCAATTACATGCATCTCGGAACCGAACTAAAATTATTTGCTATTGGACACCATTTATCAAACCTGCAAAGGATATTCACAGAAACAAATGCTGGAAGCGCAGAAGGACAGAATAGAGTAAGGTGCGAATTCGACGCGATCCTCTATTCCGGCAAATGTGTTCTCGATAAACTTTCCCAAGAAGCAAAAATCCTTTTTGAATACCCTGAGGAGGAAAGAAAAATTGATTTTGACGTGGCATCACGGAAAAAAGATATCGTTGGTCAATATTTTGGTGGAATCAAAGCACTACAATGGTACAAAATATTTAACGAATATCGAAATACTTCGACACATAGGAACGTCCCAATATTTACATTATCTATACAACTCGGAGGATATTCTGACCCGTATAAAAAAGTCCTTGACGACGCGTTTACCATAATTTCAGAGGAAGAATTCATTAGAGAATGGGAGAAAATTAGCAAAATATTTTTGCGCAAAGATGGATCGGGTTTATCCTTCCATTTGAGAGAAAATCCAAGCGATTTATCCAGCGAGCGACCTGCTGAAGATATCACAATTGAGCTGGTATCGTTTTCATTAATTTCGAAGCTAATAATAGAAGAAGTTGCAAAGCAAACCTACAAAAAATTCCAAAAACATATTAGTGAAACTACACAATGATTCATTTGGCAAGTCATTTACCGAAATATACCAGAGAGATTGGAGTTTCCAAATATAGTGTTACTTTCATAGTTTTTAGGTTTACTTTTTCTAATGCTTTTCTTACGACGTGATTTAGGTTTTGCAATTGGTGTTCCTTTTTTTCTCATAAATGTAGACCATGAGTCAGTACCTTGTTTTTTATTGCACGCGTAACATAAACACTTCGCAGTTTTCACGGTAATTGTTCCACCTTTTGAGCTGGCTTTGTTGTGTCCAGCTTGCATTTCTGAAAACTCAATTTTCTTGCCACACGATTCACATCGGTGTTTTGCTCTATCATAAAGAATTTCTTTATCTCTAATTCCAAGGGTTCTTTTTGGTTTTTTCCCACCACCATAGTAATTCGAACCAGAAGCAAAACCGCCTAACTTTATTGGCCTAATCTTGGTGGCATTAAATGGAGTGCTAAATACGTTGTTGTCAGACCTACGCCTCGTCGCTTTCACAGGAAAACCAAATATGTCATTCACGCCCGATAAAAGTTCTCTTTCTTTTTAAATATGAGTAAATTTCAAAGTTGTTTATGCAATTGGTCTTTTTATTTCCCATTTCAAAAGTAGCCTGTTCAACAATCGTGCCGATTCGATCGCCATCTTGTCTGCTTTTTTATTTTCCATGATTCGGATATCGGGTCCTGATGCCGATCGTATGCTATGGCTGTACCAATTTCCATTCTTACGGATTTTGTGCGCCAATCTTTTATCCACGCCACTCAAATTCAGATCAATAATCTGTTCTAACTTTTTGCTCTTATCCTTTGAAAATTCCTCTTTGAGCGTATCCTCCAAAATTACTCTTGCAACTACACAAACCTCCATTGGAAAACCAAAAAGAAAAAGTTCACTCAACGGCCGATCCCAGAGCAGATTCTGTTTCAAAAATTCAAATTGTTTTTTACCCAAAAACGTTTCTCTTTCGAATATTTTATACCGTTTTCTTGACTCCAAAAGACGTCCTGGGAAAAATTCTACCAAAAAGAGAAGCGAATCTATTGTCTCGTTATAACCTGCAGTAAATTTATCCCGTCCTTTTCTCTTTTTATTTAACAAAGTGGTTTGAATTTCCTTATATGCCATCCGATAACCGCCAACCCATTGTTCAAAATCCACGAATTTTGTTTTAGGCAGTTTTTCCATCACAACTCACCTATTTTTTGAAATTTCTTTCAATACTTGAGTTTATCCACCATTGGTTCTGGCGGCCCACCTTTTGGTAACGGATTTTTCCTTCCGCCTGTAATTTAAACAAGTGAATTTGGGCCGTCTGCCATGTAACTCCAACCCCATCTGCAATGTCCTCGGTTGTAGAGGGCCATTCACACTTCTCAAGGAACTCGATTATTTTTTTCGGAATTTGTTCGCCACGCATAGTTGATATCTCCTAACTATATATCATAATGATGTATAGCACCACCTGCCTTATTAAATATTGACGCTCAAAATAGGGCATGACGATGGAAAGACCAGTCAGAAATAACAATTTCGATGCTCTTTTTCCAAATCCATTTACAGGAAAACCGTTTACCACTAAACAGAAAGGGTGGCTAATTGTGCTTTTCGGCCTATTTCTTTTTTTGGTAGTTTTGTTATATTGTAATGCAACTACGGGTGCATTAAATTATTGCTTTAGTTATTCTGCCAGTAGAGGAGGCCCATAATATGACTGAACAAAATTACGGAAAATATCGTTCGTTCATTCTATCATTATTGCTTGCCTCAGTTTTGATTATTTCCCTTCAAAGTGTTTCCGCGCAATTTGTACCAGCTACAGCCACTCATTTGTGTCAATCGCAAAACTTTTTTTGGAGTGGATCCTGTTGGAATCAAAGCCAAATGAACGGAGTAACGGTTTCTCACACCAATCAAATCGTAACGATTGCGGGAACTGCAACCAACAGTTATTGGAACAGTGAAGGTAGAATTATCAAAAGATTAACCCACAATTCAGCGCAGGTTGATATCGCATTGATTGATTTACCTGCAAGCGCATCCAGCGCAAGCATATGGATCACAAAAGATAGTCAAAACGCGCTCATCATAGAAAAACACCGCGACATCACCGACCCACAATACAACACGAATGTGTTCATAGTCGAACGAGTAAATGGTGCTGATCAGTTCGTGTACGTTTCTTCAGACCTCCCTTCGTCGAACTTCGATACTTACAAAATTCAAAAAATAGTTTCCGGGTATGAAGTGTACTATAATGGTGCAATAGTTTACACGGGAACACATGATTTAAGCGCGTACAATAAAGTTGAATTGGTTGGAGTTGCGCGTGCATCTGGGGACCAAATAGAGGCAAAATTCCGAAAGTACAGGGAACAATAAAACGAGGCGACAAAATGACAACTGAAATTACCAAAAATAAAATTGCTTTATTTTTAATAGCTGTTTTTGTGGTAATTGGTGGATGCGTTAGTCCATCAACCGAGTCCAAAGTTACTGTTGAAGAAACTAAAGAAGGCGGGACTTTAACAACTACAGAAACACCCACCTTTGAAACAGTTGAATATAAAGATGAAAATATGACAGGAACAATTACCAAAAATTTGCTGACAAAAACAGCCACAGTAACGCTAAGGAATGAATTGCCAGTCGGAGAGCCTACTGGAGGATCCTTTGATAACTTCACTATTCTTGGCCCACTTTTTGGGTGTAGAGTCGTTTCGATTCTAATGTTTGATCAAGAAGCACTGGACGAATGGAATGCTTCACTCAAAGAATTAAACCCGGAACAGGAAGGACCTGCAATAGACCGATCGAATCACCCTTTATGGAACAGCACGATTGGGTACAATGTGACGCGAATTGACATGGATATCATCAACAAAAACACTGGAGAAAAAGTTTCAACTTGTATTAGCACCGGGAAAGGAAAAGAGAATAACGAAATCACGTTCTATGGTGCATACACAGAGGTTTATGAAAATTTGAAAAATTCTGATGATAATTCTTTTGGGAACGTTACGGACTTTTTTAAGGACTAAAGTGAACTGGTGAGTGAAAATGGCTGGTACCAAAGAAACGATTCTGGAGTTGAAAGGTTCAAAGCTTTACGCGGAATGTCCATCATGCAATGAAAGTTTTAAGCTGGGCGAAGCATTTTTGTTTGACGGAACGAAGTCTTTTCCTCCCGAAGCGTTAGGTGTTCGGACACGCTTGCTGAACGATTTTGAGCAACAGAAAAAAGATTTTGAAAAAAGAAGAAAATCATTGGAAGACACTAAAAAATCTGAAATCACTGCAAAAGCGGTCAATATTGGACAAAAAATGGAAGTCTTCTTCCCGATCTTAAAAGATTTCAAATGGGCACTACCCGATTGTCGGTTTTTAGGCGAACCCATTGATATGATTACCTTCAACGGTTGTTGCAATAGCAAAATAGAATCCATGAGTTTCATTGAGGTAAAAACGGGGAATGCACGATTGAATGCGCATCAAAAAGCCGTCAAAGACGCAGTAAACGACAAAAAAGTATCCTTCAAGGTGGTAAAATGAAAGGATTCGGAGAAGAATACCAAGAGTTTAGAAAAATACTTTGCCTTTGTCCATGCTGTGACGAAATAGTCAGAGTGTCCGACCTTCGAATATTCACGAAGACCCCGACACCTAAAACATGGTTGGATGATTACGAAAAACAAGTGAATGTGTTGGAAAAAAATGTAGAATCGTTTGATGAAAAAGAGGAAAACATTCGAAAAACCCAAATCGAAAAAGGGCGATCGGAAGCTGAACAAGTGGTTGGAAAAGCGATCTCGCCAATTCTAAAAGAATTGAAAATAAATCCATATGATGTGAAATCCATATTGAATCCAATCGACTTTGTGGTCTTTGACGGCATGACCAAAAACGGGACTGTGGATGAAATTTTACTGTTATCAAAAAGTCTGAAAAACCCACAACTCAATACCCAACGGGAACAACTACATCAAGTGGTTAAAGAAAAAAAATACGAATGGCAAATCGCAAGAATAGCCGAAAACGGAACAATACAGTTCGAATGATTTTCAGGTGCAAAAGGAGGATTGCTTATGGAGTATAAATTTGAATGTAGTAGGTGCAACGCGATGGTTACTCGTGAAAATATCTCGTCACCACCAGAAAGCAGAGGTTGTCCTGAAGGTAATATTCATATGCACAATTGGCATAGAGTGAAATAAGTTGAATTATATTTGATTGGTTTCCTCTCCAGGCACCCGCATTCGCTTGATGATATCCTCAATCGTAACTCGATTTTCATCATCTGCTGGAGGCAGTTTTTCCATGGCCTTCATGGCAATCCCACAAAGGAACCCAATACAGTTCGCCTGATTAGTAGTAACGCGATTTTGGCGGACATCGTTGACTGTTTGTTCCAATAAAGTTACTACATCCATTACACTCTTGATGGCTACCGAAACCTCGGCTGGTTCCAACATCATTTTTCGGCCATTCCTACCCCCCTCTGCTCGTGCCATTATTCTCTTCTCAACGATATCAGGAAGCGCGGAGTGCGCAAAGCAACATGTATCTCCATTTACTGCCATGGCTTGGCATCTTTCTCCACCTTCCTTAACATACTCACATTCCATACCACCACCCCTACAAGTTAAACATGTGAATTCCGCCCGCTTTCGACAGGTCTTCGGACAAACTCGGATTTTGCTTGGAATCCGACTTCAAACTTATTTTACCTGAGTTATTTGCCAATAGAAGGGCTTCAAGCCAACTTGGAAGACTTTTCGGCATGTTAGCATACGCATTACAGTAATCCGTGAAAGTTTTTTCCGATGTTTCATTCCAATCAACCGAGAGATCTCGAAATGCGGCGATGAGGCTTTCCGAAGTGATTTGCTCCCATTCAATTCGGATTTCCGAAGTTATCCGAGATGACTCCGAGTTCGCAAGTCTCCAAAAAACCGATTTACGACCATTTGTGCTACCCTCAATCAACCCAGCTCGTTCCAAACTACAAAGTAAACGATATGCATAATCGGGCGATAGTTTCAACAGATCGCTTACCTCAGATTTTGAAATAGCAGTAGCCTCACCAATAGGGACTAATTCCAGGACCTCAAGTGCCCTTGCAGGAACTTGGTTTTTTGTAGTCGGACGTAGCTGTTGGAAGAGCCAAACACCTAATGCAACATCCGCCGGTTCGGCAATTAAATGTTTGACAGGAACATCCCCCTCAAAAACCATCAATGAGTTTCGCGAGTTGCAACGAATACGAGTAATCGTCCAAATTATGCTCGTAAGCTTGGAGAAATCGCGCCGATTACTTTTGTCGCGGTAGGTAAGCCACTTAGCGAAAGGAATCAGCACCGCACAAGATCCTTCATCGATTATCATTTGGTTTATTGCACGACAGTATTCCGTCAATTTTGGATTTCCAACACTTTTTCTATTCCACATTGTTTCAACTTGGTGGGCATGAACGCGATCGTCCTGTTCACGACTCTCATCAGGGTTTACAATCAGTAGACGATTAGGAAGCTGTCCTCCCTCATCTCGAAGCAGTGAAACGTTACCAAGCCACAGCGAGCATCTTTTTGGAAGAGGTAACGAAACCGGCACAAAAATCCCTTGTTTATTCCGCTCTAAGGTTTTGTGGCTTGCACCGTTTCCGTCGATAATATTTCGATACATCCCCAAGCGTTTTATATCATTCATATCCAAATTCGCTTCAGGGCAAAACAGAATCATTGGTCGTGGATCATTTTTGTTTTCGTAGAATAGCCATTTTTCTGATTCCGAATTTAGAACGAGAGCGTGCCTTTCTGGAAAGAGATCAAACACCGTTTGCGCGCTGTGCGATTTTCCTTTTCCGCTTTCGCCAACGTCTTGTATGGATAACTGCTTTTTCTCTGGCAAACCAATCGAATGTGCAGCAACGATATGGGATAAAAGTACAGGCTCATCGGAAACGTGCGTGGAGGCCGCAACACGCATCAAAAACTCCAACGGATCATTCTTGGGGTTAGAAAGCCAATCCTTCGGATTTTCATTTGGAACAATCGGCGGTGTCATGTCATACACCATCCATGTTCTTGCGAGCGGTGTCAGTCAATCCGATAATTACGTATGCTTCCCCACTTGATGTTGCAGGGGAAATGGAAACGGAGTTGCATGAAGCAAACCCGTTTACAAAAATTGCGGGAATTCTAACGATAAAGTGCTTCCTGTCCTTGAAATATAGCGAACGCACTACTTTCAATGTGTTAAAAACCTCAAAGCGTTGCGGCGTTGTCCCTGGAAGCACACTATTGGAGAGTGCCCCCGTGTTCTTTTTATTTTGAATCATTCTTTCCATTATCATCAGCTCCATTTTGGCTGGGTACAACCAGCCATTCTTTTTCTTTCTCTGTTGGATTATATCCCGCCAAAGTTGCCGACCTCAATAGGGTAACGTATTCTTTTGGCGGCGAAAAGCCTTGCATATTATTCATGCCCCTCTACCTCGCGTTGCTTTCGAAGCTCTCGTTCGACGCAAATACGAAAGAAGCCTGATAGAGTCCTGCCGCTTTCTTGGCTGAAACTCCTGGCTTCATCCACGACCTTACGAGGAAGGGAAAGTGTTACTTTTTCCATCTGATTCACCTCGTCCTACCCAATTTTCCTCAGCGGGCAGGCATATACCATAAATATATGTTCGAATATTATTAGTTTAGATAGAAAAGTGATAATATTTGTGGTTTTATGGAAAACGAAGTGCAGATGCCGAACGAAAAAGCGTTCATCCAAAAACTTCTTTTTGATTCAAGCAAAATGCGGAAAAAAGATTGGGAGGCTATTCAAAACGGAGAAAAAACTCTTTCTCTTCTGAAGTTTTTTTGTGCAATCTACTTCTTTCCCATGCTTGGAGTGGAGATTGCGAAATGTCCTTTCGGATTCCGCATTGCAACACCAAACGTCAAGAAAAAAATGAAGAGATTAAACGAAATGAGCAAAAGTATCGGAATCGCGTTTGTAAAAAATGAACGGCGAAGATATGCGCTTGACTTTAATGCGATAGAAAAAAGATTTGAAAACAAATATGAAATGAGAGGAATTCAGCATAGCAACACCCCAATGGAAAACCTGATTTTTCGATATTGGTATCTCGAGTTTAATTTTATTAAATTGGGCCAAAAATTAGAAAAAATGAATGAAGAACTATACACGAAAACGAGCAAAGGCCAAGGGAACGATGCTCTTCTTTGGTACCTTTTATTCAGCCAAGATCAAAAATGCCGCGCAAAGGATAAAATTATTGATAGGATAATGAAGCTCCCAAGCGTCACTAAGATAGTCAAGGAAAAAAAAATAACGATAATTCCATATTCGCTTCGAGAGGACAATGCATTATTATTGCCACTTTCAAATATTCTCCCTGAAAAGAGCGTTCTATGCGAGGAAATTGAAAAGGAATTTTGCCAAATAGTTACGAGTCCTAAAAAATTAGGTGGTTTCAAAAAAGAATATTTTCAAAAGCAAAGAGAGGATTTTGTCGATTGGGCAATTACTATTTTGAGCAAAAAGTACTGCTATTACGATAGCTCATGGAAAGAAAAAGCAAATAGATTACTCCTCAAAATTGATACAATAAACGATGAGGAATTGAAAAAAGATTTACACGAATTACTTAGTGTATTCCAGTAGTTTGCTAAAAATTGAGGACCTATTTTGCATGCACCTTTTCCAAAATTTCCCTCGCTTGGTCAGGTGAAAGTGTTTCAACCCGCGCATTGAGTTTTTTCATCGCATCTACGAGCGTGCTCAGAACATTTCGAACTTGAATATTTTCTTCCTGCATCTGCGACAGTTTGTCCTTGTATTCCAACCGCGCTTCCAATGTAAGCGGGTTGTTGCATTTTTTGCATAGAAGATTCGTGAATTCGTTTAGTTCATCACAGATGTTGCACAATCGTGGCTTTAGGGTGCTTTCTTCATCCTTTTCTTTCTTCCCCAACCCGTATATTTTCCGCACTGCATCGTGTACATCACGTCCAGAAAGGTGAATATAGGTAGCGGGCATTTCGCTACCGATTTGCCAGCCCATTACTTTACACAATTGAGCCTCCGTCAATCGCCCTGCTAAGTAGGTAGCACGAGAGTGCCTCCAGTGGTGCGGATTATAGGGTTTGTTGATACCGGCCTTCGTTGTTGTTTCATCCAAGACTTTTCGGATGGAGGCATAGGAAAGCCTTTTTCCGCGATGCACGGGTGAAACGATCACAAATAGAGGAGCGTTCTTGTCATCGCGTAGAGGGTGAATTTCTAACCATGCGCGTAGAAATGGAACGCTTGATACCAGAAGGACTTGCCTCATTCCCGTTTTCCCATCGAGCATGGCTGTGGCTTCGGTTCCATCAAATTGAATGGATTTAATTTTTGCATTACCAAGTTCGCCGATGCGCGCGCCCGTCTCCCACAAAATAGAAATGAGTGCTTTTTTCATGGGGTGATCTGCTACTTGAATGATTTTAGTGATTTCATCTTCAGATAGCATCTCTTCGGGCAATTTGTGGGAGTTTCCGCTTCGGATGCATTTAATCCATCGGACTTGGGGTGGAAAAAAGTCGTTATCGCCAAGTAACCATTTGTAGAATGCCTTGAGCATGCGTTTGTGCATGGTTCTGGTGGTTTCTCCCCACCCTTTTCGGTTCACAATTTGGGAAACAAGATGTTCAATATCTTCGCGCGTTGCGGACTCAAAGTCTTTCCCGATCATTTCAGCCAGATTAGCCATCGTGAATAATACGCGGATTCGACGGGCAAGGCTGATGCCTCCCTCATTTTCCAAGTGAATTCGATAGCGTTCAATCACCTGTCTATTCGGTTCGCTGATGACATAGGGTTTACCTTGCTTCCCGTGCTTCTTTTCAAAATCGCGCGGATATTTTTCTGGAAAAATTCGGGTTAAGATTAACTCGTAGCGTTTTTCGTAATTGTGAAAACTCGTGACTTCTGGCGGCATATAGGCACTCCCCGTTCGGTTGGTTTTATTCTTTACGGGGGCACTTTACTGCCATCTCTAATGCCTCGGGGGAGGTCTTAACCGCCCAGTGCAACATGCTTACTGGTTCAAACCTTTGGATACTATCTATAATGCGTATTGGCTATTTATTGATTGTCTATCCATATGCAGTATGAAGACCATTGTTTTGGCAATCGCCGTAGTTCGGAAAGAAGACTCTTTCCTCCTACGCAAAAAACCGGATGGCTCTCCACCCTACCCTCAAACATGGTATCTATTTGGAGGAGAAATAAACGCGGAAGACCGTGACCCCGAAAAGGTGCTGAAAAGGGTTGTGAAAGAACAGGCTGGGATTGACATTCGAATGATTGAACAGATCGGTTGGGACACTGAAACGAAAAAAGACCACGAGGGAAAATTAGCTTTCTACATCTATCTGGACTGTCTCTGTGAGTATGTATCGGGAGAACTTGTCGCGGGGGAAGGAATTGAAAAAGTGGAGTGGGCTCCTGAGCACAAACTTCCTGAATACGACCTTGTTCCTCCCACCAAAAAACTATTCCACAAAATGAAAATTCAAACGTCAAAAGCCGAAGTTTGGAAAAAATAAGAGTCTCAAACTGCCATTTTACCGTCACGGATGTTTCCGGTTATACTACCACCATTTACCTTTTCATCAAAAAAAGGTGAGGTAATGTGGGGGGAAACCAAAACCCCGCCAAAAGATGGTGTAAGATGGGGGAAAGGATCAGTTTCTGTCAAGAAATCTCAAACGGTTTGCAAGATCCGCTCCGCGTTGTGTGATAAGAAGTTCAAACTCATAGTTTATCTCACCACCAATCAACCCGTCTTTTTTCAAAATGTTTAGAATGCGTGGATTGATGCTAAATTCAATTGGAATGCCCTCTTTTCCAGATCGTCGTTGATTCGTAATTAATATGCTCAACCCAAGTTGACGACGTTTGCTTGTAACCTTTTCCAGAAGGAGTAATGCTTCTTTTGCCTTTCGAAACCTCTTAAATTGTAGTTTTTTCTCTACTTCTCTATCAAACTCTGCCTCCGCATGCGCTTGAACTCTCAATAGCGAAGGGTAGCCTCTATCAAATTTTGTCGTTGCCTCAGCAGACCTTTTTACAACGGGCAGGTCTGTGGGGTTTAGGGCCCTTGATTCTTTTGCAAATTTTATTGTTGCCGCAAGTACAGCATCGTCGATTCTATCCTTCTTGGAGTTGCCCTTTTCATACTGATTCACATACAGGTCATTCAGTAACCAAGAATCTTCCAAAAACCGAGCAAAAATATCAGGAAACTCATTCTCGTAAATTCGTCGAACCTGCTGCTTGACCTGGTCGAAACCATCGTGGTGACGTTTCATCGCCCCCGTAATAAAATTACGCTGTCTGGAAGTCAGCAATTGGCCTTTCCCCCTTACTTCCGTATTTCGCGACCTCTTTCTCCAGTCCTCTTCAGCCATGATAGATATGCACTCAATCCGTATTTATCTATCATAGTGAGGACAGCCGAAAAATAGACCGAAGACGTATACTAATAGGAGGCAAATCGAATGCATATCTGTACTAACTGCAAACGACCGATATTAACAAAGGGAGATTTCGAAAAAATGGTTGGCAAGCCTTACTTGATGGCATTGGCCGACAAAGAGTTCATGAAAAAAATGGAGGAAGAACAATGCGTGAATACGATCCAGTAACAATCACGATACATAGAGAACTTTTACAGCAATTCAAGGATTACTGCAAAAGAACCAAAATGCCACTCTCACAGTTTTTTTCTCTTAGTGGACAAGAAACTGTAAAGAGAAATGGTACCCAACTCGAACCAAAAACGGAAGGCAATCAAGAGTCGCCTTAATTTATCAAACGCAGGGCAAATAGACCTCAACTCAGGTGAAACGATGGCGTATAATGACAGTATCCCAGAATCTGGTTTAGAAGTAAACGAAGTTCGCCACATACAAGATTTCGTATTTAGTTTTACCTACTTGCCAGTGCTCAAACAAATCATTGGAGAACGCCGGCCTGCGCAGATTGCTCGCTCGCTCGGGATCAGTGACCAATGCCTAAATAACCGTCTCCAGAAGCTGGAAAAGTGCGGTGCAGCAGTGAGGGGAGACCGCACTACTTACCGTGAATGGTCGGTTCCAAATTGGGTCCAAGAGAAACTAAAACACCGAAATGGCGAGTTGAAAAGAAGACGAGGTATTCCGATTTGTCTATGTGTTCACTGCATATCGGCAGCATTTCGCATCATAAAAGACTCGAAAATAGAGATCGGAGAAAAGGTTAAACGTTTGCGTAGTGAGCAATGGATCTATTGGGTTCCCCATAAACTTGGACTATTCCGCGTGGTTCGAACACTGAAAAACATTATAGTCCATTTTCCAAAAGGATATCGCATGACCTACTCTGATGTTGACGGTACACATGTCTTGGATTTAGCGAGTGCGGGAATTTACTATTTCGCAGAAGAAATAATGTCAGAGGTAAAGAAAAAATGTCCCGATTTAGAGGTCGGTCGTTCTCACAAAAGCGCACATTACGCATTTAAGGACAAAATAGCCAAGACATTGACCCACAAAGGAATTACTATGACAATCAAAAGAGAAACGCGCAGGGCAGGCATAGACAAGTCACCTCATTTTTCCCCAACTGGAGAGTTTGAAGCATACGATGAAAAAACAGCATATGAGTACATCACTTTCATGTTGAACCTTCCGAAATATATCCCTGTTTTGGAAAAGTTAGCAAAGTATATGGAGGAAGGAAAAGATTTGACTCACATCTTTGAACAGGCAACCAAAGAAGAAAGTGGAAAGTGACGAACTCCAGGTTATCCTAAGGCTTTGGCTCAAAAACGGATGGATCAAAACTCGTGCTTACTTTTTCCGCTTGTGTTTCAATTATGATCCCGCCAGATATCACTTTGAAATAAAGAGGAATTCCAAGCTCTCGATCAATGCACATCGTAACTTCGCCTTTTTGACCCGATCCACTTCCATTGGCAGCCGTTGAAGCAGTTTCAAATTCGATCTGATCGCAATCTCGGCCAAGTATCTTTCCAGTTGTTATCTTATCGCTAAATTTAAGTCCAGAGAATTCATCGTCAGTCGCGGATTCACCCGATGCAGTGTTACTAATTTGAAACGTGGAAGAATCATCAGAAGAAATACATTCGTCACGACATTCAAACCAATTTCCATTGCTGAGATATTTCTTGTAGGTTACGCCTGACCAATCAGTAATAGTCTGAACAGAAAAACGTTGTTTTCCATCTCGCCCATCAGTTACTTTGTTAGTGACGCCAAAAATTGATAATTGTCCGTAGTCTACTTGATAAACAGCATTGGAATAATTTCCTTTAGCTTTGAGAAGAATATCGCGTGCAGTTTCTGCGGCTGCACCGGTTGCAACGCTGGTATCTTTGCCAACAGGGCCTTGCACAGCGGGCACAGTATTGTTTTGGACTTGTGTGGTAGTCTGCGGAGGTAAATTTTCCTGCCCACTTTGATTCACACACCCTACAAAAAGCAGGGTCAAAATTAGAAAAACGAAAGTTGATATGTGTGAGTTCATGAGACCACTCCTTATGCTACGTGATATGTACGCTTGCTATATAAAACTTCTACGCATCCTCTACTCTTTGCTTTAATAAACCAGTTCCCGATGGCTTGGTGAATTGGGAAGAAAAAGCGTTTATTGAAAGTAGCCGAAATAGAAAGGCAATTTTGAAGATTCTCAAAGGGGGCCCACTGGTGGTTACCGAGCTGGCTCGAAAACTCAGTAATCACAGGAGCACGGTAAGCCAGCAGCTATTGGAACTGGAAAAACATGGCTTCGTAGAATGCTTGACTCCAAAGAGAAAAAATTATCGAATATACGGATTAACTAAGAAAGGCACAGAAGTATCCTAAATTTCCGTCCAACGTTTCCGGAAGATATTAAAACGAAGTTGCCTTCATCAAACTAACTTTGACGGATATTTGATAAAAATGCCCACAACAAGCTCTCTCGTTAACGAATTTTATAAATCAACCGAACTAAGAAAAGATTTGTCATTTAGCGACATTCCAATATCTGAGTCCAATTGGGGAACCCATTCATATCACTCATATCCTGCGAAGTTTTCACCATTACTTGCTGGACATCTCATCGAGTTATATTCAAAAAAAGGACAGGCAATCTGGGATCCATTTTGTGGATCGGGAACGGTAAATTTAGAATCAATTCGAAAGAAAAGAAGTACAATCGGAACAGACATTAATCCAATATCAGTTTTAATTTCGAAAGTTAAAACTACCCCACTGGACCCAAAAAAACTGGAGATGTACAGCAATGATCTTTTCCAAGCAATTGAAAAAAATAAGCACCGCAGCGTATCATATTTTGTAAAGGAAGGTATATTGAATGGGAATCTCCCATTTTTACGAAAGTGGTATCCCGAAAAAACACTTTTAGATCTTGCAAGAATATTATATGCAACAAAGAACCAAACAATGGCCCACCAGTATCAAAGTTTCTCACTTTGTTGCTTTTCTTCAATCCTGAAAAAGACTTCATTTTGGCTAAAAACGAGCATCAAGCCACAGTTTGACTATTCGAAGGTACCATCTCCCGCGATTAAAGCATTCGAAGAAAGTTTTTCACGAATGCAGAAATTAAACAAGGAATTTTATACTGCCTTTGATAAACAAAAAAGAGACGTCCAGGTATTCCAGCACGATGCAACGATGCCTTTCCATGACGTTGAAAAAGTAGATCATATTATTACGAGCCCACCATACTTGGTTTCTTATGAATATAGCGATATTTTCAAACTCTCCGCACACCTCCTTACAAAATATGAGAATGAAAAGTATGTTAGTTTCAAAAAAAAGTTTATAGGGACGCAGCTCAAAAAAAATATTTATCGCGACGATGAAATAGTGCAGATATGTAATCGAGCAATTGGAACGGAGTTGGTAGGAAAAAAAGGAAAGTTGGATAGATCACTCAACTACTTTCAAGACATGTCAATGTTTTTTGAAAATGCACAAAATCAACTTAAAAAAAGAGGGAACTTAGTTTTAGTTGTCGGTGATGCAACTATTGACGGACAAATAATCCCTAACGCGTATATTCTTTCCAAAATTGCAGAAAGCAAAGGTTTTATTCTACGCGAAAAATTTCGCAGAGAAATTGGTCGAAGAAATTTACCAGGGTACAGGGATAGAAGTACTGGTAAATTCACAAAACTAAAAAATACAAACGGAGTCATGGCCCACCCAGAGGAGTTTGTCCTGGCTTTTCAGGGCTAATTTCTGATAAAAATAAGAATGTATCATGCAATCATCTGACTTATGACCAAGACCGGTTTAGACATTGCCAAGGTGGGGACGCCCAAGTCAGTTATAGATGTCACAATCAGTTACCGAATAATCGAGCTTTTTTCTGAAGGATTATACAAAAGTCCACACAAAGCTATCGAGGAACTTGTAACTAACGCATTCGATGCTGGTGCAACTGCAACAGAAGTAGTGGTTCCACAAAATCTTGCTGATAACGATGCAATTATTGCCGTCATAGACAATGGAACGGGAATGGATGAAAAAGGGTTAGAAGCGCACTGGCAAATAGGGGTCAGCGAAAAGAGAAATGAATCATTTCAAAAACCAAAAAACAGGGCACAAATAGGAAAGTTTGGAATAGGAAAGCTGGCTACATTTGTTTTGGCATATGAGTTTACTCACATCACGAAGGTTGGCAAGAAATATTTTGCAGTTACAATGGACTATCGAAGAATACCGCACGGTGAAAATGGTGGTCTCCATGCGAAGGATACTGTAAAATTGCCTCTCAGGGAGTTATCAGAAATCGAAGCAAAGGAAGTGATTCAACCAATTATAGATGAATCAAAAGAAAGTTCCAAAAAAATAAAGCTCTTTGGAAAAGGTGCAGCAGAAACATGGACTGTTGCGATATTGTCAAACCTAAAGGATATGGCTAAAGAGATAAAACTCGGACGTTTAAAATGGGTTTTAGAAACAGCAATGCCATTGAGGGATGACTTTACGTTATTCCTTAATGGTAATTTAGTAAAGCCATCAAAAGCGGATAATACAGATGTTAATCGGTGGATTTTAGGCAAGGATCTTATCAAAATCCCACGACCAGCATCTCAAGATTTGACGCCCTCAGAAGATCGAACAAAGAAAAAAGAGGAACTAAACAGGTTCGCACTTATTCACCCCAATCTTGGACAAGTTTATGGATATGTGGAATTATATAATGATTTACTAACGCAAAACAAATCAAACGAAAATTCGCGCAGTCACGGATTTTTCGTTTACGTTTTAGGCAGACTCATCAATATTGATGACGAATACTTCGGGATAAGCAGTAATTCATTGAGACATGGGACATTTAGTCGGTTCAGAGCAGTAGTTCATATCGACAAATTAGACGTAGAATTACGTTCTTCGAGAGAGTCCATTCGAGAAGGAACATTATTCGAAGATGCAAGAAACCTATTAACTGGAATGTTCAATTTCGTCCAACAAAAGCAAACGACGATAGAGAAATCACAGATGCCCGGAGTCCAAATAACAAATAGAATCGCCACAACGCCACGTAGTCTTACCAGAAGGCCCCTCATCGGGTTGGTTGAACGCTCGCTCCTTGGAAAATACACCCCACATTACATAGTATATCCGCAAAATCTTAGTGAAAAGGATCAAGTTGAATTTGTCAATAGCTTCAAGAAAAGAGCAGAAAGTGATGAGGGCTTGCTCAAATCCATTGAGATTTCGTATGAGCTTCAGCAGTCGCAAGGAATCGCGATTTTGGATGCAGAAACAGGCATTCTGAAAATTAATGGCCTCCACCCATTCGTAGGACATTTCTTGGATGAGTATAGTAGCAAGACGCAAAATCAGTCTCTTGAGTTATTAGCAATGGCGGAAGTATTATTAGAAGCCCAACTTCTTGAATTTGTTACTAATTCAAGTATAGTTGAAGATATTTTATCCGAAAGGGACGAGCTTCTGAGGAGCCTTTCTCGTTTCAACGGCCAAAGAAATGCTTTTTTGATTTCACAAGATCTCCTGGATTCAATAACAAATAAGAATAAGTTAGAAGACGAATTAGTTGCTTCGTTTAATAGTATGGGTTTTGAATCGATAAAAATTGCCGGCCCAAAAAATCCTGATGGACTGGCAGTGGCTTATTTGGGAGGAAAAGGAAAGAAATCACACGTATATCGCGTCACCCTTGAAGCAAAAAGTAAAGAATCGCCTGGAAAGAAGGTATCCAAGGACGATGTAACTATTTCAACTATAGCAAGACATCGGGACACTTACAATGCCGATTTTGCAATCGTTGTAGGGCCTGATTTTCCAACGACTAAAGGGGATACGTCATCATTGGGACAAGAAATTAGTGCTGATAGAAAGAAAAGTGAAGGTAAAGGTATTACGCTGATGAGAGTTCAAGATCTGGCGAGACTCGTAAGATTAGCTCCGATTAAAAGAGTTGGATTGGATAAATTTAGAGAGTTATTTGGATGTTCTCTACCCGAAGATTCGAAAAAGTGGGTCGATGAGATCGAGTCCATGAAGATAAAAAAAGCACCATATAAAGAAGTTCTTGAAGCAATCGAACATGAACAAAAAGCCATGCCAGAAAAAGAGGTGGCATATACAAATGTGGAGACAGCGCTCAGAACAGTTTACAAAATAATATTACAGGAAAGTGAGATAATTGAGTTGTGCAGAGCGATGCAAAACATGGCAACAGGATATATTTATGCAAGAAAGAACACAGTAGAAATTGCCCAAAAACCAAAGAAAATTTTAGAAGCTATAAGCTCAACAATAAAGGATTATCCACAAGAAGAAAGAAAAAATATTCCTGGATTCTTGTAATCATTCCTTTGGAAGAGTACTTTCAAGCTTAGCAATTTTCTCATTTTGAAACCGCATATACTCTTCCAAGACCTTCTGCCGAGCTTTGATTTCCAGTTCCATTTTCTCCATTCGATCTTCTTTCTGAAAAACTCCATTGAGTGTTAATGCAGCTCCGCATCTTTCACACAAGTCATTGATTCCGCCATTTTCTAAACGACATTGCTGACAGGTTTTCACGGTCAGAGTATCTTCAAATCTCTTGACTGTTTTCTTACCACGCATTTCGTCAACAGCACCATCAAGGTCACGACCATTCAAGTGAACATAGACGCTTGCCGTTTTGGATCCGATGACCCATCCAAACCAATAACACAAATTGGAATAGGAAAAGTGACCAGCGTAACGGGTAGCTGTCGAATGTCGCCAATTATGCGGGTTCACTCCTTTGTCTACACCAGCACGCACCGCGATTTTCCGGATGAGCGCACGACAGGCAAAGTAGGGCATGCGCTTTCCAATACCTACCGAGCCAATCTTGATGAAAAGCGGGCTGTTTGACCCTTCCTTTCGAGGATGAATATTCAACCATTTCGCAATGAATGGTTTGGAGTCGATGAGCTTGAGTTTTCTTGGAGTAGTTTTGGAATGTTGGATTGTAACACGATAATATTCTCCGCAGTCCTCGATGTGACGAACATCGATACCCAAAAGTTCTCCCACTCGGCATCCGAGCTCGTTCAGAATTGAGAGCAAACACAAATCCCTTGGATGGCGCGCAGCATTAATCATCTTCTTGACTTCTTCCTGAGTAAGCAGACTATCGGGAAGTTTTCCATTCTTCAAGGATGCATTGGGTCGGATCCATTTGACACAATCTGGGTAGGTTTCACCACCCGACTGCCACTTGTAGAATTTCCGAAAACAGATGAGTTGGCGGTGAACCGAATGAGGAGAAAGTCGTGGATTACTACGTAGCGAAAACACAATCTTCTCGAAGTCTTCCCTGGTCATCTCATGAAATGGTTTTCCTTCAATCCGGTCGCCCAACACAATAATGGCTTGCAGATGTTTGATGATGGTTGGCATCCGTAAGGCGTCATTGATCATGGATCGATAGTATGTTTTGATGGTCTCCTTGTTGGCTGGAGACATGCGTTGACTTTCTTCAGCCTTCCGAAGGTAGCCTTCTATGACACGTGGGTGATTGTAGATATCAATCCCAGTGAGGGGTGATTGTGTGGCCATATGGATTCTCTCCTTATCCAATAAGGTCTGAGAGTCAGATAGCCATTGTCCTCACTACGATAGTGAGGACTGTTGAACTGGAAGGACTAATGCCTCGGGGGAGACTTGAACTCCCGACCTCCGGGTTATGAATCCGGCGCTCTACCACTGAGCTACCAAGGCAAACTTTTTCACAAAAGTTTGATCAAAAATGGACTACGTCGCAGGGTTTCCTTCGTCAACCCTGCAGTAGGCCTTATTCTATCAATTCGCCCAATGAAAGCTTAAAAATGGGGCGATTAACTCAAACGATTTACCACGTAAAATATGCCAAAAGGGAGAGTAAAATGATTCCCGCAATGGAAACCAATATTCCGCTTTTGAGCAAGTCCTTCGTGTGAATGTACTGCGTTGCGTACGCAATCGCAGTGGGGGGCGTTCCCATGGGGAGTATGAAATCCAAACTCACTCCCAACGCGGCAGCAGTGACAAGATTAGTAATGTCCACCCCCAACACCGCTGCCAGTGAGGCGATGATGGGGAGGAACACGGCAGATGCAGCAGTGTTGGAAATGAAACTGGTCATCAGCACTCCAACGAGTGCAATTCCCCCCAACACCATCAAGTAGGGTTGCGTCCCCCATACCATTCCAAGGGTTTGCGCCAGAATAGTGGAGAGTCCGCTGGTTTCAATGGCCATTCCCAGCGCAATGCCACCCCCAATCAAAATGAGTGAATCCCACCCCATGTCTTTGAAATCATTCACATGTAACAGGCGCATCATCGAAAGCAAAATGAGCGGGAGCAGTGCCACAACACTGTTTGGAATCCCGTGCGCGCTTTCGGTCATCCACAACAACACGGTCAAACCAAAAATGAGCGCCACTTGCTTTTGTTCACGTGAAAAAGGTTGAGAATGTTTTTTCATGACCGGAACAAACTTTTCGGGTTTGAAGACGAAAAGCAAAATAATCCATGTAATCGCGACCATTGCCACAGTGAAGGGGAACGCCCGCACGCCCCACTCGACAAAACCATATTCTAATCCATGTTGCGTGAGGAATTTTTGAGCCAACACATTGGGCGTGCTCCCAATGAGGGTGCCCATCCCCCCAATCGTAGCACCGTACGCCACCGCAATGACCATAGCCTTGGCAAACAAGGATTTTCCGCGTTCACGTTTATTATTTTTCAAAATGACTAATATGATTGGCATCGCCAACGCCGCCGCGGCCGAGTTGGAAATCCATAATGACACCGCTGCCGTCACGCAGAGTGCACCCAAAATGAGCAACGAAGGAGAGGAGGAAAACCTTCCCAAAAGTTTGTGCGACAAATACTCATCCAACTGGTGCCGGCGCATGGCCACTGCGAGGGAAAATCCTCCTAACACGAGCACCACGACTTTGTCGAAGTATTGCGAGAACACCTTGTCGGGAGCATACGGCACGAAAATAATGAGCAGCACTCCCACTAACAACGCGGTGATGTGCAGGGGAATGACTTCTGAAATCCACAGCACGAGCGCGAGAAAAGTAATGGCGAGAACGGTCTGCGCCGCGGGGGGGATTCCGAGGAAAAGAGAGTGAATGATCCATGCGCCGCCAATCGCAATGAAAAAAATGAACAATCGTCGCAAAAGCATGTGTTTTCATGCGTGCAAAGGAGACGCGGAATAAAAACAATAGGATAAGGAAGGAAAAAATGTCCCTAATCCTCATTGTCCAGCCGGCTTTTGACTTTGATGTCCGTGTCCCCGACTAAAATGAGTCGGTCGGCCATTCCGATGAAGAGGCCGGTTTCCAGCACGCCGGGAATCAAACGGGCTTGCATGTCGATGTCCTCTAAACTTAGACTCGCGTCAATCTCCACGTCCACGATGTAGTGTCCTAATTCCGTTTTGGGTGGTTCATCCGGGTATTTTTGATGGTCTACTTTTCCCACGCGTTCAAGCAAGAGAAGGGTTCGCTTCCACCCGAATGAACTTATTTCCATGGAAACATTCCCGTGCAGCCGTTCAAATTGCTCCTTTCCCGGCAAAATGGCCACTAATTCCGCGGCGGATTGGGCAATCATCTTATCCCGAATAAGGGATGTGGAATAGCGTTTCAAAAAATTGTAATCATTGTCCGCTTGGTCTACGAATTCGAAGGCGATGTCCACTTCGCGCTCGTTAAGGGTAGTCAAAGGGAGGTGAAACATCTTCGCCGTGGCAATTTGGCTCGTTGAAGTAGGAATGATTTCTATTTCCCAGTGGTTGCTTTCGCACAAGATTCCAAGTTTCTTCAAAAATAGCTCTCCCAACTGATTCGTCCCCACCGCCACGACGTTTCCATCCTTCACGTAGCGGGATACAAACGCGTCCACTTGGTCTTCGGAGAGCATACTAGGTTCATTCGAAGCGAGAATTTAACTCTGAGGGGTGGTTTCTCGCACTTTTTCTCGAAAGATAAACCAGTAAACGACTGCTCCGAGAACAAAAAAAATGAAAATACCGATTAACCAGAGAAATTTTCCACGAATAAAGGCGTCCTGCATCATCCATAGCCAAAAGACGAGTCCAACCACTAAAATAGCCCAATGCCAAATTGGAACTTCCGAAATGCGACTAATATTATTAGCTGGACCATAAGGTTGTAAAAAAACGGGAATATACGCAACAAAAGCAAGGATGGCTAAAAGAGAAATCCAAGTCTTATTCATCATATACGTGCGAGTTCGGGGTATTTAAGGGTTGAGAAAAAAAGAAAAAGAGGCCCGGCCGTTCGAACGACCGGGCGAAAATACAATTGGGAGGTATTTCCTCGTGCTTATCGAGCTGCGCGGCGTGCGGCAGGTCGGCGTCGGCGACTGGCTGAAGCGGAGCTGCTCGAAGATCGGGCGGCTGAGCGTCGTGATGATGCGGCCATTGTGTTTTTCCTCCTTTGTAGTGGTTTTACGTACTGGATGAGAGCGTTTCTATCGCTTTCGTTTATGGGCGGCTTTGCGCTTGGTTGTGCGCTTTGCGGCTTTTCTCTTAGTTGCTTTTCGTTTAGCTACCATTTTTTTGTTCACCCTTTGTTTCAAATATTCCGAAAAAATATTTTTCGAAATTTCGTAGAGCGAGTAATGTATTCTCGTATTTAAGCGTATGTCCCAAACTTTTGATAACCAAGCAAACTTCTGTTTGCTGGCATGATAAACCACTAGTTTACCATGAAGTTTGATCAAAACCCTTTTCGCGCGATTAATGCACGAAAAAAAATATTTTGAAAATAATTTCAATGTCCTTTGGTGAAATTTTCCACGATGGACGAACTTTGCTTCCCACTCGCGTGTTTTTATTTTAGAGAATCGTTTCTCGCGCATGGTTAAAGTAGAAATCATTCAGAAACCCGGCGACTCGGAGACATTCATCATTTTCGAACCCGATGGAACGAAAACCGTGGTTCGCAATGGCGTTGTGGGGATAGTCATCGAGCAGCGCCGCCCGGACGGAAGCAGAGGGCGGTTTACCACGTACGAGGACAAGGGTTTGTCTCTCTACCCCCACTTGCTCCGCTTCCTTGTCTCGATGCACGCGCGCTTGCCCAAACTCCCTAAGCCCACCCACGGAAATGACGATTTTGCTTCCAGCGCCGCATCCAAAGTTGAATACGTGCTCAACGCCCAATATCCCGTCACGGAACCCAATGTGGGATGGTTGTATGAGAAGCACAACACCATTCGCGCCATTCAGCACCCCGCTTCACGCGTGCGGGGATTGTTGATTAGTGAGACCGGCGCCGGGCCCGTCTTTCTTTCTCCAGGCACCATGCGCGGGGTCATTGCCGTTCTTCCCAGAATTTTTCCGCGGGTGCAATCCTATGAAATCATGATGCATACGATTCGCGAGGCTGCCAAACTCGGAAAAGTCCGAAAGCCCGTGTTTGAAAAAGAATTGGCCTTCCCTATCCGACCAACATCACGTCCGCCCCTCCGTGCGCGAAAAAATTGCCAAGAAATAGTCAACCGCTACGCGCGCATCATGCACAGGAAGTGATAACCCATTATTCGAACCCATTTTTTGCGGGCTTTTTTCAGAAAACGTTAGCCTCTAGGGGATTGACAAATCCCCTAAGTCTTTTAGCGCTGCCCGATAATGCGGGCAAGCCCCTGGCGAGAGTTGAACTCGCGACCTCAACATTACCAATGTTGCGCTCTAACCACTGAGCTACAAGGGCAAACTTTTGCTAAAGTTTGATCAAAAGCCAACGTGGGGATTTGCATGCAAATCCCCGGTAGTTGTCCTTCCGCACGACCGGAGGTGACCGGTCTCTCTCAGATTTGGTAGGAAGACGTTTTATAAGCCGAAGCCGTAAAGGGTGCATCAAATGGCACTCCAAATATCTCCAAACGGTCATTCTCCCAGCGATGGATTTACCATCATCGAAAAAGGAGTAACCACTCGAATCATGGTCTCAGGCGATGGTGACCTCATCATTCGCCAGCAAACCAAAGGAAAGGAACCCCTATTCGTCTCTTCGTACAGCGACTTCGGCCTATCTATCTACTCTTTTTTGGCCAAATTTCTCGTCGAAAACGGGATAAAGTTTCCCCCAATCCAAAAAAGAGGGGAAGCGCACCAACGAAACGATGTATTCAGACGGGAAGTGGTTGACGAAGCGCGGATGGCGACCCAAAAAAAGTTTCCATATCGCTTCCACAATCAGTCCATTGATGACGAGTCTCATGCCTCCATTGGAAAGAGTGGAAACTTGGAGATTCAAGTGCGAACACGCACAATGGATCTTTCTCCTGCGCTGGTGAAAGCGCTCGTGGAAAAGATTCCAGAAATGTATCCGGATTCACACAGCTACCGTTTGCTGGCCGGGCTAATAAAACGAAAAGCACTCCGGCCAACTAAACGGGGCGGCGGAGGTTTTTCGGGTGGAAGATTTGAGAGTCGAGCGTTCCGTACAAAACCAAAAGGACCCGCGCGCGGGTTGCGCAAGCGACGGAGGTTATCCTAATGTCTCCCCGTACTCCGCGCTGGAGAGTCGTGGAAAATCCGCGATATCCAGGAACATTCACCATCTACCATCCGAATGGCATGCAGACGTTTGTGAGAGACAGTGAGAGCTTTGGACTGAATATCCAGCAGACCAGCCACCAACGTGGAAAGGCCCAAATCCTTTATGGAAACGACCAGCAGGGGTACGACTTGTATATCAACCTCCTCCGCTTCCTCGCTTCGACCGGGAGGCCGCTTCCCGTTTTCCATCCATCGCCGCACGAAAATTACCAAGAACAGAGGAACGTAGCATCACGCGTCGAATACGAGACTATTCGCCCCTATCCCACATCTCACAACATGGAAATGGACAGCGATGGAACCATTTTTGCGGGAACGTGGGGCAACGAACGAGGTCTCGTTTTCAGCCAAGACAAGAATCCGCCTATCCTCCTTGCGGAAGGACTCATCACTCCCCTCATTCGAGTCATTCATCGAATCTATTCCAACAATTCTGTTTTTCGCGAAATTAATGAGTTGATGCGCACGCGCAAGGTCCAATATCGCATTCCCCGGCTTCACTTCATTCCGCTCGAACAGCGACACCAATCTGCTCCTCAAGCCGAATACCGCGTACGGTTGAAACGAAAACTCGTGTCAAAGAAACCGCTTCGCCGGAGAAGGGTTCGATAAAATTATTTCTTCCCCAAAATGGCATTGATTTGAGCGATAAGTTTAGTGAGGGGAGAAAGCGGAAACATTTTTTCCTCGCCCGATTTCATGTCCCTCAATTTCACCGAGTTCTGCTTCATTTCATCTTCACCAAGGAAAAGGACAATGGGCACTTGCTTGTTGTTGGCATACTGCATGTTTTTCCCAATGTTTCGTTGCATGAGGTCCACTTCAACTTTCAAATCCTTGGCACGCAGCTCGGATGCAAGAAGCTGACACGCGTTAAGCGTATTTCCGATGGGAATAATGAAGAGTTCCGCGGGAATGTCTACCCAACGCTCAACGAGGATGTCCATGAGTCGGTCCACACCAAATGACACGCCCACCGCCGGCAAATCCGGTCCGCCCAAACTTTTGATAAGGTTATCGTATCGTCCGCCCCCGCCCACACTCACTTTCACGCCCGCAAACACTTCCACGACCATTCCGGTGTAGTATTCTAATCCCCGGATGAGTGATAAATCAAATTTCACAAATTGCATTTTTTTTTGGGCTTCTAATTGTCCGAAAATGGCTTCCAGTGAAACAATCCCTTCGCTTTTCACGTTTTTCTGTTCCAATTCTCGTTTGATGGTGGAAAAGTCCTTTTCCAAGTACGATAAAATGTCCGTTGAAATTCCCTTGCCGCGCAATTCTTTTTCCACTCCTTCCATTTCAATTTTATCCAGCTTGTCAAGGGTTCGCATCGCCTCTTTCGCTTTGTCTTCAGGAACATTGGCCAATGTCAAAAGGGAATTAATGAGTCTTCGATCATTCACGCGCAAAAAGAATTCGGTGAAACCCAATGTTTGCATCACATCAATCGCTAAAATCAAACATTCCGCGTCCGCCGCGGGCTTGTTGCTCCCGATGATGTCGCAGTCTCCCTGCGTGAATTCCCGGTAGCGCATGAATTGCGGGTTGTCATAGCGGTACACAGGGCCCATGTTCAATGCTTTGATGGGTTTGGGCAAGTCAGGGTTTCCCGCCACGACGCGCGCGAGAGAAGTGGTGAATTCGAATCGCATCCCCAATTTGCGCCCGGATTGGTCTTCAAGAGTAAAAAGTTCCTTTGCCGCTTCCTCTCCCCCGCCCCCTTTCACGGTGAGCACGCTCAGGTTTTCCAACACCGGCACTTGCATCGGGTCAAAGCCGTATTTTTGCGCGGTTTGTGTGATAATGAATTCTATCTTTCTCTTCACGCGGGCCTGCATGCCTAAAATGTCGCGCATCCCTTTGACAGGTTGCGTGGAAAGGGTAGTCATACGAGAAAAAGGTCAAATTAGGCCTATAAATAGGACTCTGTACTCGGCGGTCGTCGGCGGTTTGGTCCCACTCCTGACGAATGGTTTTGGCAAGCAAAGGGGAGAAAGGATGAATTGGCAAAAACACTTATAAGTTAGTTTAACTAAGTTAGTATTAGGTGGTCTAACTTGGGAGATACGGTAACAATGAACGTAAAAGTGAAGGATTACACGTCCCGCGTCCTAGGCGTGCTGAAAGAGAAATACGGCCTGCGCGACAAGGGTGAAGCGCTGGACAAATTCGCCGAGTTGTACGGCGAGGAATATGTCGAGAAACAGGTGAGCGAGGAATACGTAAAAAAACTCCTCAAAATTGAAGAAGAGCACTTCAAGAAGCACCCTCATCGGCGGATGACCGATAAAGAATTGGACAAACTGTGCGGAATGGAATAGGAAATGCCTTTCGAGTATGATCTTTCGGATAAACTACGGGAGATACTTGATAAGCTGCGCAGTCGCGATCCTAAGAAAGTGGAAATCATTTACAAGAAAATAAAACAGATTGTTAATTCGGATGAAGTGACGATTGAACATTACAAAAATCTCCGTCACGACTTGAGCGACCGAAAACGGGTGCACATCGACAAGAGTTTTGTCCTCACGTTCAAATATGATCGAGCCCAAAAATTCATTCTATTTCTCGATTTTGACCACCATGACATTATTTATAAAAAAAGATGACAAAACGATTACACCACCGCGCGGTCGTGCCACCACGCCGATTGGATGAATGCCCCTGCGACGAGCAGGAGCATGAACCTTCCCGCCCACGAATACCCGTCCCCCGGCCTCGTTGAGAGTAAGTAGTTGAGCAGGATTAGGCTTGTCGTCATGATTCCGATGATGAACCATTGCCCCGAGAATGTTTCCTTCCCCCATTCGGATAATGCAAAACGCACCGCGGCGAGCGTGTAAAGGACAAGGATGATAGTAATGAGCTGCTGCCGCAGGAGGGAGGGAATTCCATACGCCGTGTATAATTGTGGAAGGTACGCTTGAATGTAATACAACCCCACTACAAAGAGGATTAGCAGCACGCTGATCACTAAAATCTTCTGGCTTCCCGAGCGTAATCGCGTCGTGCTCGGACTCATCACCCAAAACAATGCGGAGAAGCCCATTCCCGCAAGCAAGAGGAAAAATCCCGCATTGAAGAGCGTTCCCTGCACCATTCCAAAAATTCCAGCGAGGCCCAATCCAACAATTATAAGTGCGGCAGACAGGATGGTCATCCCTATTCCCATGAACAAGAATTGCTTTGATTTTTGTTCGATAGACTCGCGCAGCCAGTATGCGGAAACGAGCAGCAGCAAGAATCCGCTGGTGAGATACAGTCCCCCGCCCAACAAGGGCCACTCATTCAATTCGAGCGAGAGCGAAATAATCTGCAGCGCAAGATGCACCGCAACCGCTAAACCGACGAACCACGGCATTAATTTGGCAGGATCGCGGAGGAATTTATTCACGGTCTATTCTCCTTTCTGGTCCCACCACAAATACTGGATGAACGCACCCGACGCCATCAAGTGAAAAAAACGACCTGCCCATGAGTACGCATCGCCCGGTGTGGTGGAAAGTAAAAAGTTCAGCATCACTAACGCAAGTATGGACATTCCAATCACGTACCACTGCACGCTTTCTTTGGTGTTTTTTCCCCCGCTGAATAAAGCGAAGCGAAGCGCGGCGAAGAAAAATAAAATGAGCACCGCCGTAATGAGCTGTTGTCTCAAAAGCGTGGGAACCCCAATCGTGATGTAGAGCGCGGGAAGGAGGTAATGGAGTTGATACAATCCCACAACCATCAAAATGAGGAGAAACATGGACACGACCAGCGTAATCGCGCCCGAGCGCGCCCGTGTATTCGTGGGGGATGCAGCAAAAAATACTGCGGAGAGGCCCGTTCCTATAATCAATAAATACATGGCCACATCCACATTGGAAATAGTTGCGGGACCGAAGAATCCGATGACGCTCCATCCCAAGAGGACGAATGTTATTCCTAACAAGCACAGCGCGATTCCCATGAACAGGAATTGCTGGGACTTTTCATGAATAGCTTTGCGCAAAACGTGCGCGGCCACCACAATATCCACAAACCCGCCCAAAACATACAAGAGCGTTCCCAAAAAAGGAATCTCGCTCGTGTAAAATTGCGCGGAAATGATTTGCAGCGCGAAGTGGACCATCGCCGTCAATAGTATGAGTGCGGGCATCGTTGGTTTGGAATGAATGAGAACGGCCATGTCTGAGGCAACCCTTTGGTGTTTTTAATTACTCCTCCCTTTTTTCCCCATGAGCGAACGTCCAAGACTCCCCTTGCGTGAACGGATTGCTCGCGCCAAGGAGCGTGCACGCGCAACCCTCCGCGGCCGTCCACGTGAAAATGTCGATGTTCAAAGTCAGCGCAAAGTCATTACCTACTTGGCCCACTCCTACCGCGTCGCACGCGCTCTCGCGGAGTGGTCGGACCTCATGCTGCATTCGCTCACCATTCGGGAAAAATCCTACGCTCAACATTTGGAGACTATTTCGCATGAAAAAAAATGGACACCCGAATACAACCGCTGGCTCCGCTCCCGTCTTCGCGAGCTCGAACGCAACAGAAGTTTTTGGCGCGCGCGATTAAAGTATGCCAAAAAATTGGAGTTCAGGTCATTGAACGGCCTGCGTCTCGTGCGGAATCCTTCCAACGAATTGCAGCGGGTCATTGAAAATTTGAGAAATAAAAAAGTCTCCGCAGCGCGCGCCGAAGAGAAATGGAAAAAATGGAAAGCGACTCTTCCCAAAGGAAAAACGAGCACAAGCTCAAAAACCAAAGCGAAGGAATATTTGGAAGTTGCACTCGCCAAAATTCAAACGCTGCGCGATATTCTCAAAGCGCAGGAATCGGTTTACCTGAAATACAACGTCACCTTTTCCACTCGCACGCGGACCGTGCTCAAGAGGCAGATAATGGAGCTCGATTTAATCCTGAAAGACATCCGGTCGAGGATTCAGGCCATTGACAACGGAGACGAGGAAGAGGGACCCTCGCATGCCTTTGTTTAAAAGCCTTCCAAGCGCCGTTTTCGACCGGGGCCGGTTCCGTCCGGCCGCACCGGTTTTCGCCAGCCTTTTCCTAAAAGGCTGCGGCACCGACAGACTACATTGCTGGAGTTGCTTACGCAACCCAGCAGTAGGCTAATAGAGGGCTTTTCATAAACCTTTTCATGATGAGATTAGTATGCGAAGCTTTTTTCGCGAGCCTTTTTTCTAAAAAGGCTCTATGACTGGCCCGCGCAGTGTGGTGGTCGCATACAAGCCTGTGGAGCTTGTGGTACGGGTTCAAATCCCGTCGTGGGCATCGCCGTTTTCGACCGGCGGCACCGACAGACTACTATTGGGGATTTGCACGCAAATCCCCATGTAGGCTTTTTATCAAATTTTTTGCAAAAATTTGGTTCCGACTGGTTGGCCCTTATGGTCTAAAGCTAAGCCTTTGGTCTTATTAAAATTGAGTTCTAGATTCGCGCGTTTTCATCGCCGTGTACGGTCTGCACATATTTGTTCCAAAATACTAATGGCAAAACATGAACAGCGTCTGGCGGGGCGTTGCTTCGTTGGAGTTTCTCAATCCATTCGTCTGAAACGCGCTGCGAATGTTCATACGCTTCTTTCGCTGTTGAACCAGCTAAAAGGGACTTGACGACTTGATTAGACGCTTCCAAACAAGGCCTTGCCGATTCGTCTTCTAACGGTCTGAGTGACGTCGTATTGCCTTGCCAAAAAACGAATTGTTCTCGATAACCAATGTAAGCATGCGCCCCTTTTTTGACACAACTTTCGGCAAGCTCGGCGCTGGTGCTGCAGGAGCGAGCATAAATGATTTTCCCTTTCAATAGTTGTTCATTTTTTCCTTTCTCAATGAGAACCTCATTATGATGCCCCGTAATTTGGTGGGCATTTCCGTGTCCATTAAACATGACTAACGTCGGATGTTTTTTCTCCAGCATCGGACAAACTACACTCGGAACCGCCCGTTCTTTGTGACAGTCCAAAACGGTTACTCTATTTTCCTTGGCTTGCTCAATTAGTTCTTTCGACCAAACGGACAAATAAAATACCGTATCCTCATGTTCGGGTCGCGTAATCAGAAACGTCACTAGCCATACACCTTAGCCAAATTCTTCAGATACAATAATTGAATCTCCACAAACTTGTTCCCAATCGCATCTCCTTTCTCGACATGTTCAATCAGCTGTTGCTTGGGAATAGCCGCATCTCCTCCAATAGATAATTTCATGTGGGGTGGAAGGTTTTCCAAGCGCGCCAATACCAGTTTCCGTTCGTCTGCAGTAACCATATGCACCCCTCCACTCTACAATATACTTAACGCTTTCAATTTTTTTAATATTTCCTGACCTTTCTTCGTTTCGCCATTAATTTCCAAATAAGCCACATTCCAGCTGATGGGCTCATGGTCTAAAATCACAATAATTTCCTTTCGAATGTTCAATGGCAAATTAGCGTAGAGATTCAAGAATTTGACACGAAGGTCCTCTAAAGCTCCAGCCATAGCCACATACAAACTATCAAACGCCCCTATATATTCCTTATGACCAAAAAAAGCATAGTCTCTCTATAGTCAAGCCTAAAACAACCCGTTTCTATAAGCAGTAGTAATTAGTAGAAAGTAAGTAGTTATTAGTAGTAAGCAATCGGCTATATTCTCAACATCACAGGAGCACGTAGGTGGAAAAAATGGCGTCTCCCATTCATTTCAATGATTTCTCAACTCAAAAAGTATTTTTTATTAGTGATGTCCATTTCGATCATGCAAATATAATTAAGTATACTCAAAGGCCATTTAGAAATATTGAAGAGATGAATGAAACCGTGGTTAAAAATTGGAACCACGCAGTGAAGAACGATGATGTAGTATTTTTTCTAGGCGATTTAGGATTCAGTCGAGGACACCGTTCAATCAATTACTGGCTGGAAAAACTAAATGGAAAAATATACTTCCTAAAAGGAAATCACGACCACGGAAACGTCGGAAAAGCAACCCAAATCCCAAGCGATTATCCGTTATTGTACAAAGGACGCCAATTTCTCTTAATGCACTATCCAAACCGCCCCATCGATTGGAACGGATGGATTATCCACGGACACAAACACAACAACAATTTAGAAGAATATCCTCTCTTCAATGGTGAAAAAAAGACAATAAACGTGAGCGTGGAACTAATCAATTTCACCCCAATCGATTTAGATGAAATTATTGCATTTGATTTAAACTCAACAAAAAAAGTAAAAATGCTAAATGCGCCACTAAAAAATCCTTTATTGGCTACTATAAAAAATCAACTTTCAAAATGGATAAACTAGTCTCTATTCCTCGGAAAACTACGGTTCAGTACGAGCTGGTACTTTCGTCCGTAATGGTGAATACTGTCATCTTTAGAAAGGTTTTGCATTCCATAGTTCATTTGTCATCCCGAATCCTATAAAGGCTTCGGATCATGATTTCACGAAAATAGGCCCCTCGTGGGCACTTTTCGAAAAATATTATTTTCGTATTTCATAGAGTTCAAATTCCTCTTTCAACGTTTCCGAAAGGCCTTTCAGTTGACGAACCGCGCCGGAAAGATAGGGGCATAAATATTTTGTTTTTTCAAACGAAAACGCGATTTTGTTGTAGAGAAGGAAGGTTCCCGCAAAATTCGCGCCAAAATCAGGGGTGCAGATGCTAGCAATTGAGTAGGCGTCGTGGTAGGGTGGAATCGCTTCCGCATGGGAATCGTCCGCGATAATACGTGCATCATTCGTGAAGTAACGGCTTCCCATGCGTTGCATGAATAGTTCCGCTTCGCGAACATACGATGTTTCGTCCTGAATATAATCGGGCTGTAGCCCTCCAATAGTATATTGCATGAAGAACGGGGCCGCGCTCGCGAGGAGAAAAAGGTCAAAAATCACGGCTCCGATGAAAATAATCTTGATTTTTTTCCCGGTCTTCTGAATCAAAAATGCGGAAAGATAAATGAGTGGCAAAAGGAAAAAAACCAAATAGAGTCGCGGGTCGCCGTCCACAAAAAGAATAGCCGTAATCAAACCAACCAGCGTAACTACAAATGAAATACGATGCAGATTGAGCGTATTTTTTTTCCAATGGGAGAGAGTGGAAAAGAATGTTCCTTTGTGGATTTTTTGAAGCGCAAATAGTACAAGTGCTCCTGCGAGTACAACGACCATCCATGAGTTTTGAGAAATAAACGAAACAAGCACGTTCAAATAAACCTCTCTGGGAAAAAATTGCGAGCGATGAAGGAAAAGCAGATTGAGAAATGCATCAAAGGGATAGAAAAAGATGACCATTATCGAGACGACAACGACTCCAACGGCCCATTTTTTTATTTTTTCTCCGGTGTAAAAAAGTCCCGCGAGCAAACTCATCGCAAGAATGAATGGCTGTCCTACGCGAACAAGAGCGCTAAGCCCCAAAAACAACAGCGTCAATACAAAATAGATGTCGCGCACGCGAATATTTTTCCACGATTTATCGCGGGGTGTTTTAATAAATGCAAATGCAAAATAGAGTGTGAAAAAAAAGAAGAATGGGAGAATGGCGTCCTGATAAACGATTCGAGAGAGGTTGATGAATCCAACTGATAATCCAACTAAAACTGCCGCAAGCAATCCGGTTTTCCAATCGAACAATAGTTTTCCTAAAAGAAAAACAGGAATCAAAAGCAGTATTCCAAAAAGCGCTGCCATCCATTTAACCCGTTCAATTTGGTCGCGAAATTCAAAGACGCCTAAATAATTGTACACGAATAAATTGATGGGAATAATGGTCGTGTTGTAATACGCCCGCGGTTCAAGCAGCAACCCAAGTATTTTTTTCCCTAGAAAAGGGTGTTCGTAGTTGTACCATCGTGCATCATACGTTTGGTTGGGCGTGTTGAGTTTGACAGCAGCAATCACGTTCGTAATTTCGTCCGCGTGTAAGACACTTGCATTTGGTTTTTCAAATCGAAAAAAGATGGATGCGCCTAAAAGAATGAGGATGCATGCGCCTAACAACACCTTCCCACGCATCGAAACGAGGCGGTTGACTGCTGAAGGATTCTCAGTATCAGACATGTGAAAACAGTGGAATAGGGGCTGACAGGTATTTATAGAATAGGATAGCGTCCACGTTGAGCGTCTCAATGCCCGTTTTTTAAACCTTCAACACCCCTCTTAGTGCAGAATCATCCAACCGGGTGAATAGCAGTTTGCCTCTGTGTTGTAACCTGGATAGCAAACAAGCTTGCGGAGCTTGCAGTCAGGGTTCAAATCCCTGCAGGGGCGTATGTAAAGTGACCGGAGGTTTCCGAAGGAAAACCTCCTGAAATTCGGTGCAGCCGGACGAAAACGTCTGTTCCCGAATCCCTGCGGGGGCGTGGTGGAGAGTCACGGACTATAACTCCTTCCTTTTATTTTTTCAATTTGCAATCTTTTGTATTTCTTTAATACGCTGGTCAAATGGAATGGACGATCGCCACATCTGCCAGAAAACTTTTTCCAGCCAAGCAATCCACTCCGGAGAATGAATCTCGTAGTAAATGCGTTCACTTACGGGAAGCTCCCCTTCGCGATAATCTTCTTCTTGTTCCTCGCCGCGGAAACGAGCATATTGCTCGTCGATTATCACTCCACGCAAGGGTTGGTAGCGGTGGTGAATTTCAAGTTTCCCGGGGTATTTGACGAGCAGATTGGAAATTTTTTCTATGTTTTGAAGAGTGGAAGTGTTGACGCGCGTCAAGATGCGGATGTGTGCACCATTTTCCAATTCTTCTTCCATCAATTCCACGACCGTTTTTCCTTTATGAGGATTGGTGAGGTAACTCAGGTTTCCCGAGAAAACATGGGCAGTTTTTTGGGCAACGTGTTGGTTGTCTGGTTCATTCATTCGGGAGCGTGGTTTTATTCCTTTTTGAACGTAAGAGCTTTTTTCGGATTCTTTGATAAATTGAAATATGTCCATGAAATCAAAATCTTTTTTTTGACGGGCGTGTAAGATTTGGTGAGCAAGATTCGTTCGGATTTCATCGTCAAATGACCATTCATTGGAAGTGGAGTAAACAATTTTGAGTGCTCCTTGGCTTCCTTCGCGAAACGTTTTCAGATTGATAAGTCCCGTTTTTTCCTTAATTTCATGCAAGTATTTCTCGGTGGTGACCCAGCTTCTATTTATTTTCTTGGAAATATCAAAAACGGTTTGGGGTTCTTTTTTTACAATTTCTAGAATCTTCTGTATTTCATCATCGGAGAGTTTCATGACAGAATTCTTTCTTGATGAATAAAACACTATGCTAAAAAAGTGAAACAAGGGGGTTTATTTTCTGAAACTATGTCTATGTTATGGCCCCTATCTCCCGCATTCTCATTGAAGGTCCCGATTGCTCGGGAAAGTCAACCCTCGCTCATCGCCTGAAAAACGAGCTGCGTTGGGATTTGCGCTCCCTCCATCACCGGGATGGAAACCAGTTTGATCGGTATCTGCGCGAGTATGTGTTTTCTGAAAAAGTAGTTTTTGAACGGGGGCACTTCTCGGAGGAAATGTATTCAACGCTCTGGCGG
>CAYIIU010000010.1:0-42868 GCA_964363635.1 uncultured archaeon
ACATACACGAGGAGGTGTCTGCAAAATGGATCAAAAAATAGGTTCATGGGCTTTCATCATCGGTGTGGTTCTTGCCATCATCACGGGGCTTTTAGGAGCAACCGTCTTTGGCAGCTTCGCCGCTTGGTTGCCTGTGTTATTCATTATTTTAGGATTCGTTGTTGGTTTCCTCAACGTTACCGACAAAGAAACAACGGGATTTTTGGTGGCGGTTATCGCCCTGCTCGTTGCGGGTGGAATTAGCTGGGCTTCGATTCCAATGATTGGAGTGTACCTCGCTGGTATCTTCGGCAACATCGCCAGTCTTTTGGCTCCTGCCGCCGTCATCGTGGGTTTGAAGACCGTTTGGAATTTGGCCCGACCGATGTAGAACAGTCATTTTTGAGAGAGGGGTAAAAACCCCTCTCTTATCATTTTTTTCCCCTTTTTTCATTTACCAACTGTCCCTCTTTTTAACGCCCTAATCTCATAATCGTGCATCGAGGTGTTGGAAAATGTCTGAAAAAAATTCAAGCATACCGAGTTGGGCTCCGCTGGCAATCGTGGGTGTGCTCATTCTTGTCATTGGAATGTGGGTCGTTGGAATCTACAATGGAGAAACGGTGCGCAACCAGGCCGTGCAGGGAGCATGGTCGAATGTGGAAGTGCAATACCAGCGACGCTTTGATTTGATTCCCAATTTAGTAAATGTGGTAAAAGGAGAAGCGGGATTTGAGCAGGATACCCTCACACAGCTCACTGCGCTTCGTTCGCAATGGCAGACGCAGACGAATGTGAATGATAAAATTGAAACGGCCAATCAATTCGAGTCCACCCTGTCAAAACTTTTGTTGATTACCGAAAACTATCCAACACTGCAAGCGACGCAGGCCTTTCAAGACCTGATGGTCTCGCTCGAAGGAACGGAAAACCGAATCAGCACGGAACGGGTGCGTTACAATGCGACAGCGGGAGAATACAACATCTACATCTCACTCATTCCCAACAATTTTTTTGTGGGTGGAAAGCCCTTGAAGAAATTCTTTGAATCCGCGCCGGGCGCCGACACGGTTCCAACGGTGCCGTCGGATTTTTCGTAAGGGGGAATGCTTGTGAAAAGCATTTCCAAATTTCTTTTTTTTATTTTATTTTCGCTTTTTTTAGTTTCCGGCGTACACGCGCTTGACGTTCCTGCACCGGATGGTTTTGTGCGCGACGATGCGCACATTTTGACAGGATATGAATTGGAACTCGAACAGCGCTTGCAGCAATTGGAAAAAGACACGACGGTGGAAATTGCCATTCTTACCATTCCTTCCTTGGAAGGGAAAGATGCATCACAGTACGCGGGAAAAGTTTTTGACGCATGGAAAATAGGCCAAGCGGATGTGGATAACGGATTGTTGATTCTAGTCGCGGTGAATGACCGCGCGTATTTTTTTCAAACGGGTTATGGTTTGGAAGGGCCGCTTCCCGATATTGCATTAGGAAGGATGGGGCGCGAAGTGCTGGTCCCATTTTTTCGCGAAGAAAAATACGGTGAAGGGATTAATGCTGTGGTGAGTGAAATGGAATCGTATATTCGGAATGATCCGAGCGTCGTGTCCAACTACGAGGAAAAAAATCCATTTGAAAATAGTGAATTATTCGGCCTTGGGTTCACGCTCATTTTTGCAGTGATTATTTTATTTTTCGCCGCGCTGTTCCGCATTCATCAAACCATTCAAAAAAAATCTTTGCCGCGCGCACTCCTCATTCCTAATGCATTTTTACTTTTCTTAACGGGCGTGTGGATGACTGGCTTCATTGGGTTTGTCACCCTTTTTCTTTTCGGAACATTTTACGGGCTCACTGCCACCGCACTTATTTTTCTTTATTTTATCATTACGGGCAATCCCCTCGTGACGAGTTTGGCTGCCGCCACCACTGGCGCTGGATTGGGACGCTTCGGCGGGGGAGGTTTTGGCAGCGGCGGTTTCGGCGGCGGCGGAGGATTCGGCGGAGGGATGAGCGGCGGGGGTGGCGCTGGAGGAAAATGGTGAACACGCCATTAAATTATTTAAAAAGAAATTCCGACACATTAAAACATGTTTTGCTCCTTCTAGGGTGGACGGGACGGTTATCTATGACGCACGCGACCATTTTACTCTCATTCTTCATGATGGCAGCATTATTCGCTACCGTTCACGCACAAGAGGCGGCCAGTGGTGCTGTGTCTTCCGAGTCAGCCCCTGAAACAATTGCGGATGAAAAAGAAACGACGATTGATGCCGGCGAGAAAACAATTTCTGTCGATGAAGAAAAAGTTGAAAACGATTCGGCGGCTGAAAGTGAAACAATTGATTCACCCGTCGCTGCAGACACTGCCGAACCACTCCCTGCTGCGCCGGAACGAACGGAACGGCATTCTCGCGCTCAAGCAGCCGACCCCGCGCCAATCGAACCATGCAGCGTTGATGGGGCCAATTGCCAACCGGTAAGCCCGACATCTGGGGGAACGGACCCGTGTTTGGCCAATGATTCTGCTTTTTGCCAGCCGGTTCCAGTCGATCCATGTTTGGCCAATGATTCTACTTTTTGTTTACCGGTGCCAGTTGACCCGTGTCTGGAAAATGATTCTGCTTTTTGCCAGCCGACCCCTGATGATGCCGCTCCAGAGGATGATGATTCTACTTCAACCGAAGGTGCACTTTTGTTCTCATTCAATCCTTTGTGGACGCGTGCAAAAGCGATGCCGAGCAATCCGAATGCGGGAACACTTGTTCCTTCATCACCGGTCCTGCCGGCCGAACTGACTGAAATCGGACCCGATCCGAAAATTATTGGAATGGCCGATGGCCGCTCGACGAGTGAAGTTGATCTGCCAAGCCCTTTGACGAGCGAAAACCAACCCGCTTCCATCATGGGATTGTTTTCCAGCGCCAATCTTCCATGGCTCGGATTGATTTTTCTATTGGTGTTTGGACTTTTGATCTGGCACCGGCAAAAGAATTGATGCGATGATGGCAACGGGTGAAAAAGAGTAAGCCTCTTTTTTTTATCTCCCTCGTTTTTTGACCCGCTTTGGGTCTCAACGCCTTTTTTTCAACGCTTACTGCGGCGGAGAAAACGGCCCTTTTTTATTCTCAAACCCGATTCTTCCACGCATGCCTGCCCCGGAAGAAGTGGATGAAATAAACGAGTTTCTCCTCAAACGGAGAGAAAAACAACGCACGGGAGAGCTTCCCCGCGAAGATTTCACTCCCGGTTTTGCCAAAAAAATTTCACTGGCCATTTTTGGGAAGCCCCGCGCGGAAGAAAAATCCCCGTTGAAGAGCACCCAACCCACGTATGCGAGTTCGCAGGCGCAAGCGGCCATGCGGCAACAGCTGGATGAAATCATGGAATCCCGACCCGCGGCCCAGGTTCGTTCAGTGTTCACCACGCCGGCAGCGCCTAAATCAAGTTCTCCCGCTCCAACCGTATCAACACCTAAACCATCGGGCGTTCCAACGTATTATTCCAACATGCCCTACCCTCCATACATTCAGCGCGGCCTCGCCACGCTGCCCGAAAAAAAAGGCACCACGGCTTCTCCACCTTCTTTTCGTGCCGCCCCACAAACCGTTTCCGCTCAGCCTCTCGCGCGTGCAGCACCTTCACCCGCGCCTGTTTCTTCACCATCTGTTTCATTGCCGCCCGTCCAGCCCAAATCTTTTTCTCCAGCGCCCATTTCTACCAACACATCGCGAAATGCAGTGCCCGTTTCTACTTCGCTCTCAGGTCCTGCTCCTTTACTTGCTCCATCGGCTAACACGCCGAGCGGAATGAAAACACCCCCAGCAACTTCTCCGGTGCCTCGCACGATGGCAACACCGGCCGCTTCTTTCATAAAAAATGTATCAGCCGTTTCAGACAAGCCGCCCGTGCCATTTTGGAAAAAACTTTTTGCCAAAAAAGAAAATGAGGGAGTAATGCCTGCCACTTCATCCGCTCTCCCCTCTTCGTCCGCGCGGCCTACCCCTTACTATGCCGTGCCGCTCTCCAAACCCGCTGGATATTCCCCTATTTCCTCTATCAATCCTGTTTCGTCAGCACGCGATTCATCGGTCAATATAATTGCTCCTATCCCTCCAGCAACTTCCGCAAAATATTCAAGAGTAAACCCATTATTGCCCGCAGTAACTCCCCCTTCAACCGTTGCTGCATCAAGGGAAACACGTTTGCCATTCCAAACCGCAGAAGCAGCGTCCCCCGCAGCAATGACTGCACCGGTTTTGCTGCCTAAAAAAGAAATGAATACTGTTGCGTCCGAGAAAAAAATAATTTCTCCAACAAGTTCGCCAGAAAAAATTTCTCAGTCATCCGTTTCTGCACTATCTTCTGCTCCGCCCTATGCTCCCCCGTGGGTGGCGCGCACGATTCCTCACAATGAGTCAGCGGATAAACCTTCTGCATCTACACTTCCGTGGAAACAACCTTTTGGGACGGAAACGAATTCAGCGGAATCAACTGAAAAGAAAGTTCCGGCAAAAAAATTGCCCGCACCCGATGAAGATGATCCATCCATGACGTTGTCGCACGAAATCAGCGGGGAAGAATTGGAACATCCGAGCGCGTCCGAGACACGCGTACCAGTTGTTCCTGAAGTGTCACAGCACGATGAAGCGGCGGAAGAAGAAATAAGCGAAGAAGAGGCATTGGAAAAACTCCCCTTCGAGGATGTGGAAGGGCTGTCGGCGTCGGATTTGGATTATTTGTCCAAAAAAGAAAAAGAACACCGTCAAGCCCAAGCCGAAGAGGACGGGGATTTGGGGATTCCCTCCGAACTCAAAAATACCCTTAACCGGCAAAGCAGCCAGCTGGAGGGAGTGCTCCAAGCCAATAATCTCGCCCCCAACGATGAAAAACAAGAGATTTTACGTCGATTGAAGAAAATGATGGAAGAAGAGCGCCATTGACATCTGGCGGGTCGTCCCCGAGGTATTGCTAGCGCAATACCTCTTTAATTTTGAGTTTCTCCGGGGTTTTTTACGGAACCTTTTAGAAAAAGGTTCATCAAAATTTTCGCCAGCCTTTCCTAAAAGGCTGAATAAAAAAGGCCGATTCACGCATTAACTGGAAAAGTGTAGCTATTTAAGGGTTCTGAGCCGTATTATATACATGCTTCACGCCTTCCGTTTTGGATTGGTCCTCCTCATTTTAGCGAGTTTTATCCCGTTGGGATTTGCCGCGCCATCCTGTAATGATATTGACGTTTCCCCCTTGAGCGTTGCGTTTTCTGAAAATGGAGACAACCGCCTCATCACGTTTGACATTGAAAATAATTCTAATGAAGATTTTGAATTGCATGACGTGCGCGTGGAAGAGTCCAGCCCCCTATTTGATGTGAGTGTGGATGATTTTCCGGACCAAATCAATGAAGACGAGACGGAAGACTTGCGACTGCGCTACGACACGGTTGATGTGAACGGTGACACGACCGACACATTCCGCATCCAACTGCGCGGAGAATTTGAAAATAATGACGATTGTGAATTCACGGATTTATCTTTTGTTGTCCACGCGACCGTGCAGGATGGAGATGATGTGTGTTCGCTCATTCAGATTGAAGCGGACGATGTGACAGTAACCGAAAACGATACTATCTTGCACACTATCACCGTAAGCAATAATTCTTCAAAAGATTTTGTCATGCAGGGATTTGATGTGTTTGATGACGGAGACTCGTACACGGCAAACGCCGAGCCTCCTTTTTCGGATTCTGATTTCGAAAAAAATGTGCTAAGCAACCACTCTAACATATATTCAATTGAAATTGACGCACATGGTGTGTCGCAGGATGAAACCGATGCTACTTTCGTCGAAATCCGCGGAGAATTTGAAGATGGATTCGACTGCTCATTCTCGGATATCTCCGAAACGTTCGATGTTACAGTTGAAGACACGGGCGTGCAGACCGGCGTGTGCACGGAAATCGCAGTGAACATTCCATTTGTTGAAATTCATTCAGGCGAAACAAGTTCGCACACGTTTACTCTGGCCAACAACGCCAGCCAAAATTTCTATGTGGATGAATACACGTTCAACGATAAGAATTACCAAGTGGAATTCGTCCCCGTTTCAAATCCGGTTGAGGTTGGATTTGAATCCACGGAAGAACTTTCATTTGACGCCACGGGATATTCGAACAGCGGAACATTCGATGCTAATGCATTTCTCACACTCAAAGGACATTTCACGGACGGAGGAAGCTGCCTTGTGAATGCCAAACGATTCGCTTACCGCTTCATTGGAAGCGAAAATGCTTCGTGCGATTCATTCTACGCCGGATTGAAACCCATAACGGTGCTGCGCGGAGAAAAAAACATTGATGTGCTGTTCAATAACCCGCTCGCACACGATGCCGTGCTGTTGATTGCCAGCAATAAAGGAAATGTTTCGCCAGCTCAACTGGCTATTCCTGCGAACACTGTCAAGCTGCAAACATTTTTTGTTTCAAATACGCTTGATGAACAAATTTTGACCATCAAAACAAATTTGCAAGGATGCAGCGTCGCGGACCAAACGAGCACACTTCTCTTTTCAGGATTGGATGACGCACCCGTGCAGTTTGTCAATCCTCCCGCGCTGTTGAACCTCGTGAACGTGGGCGAGTTTGCACTTCAGATTGAAAATAAATCCGCGTTCACGCAGGATGTTGAATTGACAGTGATTGGAAAACCGGGAACGCAAACGTTTACCAAAACATTTCAAATTCCGGGATTGGACGAACCGCTCATTTACATTCCAACAGACATGCTGCGCGGAAAGAGCATTGCGATTGTGCAATTGAAGAGCGCGGGATACATTGTCACGCAGACGATTCAATTGGAAAATGAAAACGCACAACCAGTGCCTGCGGAAAACAAACCCACCGGCCCAGCGGCGGTCGTGGCGAGTGCTATCACTGGATTTGTTTCGGGCGGCGGAGGATTCTGGCTCGGACTCTTGATTATTGTCATCGTGGCAGGCCTCTGGTTTGCGGCGAAGCCCAAAACATTGAAGCAAGAAGGCGCCTACATACCGAATACGCCCGATACGGACGATTTCGACCAATTGGATGAAGTTTGGATGCCACCCCGCCAGAAATAGTCTAAAACCCTTCTTTTTGGCGTTTTAAGCAGGTTTATGGAACGCTGCGCGGGCGGTTTGTTTATATAGCTTTCTCCGAGGAATTCAGTAATACTGGAAGGTAGACTGCCCGCGTTGAGCGGGTAAATGCCGTCGAAAATAATCGTTTTCTGACGCGTTTCCATCTGCCTTCTTTTTGAGCCAAACTTGAGGAAAAAAAGATGACACGCGCGCGCCACAATCCCCGTAAGGGAAGCCTGATGTTCCGCCCCCGAAAGAGGGCCTACAAGCAGACGCCGAGTTTCAACTCTTTCCCTCCTTCTACTGGCCCCACGAAGCCCATGAACTTTTACGGGTACAAAGTGGGAATGGTCCACTTGATTGCGCAATCCCTTCATGCAGGAGGAAAGATGGACAAGCAGGATATGCAAATCCCCACCACCATTATTGAATGCCCCCCCGTTCTTGTTTTCGGCGTTCGCGCGTACACGCACGATGCATACGGTTTGCATGTGTTAGGCGAATTAAGCATCGACAAATTGGAAAAGCACGCGTTGAAAAAATTACAGCATTTCAAAGTAAAATCATCCCACAAAAAAAATTCGGCTCATTCTAAATCAAAATCTGAAAAAACAAAACTCACATTCGAAAAATTATCCGAAATGAAAGACAAACTCGACCACATCCGACTTTTGGTGCACACGCATCCTGAAAAAGCTCCGTTTGGACAAAAAAAAGCCGAAGTCGCGGAAGTCGCGCTCTCGGGAACGCTCGACGAGCAGATTGCATTCGCTAAATCAAAATTCGGACAGCCCATTGCGGTGTCGGAAGTTTTCAAGGAACACCAATACGTCGATGTCAAAGCCGTCACACGCGGATTTGGAATGGGCGGCGTGGTCGCACGGTTCGGCGTCAAGACGTTTAGACCTAAAGCCAAGTACATCCGCGCCGTTGGAAGTATTTCACCTTTGAATCCGAAGACAGTCCAGTTTTCGGTTGCACGACCCGGACAATTAGGATATCACAATCGAACGGAATTCAACAAGCACATTTTGAAAATTTCCACGGACGCTGCCAAATTGAATCCTAAAGCAGGATTCGAACACTACGGTCCCGTGTCAAACGAATTCGTTCTCATCGCGGGAAGCGTTCCCGGACCGGTGAAACGACTCGTGGGTTTGCGCGAGTGCATCCGACCCGATCCTACGAACCATTACAAGATTGGTCCCGTGAAATTTGTTTCTACGACGGGAGGGACGTTCTAATGCCTGCCGTCTTCTCCCGCGAAGGAGTCAAAGTGAAGGACATTCAACTCCCGCCCGTTTTTGCATCGCACTACGACGCTTCACTCATTAAGCGCGCCGTGCTCGCCGTACAGTCCACACGCGTCCAGCCGTTCGGAAACAAACCCGGTGCCGGACGAATGAACACCGCGGAATACATCGGTGTTCGAGGAAAGCCCACGGAACACCGCACGATTAATGTTGCCAAAGCACGCCTGCCTCGACTCCGCAACAAGCGCGGAATTTTGTACGGAAAAGTTGCCTCCGTCCCTCAAGCGGTTGGCGGACCGCGCGCGCACCCTCCTAAAGTGGAGACGCGAACGGAAGAACGAATCAACATCAAAGAACGAAAGAAAGCCATCGCCTCCGCGATTGGTGCTTCGGTGAATGCGAAAATTGTCAAAGCCCGCGGGCACGTTTTTGATGAAAAAATGTTCCCGTTGATTGTTGATGCGTCGTTTGAAAATACCACGAAAACACGAGAAATCATGCACGCGTTGAAAGCATTGCACGTTGAAAAAGATGTGGAGAATGCCAAAAATTCAAAACGAACGCGCGCGGGAAAGAACAAGAACCGCGGAAAGCGATTTCGAATGAAAAAATCATTATTGATTGTCACCGATGGAACAAAGCCCGTGTACAAAGCCGGACGAAACCTGCCCGGTGTTGAAGTGGTTCAAGTTCAAAGTTTGAACGCGGAACACTTAGCTCCCGGAGCCCTTGCAGGAAGACTTACTATTTGGACGGAATCTGCCGTGAACATGCTCGCCAAGAAGGGTGGTCACTAATGGCTGAAAAAGCGTTTGCCGCCAACGCACAAGAGGCCAAGCTTGAAGAAAAAGCCAAGGTCAAGACCGCGGAAGAGCGAGCGAAGAAAGACGAAGCCAACGCCGCCGCCAAAGAAGCGAAAGCCGACGCTAAACCCGTGAAGCAAAACAAAGGATTTGCCATGGAATTGGAAGACTTCGGCTTGTTACAGTATCCCTTGATGACTGAAAAAGCCATTTCGCTCATTGAAAAAGAAAACAAACTCTCGTTCATCTCCACGGAAAAGGCCACGAAGACGGATATCAAGAAGCTGGTTGAAAAAGTCTACCACGTCAAAGTTACTAAAGTGAATGTGGTCAACGACATGAAAGGACGAAAGAAAGTGACTGTTAAACTCGACAAAAAATACAAGGCCGAAGAACTCGCGGCAAAGCTGGGAGTGATTTAATATGGGTAAGCGACTCATCCACCAGCGGCGCGGAAAAGGAACCAATCGTTTTGAAGCCAGTCAGAATGGTGTCGTTGACTTGCACTACGTGCCGTATTCTCCTATTCAGCGAGAAGGGAAAGTCATGGGACAAGTCATTGACATTGTTGATGACCCCACGAAAACAGCGGTGCTCGCACTCATCCAGCTTGAAGACAATAGACAAACGTACAACGTCGCGGCAGAAGGACTCGCGGTTGGACAAAAAATTGAAATGGGAAAGACCGCCGAAGTCAAGATTGGAAATATTTTACCCGTACGATACATCCCCGAAGGTGCACCCGTGTTCAATGTGGAAATCCGCCCGGGTGACGGTGGAAAGCTCGTGAAAGGATCCGGCGTTTTTGGACTCGTTGTTACGAAAGAAGCGAATAATGTTCTCATCAAATTACCCTCTACGAAAACCATCCGCGTTCACCCCGATGCACGCGCGACGATTGGAAACGTTTCCTGCGGCGCTCGCGTCGAGAAACCTTACATTAAAGCGGGAAAGAAACACCACGCGATGAAAGCGCACAAGAAGAGACACTCTATTGTCCGCGGAGTTGCGATGAATCCAAACTCTCATCCATTTGGAGGATCACAGCACCATCCCGGAAAGTCCAAGTCAACGGCGCGAAGCGCGCCGGCCGGACGAAAGGTTGGAGCCATCGCTTCCTCACGCACCGGAAGGAGAAAGAAGAACTAACGGAGACGAGAAACTATGGCGAAAGAATTCACGTACATGGGAAAAACGATGCCGGAATTGCAGCAGCTTACGCTCAACGAGTTTGCCAAATTGACCAACGCCCGCGCGCGAAGAAGTATTGTGCGCGGACTCGACAAGCCCACGCTTGCCAAAGTCGAGGAAGCATTCAAAACCCACAAGGGTGTCAAACCCGGCCCTCTCGTGAAGGCCATTCGCACGCACGTCCGCGAGTTTGTCATTATCCCCCAAATGGTTGGATTGAAAATGGCCGTGTACAAAGGAAATTCGTTCGAGCCTGTGGAAATCCAGCCCGAAATGCTGGGACACATGCTCGGAGAGTACGTGTTGACGCGCAAGATGGTCAAGCACGGAAAGGCAGGAATCGGATCGACGAAGAGCTCGTCTGCGGTGACGGCGAAGTGATTATTATGGTAAAGACAAACTACAACTACGTTGGAACGTTCGATGCCGAACATATGGCACGTGCTATTTCTACGAACCAGCCGGCGTCCGTCAAGTATAGCCTCGAGATTTCGCGCATGATCAAAGGAAAAATGTTGGACGCGAGTGAAAAGTTCTTGAATGATGTGGCGGAGCAGAAAGTTTATTTGCCCTTGCGCACGTACCACAAGAAAGTTCCGCATCGTAAAGGAAACGCCACGCTCGGAACAAAATCCGGACGCTATCCTCAACGGACTTGTAAAGTTTGGTTGAATTTGTTGAATTCGGTGCGCGCCAATGCCGATGTGAAAGGATTGGATGTCAAAAAATTGCAGATTGTTCACGCCACGGCATCTCAAGGATTCCAGCGTATTCGCAATCAATCTCAAGGAAGAATTAATGGTAAGTCGCGCAAGGCGAAGAGTACCCACATCGAAGTCATCGTCCGAGAGGTGCGCTAACATGATCGAAAAAGTTTTTGTTAAACAAGGATTGAAAAAAGTCCAATTGCACCAGTACTTGAAAAAAGAACTCGGCCGCGCGGGATTCACCGGATTCGACATGGTGAAAACGCCCCTTGTTACACGAATCATCGTGAACGTTTCACGCCCGGGTCTTGCCATCGGAAAGGGCGGACAGAACATCCGCACCCTCACGGAAACCATTTCAAAAGTCTACGGAGTCGACAATCCCCAGCTTGAAATTAAAGAAATCACCACGCCGGATTTGGACGCGAAAAGCGTGTGCGACAAGATGAAGAACATGATTGAGCGCGGGTTTGCATGGAGAAGCGTTGCTTTCCGCACGGTGCAAGATATTGAACGAGCGGGTGCACAAGGAATGGAAGTCATTCTCTCCGGAAAACTCGCTGGAAAAGGCGGACGAAAGAAACAAGTGCGATTCATTAAAGGTTACATGAAGAAAGTGGGAGACCAAACACGCTTAGTCGATGAAGCCAAAGTCACCACGTACCCTAAAGTGGGTGCGATTGGCGTCACGGTGCGGATCATCCGTCCGGGCGTTTTCTTCCCGGACAAAGTGGATGTTAAACAAGTCTTCCGAGATCGAAAAGCACTCGCTGCAACGGCCGCTGAAGCCGTCGTGATGAAGTCTGAAGGAACCCCTACGATTCCAACCGAAAATAAAGTGGAAGAAGTGGCTGCAGTGGTTGAAACAAAAGTTGAAACGACTAAAACAGAAAACAAAAAGCACGCGAAGAAAGAAAAAACAGAAACGAAGCACGAAACTAAAACCGAAATGAAAACAGAAGCAAAAGTTGAAGCTAAAGTCGAAACGCCCAACGTTGAAGGGGGACACGCCGCATGAATAAGAAACTTGCGGAACTCCGCAACATGGGTGAAGGTGAACGCATGCTCAAGATGAAAGACTTGATGAACGAGCTCGCGCGCGAGAAATCGATGAAGTCTACGAACACGCGGCCGGAGAACCCCGGAAAAGCAAAAGGTTTGCGCAAACAAGTCGCGCGCATTCTGACGATTAACAAAGAAAATAAAATGAAGGCTGCGAAAGCAGCTGTTCAAGTCAAAGTACCCGTGAAAACGGCCAAAAAAGGAGAGGTGAAAAAATAAGGATGGAAACGGTATGCGCCACGTGCGGATTGCCCAAAAACATTTGTGTTTGCGGACAAATCGCCAAAGAATCCCAGAAGATTACGATTCGAACAGAACAACGACGATTCAGAAAATACATCACAATCGTTGAAGGCCTAGAAGAATCCATCGCGAAGGAAGTGGCCAAGACATTGAAAAGCAAACTCGCATGCGGCGGAACCATGGATGGAAGCCGAATCGAATTGCAGGGAAACCATCGAAAGGAAGTAAAAAAAATCCTCATCCAAGAAGGATTCAAGGAGAATTCAATCCATGATTAAAACAAACCACTACACGATTGCCGGAGAACGACTCTCCATTCACGAACTCATCGGACTATCCGTCCGCGTGAGCATGTCGAAGGATGCGGGAAAGAAAAACATTCACGGTGTTGTGGTTGACGAAACGCAGCGAACACTTATCATCGAAACCGCTGATGGAGAAAAAAACATGCCCAAGAACGAAAACACATTTGTATTCGACTTGAACGGTGAACTCGTTGAACTTTCCGGAAACGAAATCATGGGAAACCCGATTGAACGATTGAAGAACGGGGGAAAGAACTATGCCTAAATCTGCTAACACCAAAGAAAACCACAATGAATACCCTGTTCGCGGAAACGAATTTACTGGAAAAGTTACTTCAGCGAAGACGCCCAAAATGGTCACCGTTTTGCGTGAAATCGTCGTTTACATTCCCAAATTTGAACGATACAAGAAAGTCCGGTCTAAAGTTCATGCGCACAACCCCGAATGGATTAATGCTAAAGAAAATGACATCGTCAAAATAGGCGAGACACGCAAAATCAGCAAAACAAAAGCATTCATCGTCACCGAAATTGTGGGACACGCCCGCGCGGATGTCACACACGAAGACACGGAAAAAACAAAAGCCGCTAAAACTCACGCAAAACCAACGGAGGAAACCGCATGAAAGCCATTAGTGCCTCTCCAGTGAAAGGATTGACCAAGAAATCGCGCTGCTTCTGCGCCGACAACTCCGGAGCCAAGATTGTGGAAATCATCTCCGTGTTCCGACACACTGCACGAAAACGAATGCAGCCTAAAGCGGGAATCTGCGACATGGTCAACATTGTGGTGAAAACGGGAAAGCCCCAAATCCGCTCAAAAGTGGAACGCGCCGTTATTGTTCGCGTCAAGAAAGAATACAAACGACCGGATGGAACGCGAATTAAATTTGAAGACAACGCTGTGGTTTTGGTCGATGAAAAAGGATTGCCCAAAGCCTCGGAAGTGAAAGGAGTCATTGCCAAAGAAGTGGCAGAACGCTTCCCCAAAATTGCAGGAATTTCTGCCGGAGTCGTGTAAGGTGAACGTGTATGAATGGAACAATTAACCCCGGAAAACAACGCAAGGCCGTGTACGAAGCTGATTTGCGACTGCAAGGAAGCAACATGTCTGCCCACTTGTCGAAAGAGCTTCGCACGAAGTACGGTGCACGCTCGGTTCCCGTTCGAGTGGGAGACACGGTGACGGTTATGCGCGGCGATTACGTTGGAAAATCAGGAAACGTCAACCAAGTTGACCGCAAGCGGAATAAGGTTTACATTCAAGGATTGATGCGAAAGAAGACGGATGGAAAAGAAGCCTTCCTCGCATTCCGCCCCAGCAACGTGATGATTACCACGATTGATGCGAAGGATAAGAAACGATTCAAGAAGGCAAAAACAACTGCGACGAAAACAGAGAAAGCTCCGGCCGCGGGAAAGAAGGTGTAATATTTATGGCTAACAAAGGAACGGTCAACAAACAAAAGCGACTCTCGGTCGGAACGGTTCGACATCTCAAACGAAAAGCATTTGTGTGGACGATTCGACAAAAACCGGGTGCCCACACGGAAGCCACGAGTGTGCCATTAGGATTCGTCGTGCGAGACATGCTCAGCATGGCGAAGACATTGCGCGAAGCCAAGCAGATTATCAACAAAGGACAAGTTCTCGTGGACGGGAACGTGCGCAAAACTCATCAATTTGCCATCGGATTGTTTGACACGGTGACCATTCCAAGTTTGAAGAAAAATTACCGAATGGTGTTGGACACGAAAGGAAGACTCACCACGGTCGAAGTCGCCGATGCAGCTGTAAAAAACAAACCCGTGAAAGTCACGTCGAAGTCTCTCGTGAAAGGAAATAAACTCATGATTCAAACGCACGACGGAAAGACATTCCGCGATGCGGACAAGAAGATTGCAGTAGGAGACTCTGTCTTGACGAACACGGACGGAACCAAAATCAACGAGCACTTATCTTTTTCCAAAGGGAACCGCGTTCTCATTACCGGTGGATCGCATGTTGGAGAAGTTGCCAAAATCGAATCCATCTTAGAAGGAACGATGAAGCGTGACAAGCTCGTTTCACTCTCCGAAGGTTCGGCAAAATTCCAAACGACTGCCGTTAATGTTATGGTCATCGACGCCAGCACCGCGGATTGGTTGAAAACAATTATTGATGGAGTGAAAGCCAAATGACACCCGAAACGAAAACGGAACACGCTGCTGAAAAGACGCCCAACGCGAATGCGATGAAAACCATCCGCATCGAAAAAGTCACGCTCAACATGGGCGTGGGGCAGACGGGAGAACCTTTGAATAAGGCCTCTGAAATCATGAAGAAACTCTCCGGAATGAAACCCGTGCAGACGCGCTGTAAAGTTAAAATTCCCGCGTGGGGAATCCGAGAAGGACTGCCCATCGGACTCAAGGTAACGATGCGAAAGGCGAAAGCCCTTGCATTCTTGAAGACAGCCTTGCAAGCGAAGGAAAACACGCTCACGAAACGATGCTTCGACAAGAACGGAAACTTCGGATTCGGAATCAAGGAATACATTGACTTGCCGGGATCCAAATACGATCCTAAATTGGGAATCCGCGGATTCGACATCCTTGTAACATTAGAGCGGCCGGGATACCGCATCAAGAAACGACGTGTACGACCGGCGAACGTGGGAAAGAAACACCGCATTACTAAAGACGAGGCGATGACATTTGTCCATCATACTTTTGGAACTAACATTGTGGAGAAAATTCAAGGGTGAACACACGCATGATGAACGAAGCCAAAAAAATAATGAAAGCCGAAGGGAAGAAACGCCCGAAGACCGGACGCAACAGTTATTGCAAAAATTGCGAAAACAACAAGGGAATGGTGCACAAATACGGCATCAACTTGTGCAGACGATGCTTCAAACAGTTTGCCCCGATGATGGGATTCAAGAAGTACAGCTAATGGAGGAATGAAGATGAGCCAAATCGACCCGATCGCAGATGCGCTGACGCACATCCAGAATAGCGAGACCGCCTCCAAACGACACATCATGATTAAGCCCGGATCCAAACTTCTGGGACAAATCCTGCGCGTGATGAAGGAGAAAGGATACATTTCAAGCGTTGAAGAAGTTGCCGAACGCCACAAGAAAATGTATAAAGTGGAATTGCTCGGAAAAATCAACCACGTTTCGGCGATTAAACCCCGCTACGCCGTGAAGAAAAACGAGTTCGAACGATTCGAAATGCGCTACTTGCCCGCGCGAGACATTGGAACGATTATCGTGTCAACCTCGCAAGGAGTTATGACACACGTAGAGAGTAAGGAAAAGGCCATCGGAGGACGCTTACTCGCGTACATCTACTAAAAAACATTCGCACACGGTTTTGATTAAGTATGGCTAAAACAACCCACACCAGCATCGCCATTCCGGCCGGCGTCTCCATTAATTACACGAATGGAAAGCTTACGCTCACCAAAGGAAGCAAAAACGCCCACAAAGACCTCGCAACGCCTGAAGTCAAGTTTGAAATCAAAGGACAAGACATCAAGATGACACCCTTGAACGAGCGAAGACACACGTTTGCCATTCTCAACGCCATCGAATCGCACATCAAAAATCTGGTGCACGGCGTCGAACACGGATACACGTACAAACTCTCAGTCGTTCACTCGCACTTCCCGATGAACATCAAAGTCAAGGGAGCCGTTGTTGAAGTCTCCAACTATTTGGGAGAAAAAAACCCGCGCTTGAGCAAGATTTTAGGAAAAGAAACCAAAGTGGAGATCAAAGGAAAAGACATCACGGTAACAGGAATTAATTTGGAAGACGTCTCTCAAACGGCGGCGAATATGGAAAAAGCCACACGCGACACGAAGAAAGACCAGCGCGTTTTCCAAGATGGAATTTACATCACGAGCAAGGGAGCATGAGTATGAGCACCGAAAAAATGAACACCGAAAATACGACTGTGACTCCTGCAAAGAAAGTTTATGGAGCACCGGCGAAAGAAAACACGCCTGCGACAGCAGCCGCTGCACCCGCGACGCACAATACGCATGCTGCGCCCGCCCCTCCCGCTGCGCCCGCAACTCATGTCCACGCGGAAACCAAAAAGGTTGACGCCGCACCTGACGTGAAAGTGGAAACAAAAACGAATACGAAGACGAACAAGACCACGGTCAAAATTTCTCCTAAAAAAGAAGAAAATAAAACCTCATCCAACAAGCCTGCGAAGAAAAAAGGAAAGAAGGATGTTTGGGTCAAGAAAGAAAAAATGAAGAAAAGCGACGACGTGAACGCGTTGAAAGACGATTTGCTCGGAAAATGGAAGCCCGTTTTCTGGGGACGATTCGGAAAGAAGAATCTCCGTACACGTAAAAATCCCAAATACGACAAATGGCGCAAGCCCCGCGGAGAAGACATGCAGCAACGCCGAGACGATGGTGCAGTCGTGGCCGCCGGTTATCGTACGTCCAAAGCCATTCGATTTACGCACCCCTCAGGATATCGCGAAGTCCTCATCCAATCGGCCCGCGACTTTAATGGAATGAAACCCCATCAAGCCGCCCGATTCTCCGGTACGATTGGACGAAAGAAAAAGATTGCCCTCATCAAAATAGCCAATGAGAAAAAAATTCAGGTGTTGAACTAACATGAATCCGCGAAAAATCAAACGAATGGCCGCCGAAATCATGGGTGTTGGAGAATCCAAAATTTGGGTCGATCCTACTCAAATGACGAAAGCGTTAGAAGCCATGACGCGCGATGACATTCGAAATCTTGTTGCACAACGCATTGTACGTAAACGTAAAGACCAAGGACACTCCCGCGGTGCTGCTCGAATTTTGCAAGCCAAGAAACGTGTGGGAAGAAAACAAGGACAAGGAAAACGCACGGGAACGAAGAAAGCACGCTCACAACCTAAGAAAATGTGGCAGGAGCGCGTCCGCGCGCTTCGCACCACGTTGCGCACGCTGAAAACGGAAGGAAAATTGAAAGGAAATTACGCGGCATTATATCGCCAAGTCAAAGGAAATAATTTCCGAGGAAAAAAACACTTACTTCAAACAATTGAGGGTGAATCCAAATGAGTAAGACGAGCACCTACCAACCTCCATTCCGCCGACGCGGAGAAGGACGAACCAATTACGTTAAACGATTGGCATTTGTCAAAAGTGGACTCGTTCGCGCCGTCGTGCGAAAGTCTACCAACAATTTGAGCGTGCAATTCGTACAAACGGAACACGGAAAAGACTCTGTACTTACGGCCGCGCACACGAAAGAATTGAACGCATACGACTACAAGGGACATGGCGGAAATATTCCCGCGGCGTACTTGACTGGATATCTCGCCGGAAAAAAGATGACGGTTAAACAAAAGGATGCTGAAATAATTGTTGATTTAGGTATTCAGCCCGCCATTCACGGCACGCGATTATTCGCCGCCATCAAAGGAATGGTTGACGCGGGAGCGAAAGTCAAAGCTGACGCCGTGGCGTTTCCTAAAACCGAACGATTAACCGGAAAACATGTGGATGCGTACGCGCAAAAGGAGCCTTCTAAAATGAATCGCCACCAATTTGCATTGTACGTGAAGGAAAAAGTCTCTATTGACCAATTTTCCCACATGGTTGACGCCGCAAAGAAAACGATTGATGAGCGTGTTAAAGCATGAATGACTCAACGAAACGACCCCCCCGATCCGGACGACCCGGTGGTTTCGCGGCACGCGGAAAGCCTCCTCGAGCCGGCGGACGCGGCGGTGGCGGAGCACGCGGCGGCGGATTCGGCGGCGCACGCGGACCTCCTCGCGGCGGGCCCACGCGCAACGTGCGACGCGGAGAAATTTCCCGAAAAGAATTGATGACGGATGAGCAGTTGAAAGAAATGGAAGCATCAGCAACGGGTTCACTGTCGCGCGAACAGCAGCAAGTGATTGATGATTGGGTTCCCAAAACGGAAGCCGGTCGATTGGTGAAATCAGGCGAAGTAAAATCGATGGAAGAATTATGGTCGAGACACTTGCCCATTTTAGAAAGCGAAATTGTGGACGTGCTCGTTCCCGATTTGCAAGAGCAAATGATTGACACACGCAAAACGACATACGTTCGCGCATCCGGGCGAAAATTCAATTTTGCCGCATTCGTTCTCGTGGGAGACGGGAAAAAATATATTGGATTGGGAATGGGCTCCGATAAAGAACGGTTCCCCGCGATCCGAAAAGCCGGACGCGACGCTCGATTGAAACTCATGCCCGTCCGAGTGGGAAGCGGCTCGTGGGAAGACTTGTCCAACACCACGCGCAGCGTTCCGTTCAAAGTTACAGGAAAAGCAGGCTCGGTTCGTGTGACACTCTATCCTGCGCCGCAAGGAACCGGACTTGTCGTTGGAAAACAGATTCAAGAAGTGTTCCGCTTCGCCGGCATCACTGACGTTTGGGGAAAAACCAAAGGAAGCTCGGACACGAAATTGAACTATGTTCGTGCCGCATACAACGCGATGGAACAATTGAACAATGTGCGAATGTCTCCGGACATGCAGCGCAAATTTAGTCATCTTACGGGGGGCCGAGAATAATGTACGCCATCATCCGCGTCCGCGGACTCAAACACGTTCGACCCGAAGTCGTGCACGCATTTAAAACATTCCAGCTGGACCGCAAAAATCACTGCGTTCTCGTTAACGTGAACGCCTCCACGGAGGGAATGCTCCACCAAATCAAAGACATGGCGGCATTCGGCACGTTGAAAGTGGAAACAATCGAGAAGCTTTTGCAAAAACGCGGACGATTGCCCGGAGACAAGCCGATTACCACGGAATTTTTGAAGACGCACCAGATTGATTCGATTGCCGCGCTCGCGAAAGCACTGCACGACGAAAAAACAACGCTGAAAAACGTTGGAATCAAACCCGTTTTCCGACTCAACTCTCCCACTAAGGGATTTGGACGAATCGGAATCAAGCAGGGCGTGGGATTAAAAGGCCCGCTCGGTTTCCACGAGAATGGAATTGACACTTTACTTACGAAAATGATGTAATGGATTGATGCACATGGTTGTACGAAAACGAAGACGCGCCAACAAACAATTGGGAGAGCGCACCCACGGTCACGGAGACACGAAGAATTGGAGAGGTTCCGGAAACCGCGGCGGGGTGGGGCGCGCCGGTTCACATAAACACAAGTTTTCCAAATACTGGATGACATTCGGAATCAAAACGACCTTACACACGTTTCATCCCAAAGGAAAGTCGTTAAACGTGGGGCAAGTCTCTCAACAAATTGAGAAGTGGATCAAACAAGGAAAAGCAACCGAAGATGATGGCATGATTGTCTTAGACGGATTCAAACTCCGACTCGCTACGATTCTTGGATCGGGCGAAGTCAAGGGAGAATGGATGGTCAAGAATATCCACGTCACCGAAAAAGCCCGCACCAAAATTGAAGAAGCGAATGGTGAAATCGTGGACAAATTTGAAACAGCCGGCGGCGAGACGAAAGTCCGCGACCCGTCCGCTGGGGCAGGAGATGCCGAATGACATCGTTCTTCGAGCGTCTCGATCCAATCCTTAAATTACTTCCAGAGGTACGAAGGCCCGAGAAGGCACCGCCTCTCATGCGAAAACTTCTTTTTTCCGCCCTCGCGCTCGTCATCTTTTTCGTGATGGGGCAAATCGAATTAATTGGTTTGTCAGGAACTTCTACCCAGCAGGTGGAAGCACTCCAAACGATTCTCGCATCGGACATTGGTTCGTTGATCACAGTCGGAATTGGTCCGATTGTGCTCGCATCGATTGTGCTGCAATTGCTTGTCGGTGGAGGACTCATTCAACTCGATTTGAGCATTCCCGAAAACAAAGCGCGTTTTACCGCGACGCAAAAATTGTTGGCCATTATTTTATCTTTTTTTGAAGGAGCCGCATTCTTAGGATTCGGCATTCCGGGCGTGGGATTCTTGTCCGCGCTGCCGGACATGTTCATTTTTGTCGTGCTCCAAATTGCACTCGGCTCTATTGTGTTATTGTATTTGGATGAACTCGTTTCAAAGTGGGGAATTGGAAGCGGAATAGGATTGTTCATCGCTGGAGGAGTGGCGCAGGGATTCTTCTGGCAAGTGTTCCGGCCCGCGGACCAATTCGGAAGCGCGGGAAGAATTTTTACGATTGCCCAGTCGCTTATTGAAGGAAACGCGTACAGTGCATTTGTCGGATTGGTTCCTATTCTGTTCGTCATATTAATTTTCCTCGCCGTCGTGTACGCGGAAGGAATGCACGTGAACATCCCCATCGCCATGGGGCAATCCGGCGCGGGCGGACGCTATCCGGTGAAATTTTTGTATGTTTCAAACATGCCCGTAATTCTTGCTGCGGCGCTATTTGCCAATATTCAACTCTGGTCGAGCTTAACCGCAGGAATACCATACGTGAGCTCGCTGTTTTCCGGCCTCTCGTGGGCGACCACCTCTCCGCGCGTCGGAGGGAGCTTCTCGCTCATTGAAGGGCTTTTAACACTTGGAATTACATCTACCACCGCGATGGAAATTGCTCAAGCGTTCGTGTACCTCATCGTACTTATCATCACATGCGTCATTTTCGGAAAATTCTGGATCGAATTGGGAGGACAAGGAAGCAAGGCCGTGTCAGAACAACTCGACAAGAGTGGCATGAGCATTCCCGGATTCCGACGCGACCCGCGAATCATGCAGAAAGTGCTCGACCGATATATTCCGCAAGTAACCGTGTTAGGGTCCATTTTCGTTGCATTATTGGCGGGACTGTCTGATATTACCGTAGCTTCACTGGTTTCCGGAACCGGTGTCCTGCTCGCATGCGGAATCGTTTACCGATTATACGAAGAACTGGCGAAAGCCCAGCTCATGGATATGCATCCCGCACTGAAAGGCTTCTTCGGAGAGAAATAAAGGGGAGGAAATGGCCGGTCTATTCCCAATGTTTTAAAACGTTCCCCAAGGGAATTACCTTGGAACGGCCACGTATAACGTGGTAAAACGGAGAATAAACCCCAACGCGTATGTTTGACAACCCGGCAATGGATTTGGTAGTGGTGTCCGCCCTATTTGCGGTCATCAGTCAAGTCGTTCAATTGGTTTTTGGGAACCGAAAAGAGACGCGCCGGACCCAAAAAGCGATGCAGGAAAAAAACAAGGAACTGAAGGAGTTGATGAAAAAAGGAGACCAGAACAAAAGCGAAATCGAGCGGGTCCAGAAAGAAATGATGGAACTCTCGACTAGCACCATGAAAAACATGCCCAAAATGATGATCGTGAACATGATTGTGTTCCTCCCATTGTTTGGACTGGTCTCGAATGCCTACCAAGGAACGAAAGTGAATCTGTTCTTCCCGCTCAATTTGGTTTGGGTGCAGGGAGATTGGTTCTGGTTCTATGTGTTTTGCAGCTTCCTCATCTCGATGGTGGTGAATCACGTGCTCAACATGTACGATGCAAAAAAGGAAAAAAAACAAGGAACGATAACAAATGCCCAATAAATCCGAACGACGAAAACTCCGCGGCTTCCGACGCAGTGCCAAAGGCACTCGTATGATTACGAAAGGAAAGAAGCACCAGAAACTTCGCTGCGCCATTTGCAATGAAGTCTTGCACGGCGTCTCGCACGGAGCCAACCGCTCACGCATGGCCAAGCAATCCAAGTCTCAACGTAGACCTACTGGAATGCTCGGCGGAATCGTTTGCAACGTTTGCAAGCGAATGCTCGTTGTAGAGATGGCCAAAGTTAAATCCGGTGTGAAAAAAATGACTGATACTCAAATCTCGATTCGACCTTATTTGTCGCAAATTGAGAAACAGGTGAAATAATATGGCAGCGATTTACACGACAGGAAGAGTCTGCTACAAGACCACCGGACGAGACGCGGGAAAGAAAATTGTGATTGTAGAAAATGCCAAGAATGGTTTTGCCATTGTGGAAGGATTGTACACCAAGAAAGGGAAAGTCAACATCAACCACCTGCTTGCCACGAGCGAAATGATCACCCTCAACGCATCGTACACACGCGACGATTTGAAAAAAATGTTAGGAAAAGGTGAATAATTATGGTCGAAATTCGTTACATTGTTCGTATTGCCAACAAGGACTTGAATGGCGGCACGCCCATCTATCGTGCACTTACGGGAATCAAGGGCATCGGAATCCGCATGGCGCGCATGATTGCGTACCAGTTCCAAAAAGAACATGGCATCGCGTACAATCTGCCCTTAGGACAATTGCCTGAAGCCATGGACGAAAAACTCGAAGCCATTGTTCTCGCCCCGCACGCGCACGGACTTCCGGTATGGACCGCAAATCGAAGCAAGGCCATTGAAGGAAAGACCGGGCACATTGTCATGAGTGATTTAGATTTTGCCATTCGAAACGACTTGCAGACGATGAAGAAATTGAAATCGTACAAAGGATTGCGCCACGCGCTCGGATTAACTGTGCGTGGACAGCGCACGCGAACGAGCGGACGAAAACGCGGCAATGCGGTTGGAGTGGAAAAGAAAGTCGACGCCAAGCCAGCCGCACCTGCAAAAGCAGAGGCCAAAAAGTAAGGATGGATGTTTATGGGTGACCCGAAATTTGCACGAAAACAGTATGGAACCCCCAAGAAGCCTTGGGATAAGAAGCTCTTAGAGACGGAAAAGACGCTTCGAGAAACCTACGGATTGCGAAACAAGCGCGAACTGCGAAGCATGGAAGCGATGGTCCGCGGAAAGCGACGCAACGCCAAACACGTGTTAGCGATTCCCGTGGAAAAGCGCGCGTCGAAAGAAAAAGAACTTTTGGATTCACTCATACGGATGGGAGTCATGCGCGGAAAGCCTTCGCTTCAAGATGTTCTCTCACTCACACTCGAATCATTCCTCGAACGACGCTTGCAGACAATTGTGTGGCGAAAGAATTTGGCGAACTCTCCCAAAATGTCGCGACAATTCATCACACATGGACACATCGCGGTAAACGGAACGAAAGTCACCGTGCCTTCGTACTTTGTCACGAAGGACGAAGAGGCCACCATTTCGTATCACGGAAAGCCCATGATTTTGGAGTCGCCTCAAAAGATGGCCAAGGATGCCAAACAAGTTGAGAAGGACTTCGCCGAAATGCGCGGAGAGCCCGCCGGAACCGAAGGAAAATTAGCGGGAGAAGCTGAAGAAGCCCCTACATCACTGGATGCCAAAGACGCTGCTAAAGAAGCTGCGCAAGAGGGAAAGTGATTTGCCATGGCTGACAAGGATATCAAAGTAGGACTGGTGCACATCTTCGCGACGCACAACAATACTATTATTTTGCTCACCGATTTGACGGGTGCGGAAACACTCGCCAAATGCTCAGGTGGAGTTGTGGTAAAAACGCAGCACAAAGAAGGAAGTCCGTATGCGGCCATGAAGATAGCCGAAACGATTGCCCAAAAGGCACGCGAAAAAGGAATCTCCTTGGTTCACGTGCGTGTGCGTGCAAAAGGTGGAATCCGCCCGCGCAACCCCGGACAAGGCGCCGAAGCCGCGATCCGAAGCTTGACACGAAATGGTATTCGCATTATCTCCATCGAAAACGTCACACCGACGCCGCACGATGGAACACGAAAGAAAAAGAAACACCGAAGCAAGAAGGTGTAAAACAAATTTTTAAAAAAAATTTGATTAAAAATAAAATTTAATGAGGAAAAAAGGAGGAACACAACAATGGCTCGAAACGCAGTGAAAGTGCTTCAAGACAAGGGCAATACCGCCCACATTTTGATTAAAGGTACGACTACTGCAACCGTCAATGCCATCCGACGCACGGCCATGAGCGAAGTCCCCATCCTCGCGATTGAAGAATTGGGCATTTATGAAAACAACGGTGTTCTTTTTGACGAATTTTTAGGACACCGACTCGGACTCGTTCCGGTAAAAATGGACGCGAAATCCTATCGCTTAGGAGACAAGGCCAAATTCACGCTCGATGCATCCGGACCGGGAACCGTGTACGCTTCCGAAATCAAATTCGGAGACGCCGTTGTTGACGTTTTGGACAAAAAAATTCCATTGACCAAATTGAAAGCCGATCAACGTATTCGAATTGAAGGAGAAGCCGTTGTCGGAACCGGAAAAGACCACGCCAAATTTCAGCCGTGCATTATTGGATTCCGCGCACTCCCAACATTTACGATTAACGACGACATCAATTCTGAAATGATGCAAAAAATTGTCGCGAGCTGCCCGGTAAAAATTATTGAAACCAAAGGAAAGAAACTTTCCATTACGCAAGAAGCCGACTGCACATTGTGCGGTGCGTGCGAAGAAGTGGGTGGAAGCTCCAACATTCAAGTGGATGCGGACGACACAGGATTTATCTTAATGATGGAATCAACCGGCGCGTTGGAGAACAAAGAAATCCTCCACCAAGCGTGCGAGATTATTGCCAAGAAAGCGGATGATTTTATGGAACAAATAAAGGAGGGGCTCTAAGAAAAACGTGAAAAAGGAGGCTTCTTAATCGCATCGTGCCCCTGTTAAATTATACAGCAGGAGTTCCCGAGCGGTCAAAGGGGCGGGACTTAAGATCCCGTGGCTTAGTGCCTTCACAGGTTCGAATCCTGTCTCCTGCATGCCCGAATTATCCATTCGGTCGCTCGGAGAACGGGTCCCTGCTGCGCAGGAACCCAGTCACCAAAAAACACGAAACCTTGCCAACTGATATACTATGAAACGAACCGGACCAACAAGTACAAGAACACGAAGTCTCGTGGTGCAATTAGAAAAGCACGGAAAAACAAGTAAACAGGACGTTTACCGCATCTTATCAGACATCATGGGAATGTCCACACGCGAACGGACGCAAGTGAACGTGTCGCACTTGAACAAGATGAGTCAACTGTACAAGGACAAAGTGCTCGTGGTGCCGGGAAAAGTTCTCTCGAACGGAGAAGTCACCCAAGGATTTGAGGTCGCCGCATTTGCATTCTCCGAAGTCGCGCGCAAAAAGATTCTCGCCGCGAAAGGAAAAACATGGACACTTGAAGACCTTGTCGCGAACAAAATTCCCGCAAACAAAATGATTTTGGTGAAATAATATGAACTCAAACAAGCACACCAGCAAAAAACCCACCGCCGCGGTAAAAATGCCCGCACGTGAAACGACGTACGTGGACGCGACCAATTTAATTGTGGGCCGCTTGGCGAGTTTAGTTGCCGAAAAATTATTGCTCGGAGAACATGTTACTGTAATCAACACCGAAAAAGCCGTGTTCACCGGAAACCCGGTTGTGTTGGCCAAACTCTGGCAAACGCGCTTAGATTTGCGCCCGCGCGGAAACCCCGAAAAAGGACCGCGCTTTTCACGAATGCCGGACCGCATCGTGCGAAAGATTATCGAAGGAATGGTTCCATTCAAACGCTTGCGTGGCGTGGAAGCCATGAATCGTTTGCGTATTTACATTGGAAAGCCCGCCATCGTTGAAGGAAAGGCATTCAAGCCCCTCAAAGAGGCGCAGAACGACAAAACCAAGGGCGTCACGACCGTGTTAGAACTGTCTCAAGCACTCGGTTATAATGAGATGACGGAGCAATGATGCGTATGGCCAAACGAAAAAAACAAACATTGTTCAAAGCCAAAAAGAAAGAGGCCACGGCCCAAGCATCCATCCGCGCCGGAAAGGGAGTCATCCGAATCAACTCGCGAAATCTCGATTATTTCGAACCCGCTCAACTGAAAGCGCTCATCATGGAGCCCGTATTTTTGGCCGGAGACGCTGCCAAAGGAGTCAATATCTCCGTTCGCGTCGAAGGATCCGGACCCATGTCGCAAGCCGTGGCAGCGCGCGGGGCCATTGCCAAGTCTCTCGTGGAATTTACGGGAGATGAAAAATTACGCAAAATCTATTTAGAGTACGACCGAATGCTGTTGGTCGACGATCCTCGACGTGTGGAGCCTAAGAAGCCTTTGGGCCCTAAGGCGCGAAAGAAGAAGCAGCACTCGAAACGATAATGGAGATTGCGGAGGAAACACTATGATAATCCCTATTCGATGCTTTTCATGCGGAAAACCCATTGCGGGCCACTACGAAGAGATGAAATCGCGGATCAAGAAAGGGGAAAAAATGGAAGAAGTACTCACCCAACTTGGCATTACTCGCTATTGCTGCCGACGCATGCTCCTTGCTCACGTCGATGTGATGGATGATGTTTTGAAATATAATGTGTAAATGAGGGAATGAACATGACTGAAAAAACCGATGAAAATGTGCAGCAGGCCGTTGCGGTCAATCCTGTAATTGAGAAGTATCTCACGACGGGAGCACACATCGGAACACGCTTCAAGAGCGGAGATATGGTTCGCTACATCTACAAGCAGCGCAAAGACGGACTGAAAGTGTTGGACGTTCAAGTTATCGACCAGCGCGTGAAGCAAGTCGCGCAGTTTTTGTCCAAATATTCTCCAAAATCCATTGTAATTGTCTCTCGAAAAATGTATGGAAAAACACCCGCGGAAGAATTTGCTAAAGCCATTGGCGCTCATGCATTAACAGGACGATTCGTTCCGGGAACGTTTACCAATCCTCAAGGAAAAGAATTCATTCAGCCGAAAGTCGTTATCATTACTGAACCCGAATCCGATGCGCAAGCAATCGCGGAAGCGGCTCGAGCGAAATCAGTTGTGGTTGCCCTTGCCTCGACGAACAATCTGTTGACCAACATCGACATTGTGATCCCCATCAACAACAAAGGACGAAAGTCTTTGGCACTCGTTTACTGGCTTCTCGCGAAGGAATACTTGAAGGCCACGGGAAACATTCCTAATGATGAAGCTTTTCCGAAGACCTTGGAAGAATTCGAATATCCGTTAAAGGACGGCGAAGTCGAAGACCAAGGACAGAAACGCAAACGCCGAGAATTCCGAGGAAAACGCAACCGCTTAGAAGAAGCGGCCGGAATCGGCGGCGAGCGGAATTAATTCCCCTCATTTGCAACCTTTAAGTATTTCAAATTCGTAGTAGGGGAATGAACCTTCCTATCCTTTCTGACAAGCCCAAGGAAGAATGCGGGATTGCCGCGGTTTATCTCAAAAAGGATCTCTCATACTATCCTAAAGGAGGAGCGCTCTATTTCCTGCAAAAAATGCTCCTTCAACTGCAGCACCGGGGACAGCTCTCCGCGGGATTCACTATTTTTGATGAGGACAATCCTGAATTGCTGAAAACGTACAAAGCCAATGGATTAGTCAACGAAGTTTTTCAGTTGAGCGATGAAGAAAAGGCCGCGAAGTTATTCACCGACCACGCCGGAAGAATTGGAATCGGACACACGCGCTACGCCACGAGCGGCTCCCTCGGATGCGAGGATGCGCAACCCTTTGAACGCACACACTCTCGAATTTGGAAATGGTTCTCGTTTGCATTCAATGGAAACGTGGCGAATGCCCCTGACATCCGCGTGGATTTGAAACAAAAAGATTACCATTTCAAGTCCAACACGGACACTGAAGTATTAATGCACGCGATTGCGCACCAACTTGGAACGGATTCTCCTAATTCACTTGAAAATGCGTTTGCGGCGTTGTCGGAGCAAGTGGATGGAGCATACGCCATTACTTTTTTGAATGCCAAAGGAGAATTGTGCCTCGTGCGCGACAAGCAGGGATTCAAACCCCTCGTTTACGTGGACAATGAGGATTTTTTTCTCGCCGCGAGTGAAAGTGTGGCGCTGCATCCGTTTGTGAAACATGGTATTCAAGACTTGAATCCGGGAGAAATGCTGCGCGTGCACCAAAATAAAGTCGTCCGTTCACGTTTCGCTCCCTCTACGCAGCGCGTTTCGCATTGCATGTTCGAATGGGTCTATTTTGCCTCGGCGGGGAGCACCATCCAAGGAAGCAACGTGTATGATGTCCGCTGGAGATTGGGTGAAGAATTGGCGCGCGCCGAAACATTGTACATGAATCCGGAAGAATATGTTGTGGTGAACGTTCCCGACACGAGCAAGCCCGCGGCGGATGGGTATGCGTACACGCTCAAACTTCCTGCGAAAGAAGGGCTTTTGCGAAACCGATACGTTGGACGGACGTTCATTGAGGGGGGAAAGTGGCAGGACAAAGTAAAAGAAAAATTTACGATTAACAAGAGTGCCATTGAAGGAAAGAATGTGATTCTCGTGGAAGATTCTGTTGTGAGGGGAAGCACGCTGCGTGAATTGGTGCACAAACTCAAAGAAGAAGGACTTGCAACGAGCGTGCACGGCCGCATCTCGTGTCCACCCATTTTGAATCCATGTTTTTATGGGATTGACATGACAACATTTGGAGAACTCGTGGCGGCGAAGCACGGTCCGCAAAATGATTCGCGGGAAACGGTTGTGCTTACCGAAAAAGAAATCGCCCAAATCTCCAAGGAACTGGGAACGGACTCTTTACGCTATCAAACGATGGATGGACTCATTCGTGCGCTCAAACTTCCGGATGCGCAACTCTGCATGGCGTGTCTGAATGGAAAATACCCCACGCAAACGGGCCAATCCTTAGTGAAAGATGCGTGGTTCAGGCACCAGCAAAAAATGTTAGGAAGAGTGTACGACAAGTGAATACAATTGGCACCCGGTGATAATGGAAATGCCATTTCAGTGGGTTTTCGGAGAGGTCATTAAATAGGGGTTCAGGGTCGAAATACTGTATATGCTCCTCTACAACGCGCTCGCGGACAACATTCACTTGGCGATAACCATATTTCTCTTCATCTGGATATACAATTGGGCCAAAGGAAATGTGGGGAGCGCCAAGCTGGCGCTTGTTACGGCAATCATTATTGTTTTTTTGACATTCTACCAGTTCCCCGATTTAGTGTGGCTGCTCGTTGCGCTGTGGGCGTTTGCCACATTCGGAAAGGATATTTTTCAAAAGATTGGGGCGTTTGACAAATGACGTTCAACACGGAAAAAAGGTGAATGGGGCATGGACACATTTACATACTTAGTGGCCATTTTCATGCTCGCATTCGCGATGCAATACCAAATACTCTGGGCCGCGCTCGCGGTGCTCATCTTTTTGCTGATTAGCTTGCGTTCGGTGTCGGGAATTCTACTCACCCTTGTCACGGGAGTTGTTTTCTTCGTCATGGGGAGCGACTTGCAGGGAGAAATATTGTACATTGCTATCGCGCTCGCGGTGTTGGCGTATTTAGTGGGAGTCAAACCCTCGGAAGAACAGCCCGGGGGAATGAGTCCTGACATGATGGCCGCGCTGCAAGGATTAGGGGGCGGAGGCGGAGGGATGGGCGGACTCGGCGGCGGGGGATACTAAGCATGCGCACCGCGACGTTAATCATCTTACTCATCATTCTCATTATTTTGTTTAATACAAAGCAAATCTTTTGGATTCTCATCGCCGCAGCATTATTGATTGCATATTCATTTGCATTTGCTGCCCGTTCCGCGTCGCGGGGCATTCGAAATACGCTCAAAAAAACCAAGGATGTGTACGCGGGAGAATTAGGCGAATTGGAAAAAGTCACTGGAAAATACCCCGCCAATTTTTATGGCACGGTGGGAAAGGCTGCGATGGATAAAATAAATGAAGGATTGGTTCCCGCGAAGGCCAAATCATACAAGGATGCAGAAAACTACGTGTGGAAACCCAAGGAAAAAAACCCCATCATCGCCATCAGCGACGCGGCCAGCAAAATACTTGACGGATTGGGGAAGCTGTTCAGCAAGTGAATCTCTTAAAAAATTTCATCAAAATCCAAACGTCAGCCTTTTCCAATATTCTTTTCAGACGGCTCATCCTCCGTAATGTTGTCTGATTTTCTGCGCGTGCTGGCGTACCAAAACTTGTTGGTAAATGGATTGTATGCCATCTGGTAGTGGATAGGATTTTTTGCTATTCTCCATCCGACCATGATTTTCACTCCTAAAAATTCTCCATTACTTATGACTGCCTCTCCAAACCGTATTCGTTGCCGAATGAACACTGCTTTTGCCCGCGCTTCATTTCTACCTTTTTCTTTTACGAGTTCTCTAAAAATGGCGCCTACCTTTTTGGCACTTTCAACCATCTCCTGCATGACCGCCTCAGGAAATATTCGCGGCAAATCCCTCATTTTCACTTTTCTCCAACCGCCCTTATTTCTCCTGCTGACCCAAATAGAATGACTGCCAACCGCTCTGCGCTCTCCTCCTGAATAAATCTCCGTGTCAATGTCAACGCTGCCTACTTTTCTTCGAGAGTAGACTCTAATTCTTCGTGGAGAGGGAGTCATTCATTCACTTCTTGCTTTTCATCTCAAACAACAATTGCTGATTCGTCTCAAGTATTTTTTGCATAAGCGTCTGCAAAGCCATGGCCAATCCTTTCACATCCACCACATCTTTTGAAAGCTGCTCCATGCGTGCATTCATGTTGGAGACGCGATTCGAAAGGGTATCAAACGCGGACGAATCAAACTTGTCGTGCAGCTCCATCACCGCTTGATGCGTTTCCTGCAGCTGCGTGCCATGCTGTTCCATGGCCAAGTTGGTAATATTGTCTTTCAAATCCGCTTCTTCATCATCTAACGCGTTTCGCTCATCTAGGCGCGAAATAATTTTGTCGCTCGTGCGGGAGGCTAATTCTTCATGGTCGAGCGTGTTGGTATTGGAAGCGGATGAACTCATTCCCGAGCGGGTTTGTGCGGGCATGGTGGTTGTCGCCGCGTTTGATTTCGTGTTCGCGTTTCCGGACAAAAAACCTTGAACTTGATTTGTTGTGAGTCCCAAATCCGCGAGCGTGGAAGAAATAATCGTGTCCGAAAGTCCAGCGTCGTGCATTTTCTGAATCGTGTTGCGGACAATTTCCTCGTTAACCATATGTATCCCAAAAGCGGTTTTATATACGAGCAAGGGGTGCTATAAAAATCCCTCGCCGGTTTCGCCCGGCGGGAACGACGGACTACGTCGTCGTATCTGCGATACGACGGTAGGCCAACACGGAAACACGATGCCTCTCTTCAAAATTGCCCAAGGACCCTGGACCCTGCTCCTCAAGGGAACGCTGCAGGATTTGGAGCTTGAAGTTTACACGAATCCGCAGAAAATGGTGTACGTTCAATTGCTGCGTGTGGAGAATGGGGTCATTTCCGAGTGCGTGTGCGAATTCTACAAGCCGTATTCTCCCGTGGGGGATGCGAGTGCGTTCATCCAAACGGTGCCGCGGGAAGTGATGCTGATCACAAAACATTTGCTCGATGAAACCCACACGTTTTTGCTATTAGGAACGAGCCCCGTGTCCATGAACTGGGAAGAAAGCATCGTGCTTGAACAGACGGATATTCTACTCAAAAAATTAGAAGTGAGCAGTTCGTTACTTTCGGAAGTGGCGCGGGCGTACGATGTGCAGCTCAAAAACGTGAATGAACTCCCGCCCAACATCAGCGAAGCGTTCTTTTCGATGCCCATTCTCACTCCACTTTTGGCAACCAATGCCCATTTATCCGAGGGTGTCACTTCCGGAAAACAAAATGATACGACGGCCGCGCAGCATATGGGTGCGCTGCCCGGAGAATTTGTGCTTGGCACCACTACTAATGGACTCATGGTCAAAGAACCGGTTGTTTTTTTCAAACGCTCCACCGTATTTGGAGGACGCATCGAGCACCGCAAGCACGTGCTGCAAGTCATTGCGGAGGGGGCGCTCTTCTCCAACATTCCCTTGGTAATTGTGGACTGGGAAAACGAATACGTGGTGATGCGCAACCCGAATCCGAACGCTCAACTACTGCACGACCAAAAAATTGAAGGGGACCCGGTGGGGTTTCCCATGAAAGAGTTTTTGCCCGGAGAAAATTTGAAACTCGAACTCTCCATGTTGTATCCCGAAGGTTTCGTTGAAATTCTCGGACTCTCGAACACGGACTTGGGAAACAATCTTATTCGTTTTTTGCACGAACATCAAACAGGTTCCATTGATGAAGCCAAAGGAATTCTGCGTCAGCTTCCTCCGAGCGAGAGCATGACGCCGTTTCACATTTCGTCCATGATACGTTTGTTCACGCTCCTCGATTATACGTTCCCCAATATGTTCACGGGAATGAACCCCACGGAAGAAATTTCCAAATCGTGGTTCCAATCGATTGGACGTATTGGCGTGCTGAAAATGAAAAATGTTCCGCCCAAGTTGCGCAACTTGCTCGTGTATACGATTGTGCGGGGCGTGTACGAGCTGTACTCGCGCAAAGGCGTTTCGGGGAGAGTGAAAAGCCTCATTGTCGTTCCGGAGGCGCAGCAGCTGTTTGATTATGCTCGAGAACCCGTGCTCGCCAAAGAAATGGAGCGACTGTTTTCGCAAAGCACGACGCAGGATGTGGGTTTCATGTTCTCGGCCGCGCACGAAATTGATTTGCCCAAAAATATTCTGCTGTTGAGCGAAGCCAAGTTGTCCATTGTGGGCGGGCGCGAAGTGGGCGTCACCCTTGTAGGGAGGAAAAACTACCGCGCGACGGTTCGCGACACGTACTCTCAACCGGTGGTGAAGGACTTTTTTACAAAGATATAGTGGGCGCCATCATCTAGTTCTAGTGATCATGATTGCACGTTTAGTTCCAAGCTCGGTAGTTATAATCTTTGTTGAATAGCCCGCGTATTTCATCTTATCCATGAGTGCATTATACCTTTCATTATTTTCCATTAGTAATATGCCGTCGATTTTTAGCTTATTGCACAGTTTTTTTAGATACTCTTCCATTAGTCCAGAACTCCAAAGATGATAGAGCGCCATTTTAGAAAAGATAACGTCAACACCTTTATCTCTAAAATATCTCAAACTATTTTCTGCATCTTCCTGGATAAATTTTACTTTATCATTTTTTTTCCATTGGGTATAACTGTCTTGGCTTATTCCATATGCTTTTACAAATGGAAAAATCTGTGCGAGCTCAGTTATTGCACGACCGGTCCCACACCCCCAATCTAGCACCACCACTGGCTGTTTGGTCCGTATATGGGTTTTCATAATTAGCCTGCGTAAGCTATACCAAAACTCTCTTTCAACTTCTGATAAAGTCGAATCGCGAATGCCATACCCAAATCTTTTGGAATATTTCCTCTTGGACCTTTCCCCCCGAGTTAATTGTGTCTCAAATGGATCAGAATCTGCATTTTTTTTAACAGCGCGTCCTACACGCCCTTTCCCGAAAACCGGCATTCACATGCACCTTCACTAATCTATTTCTTTTCCATCTTCTTATCGATCATTTGCTGTGCTTGATCCATCGTAATCAAGTGAAGCGGATTCAGGTTGTCGATGATGTATTTCAACTCTTTCACTTCCTCTTCTTTCGCGGCGCGCGAACCAATGTCATCGACTTTGGCTTCGACTTCAACGAGACGTTGGGAGATGGCACTCATCTGTTTCTGCAATTCCTGCAGCGAGGCGCGGACTTCGTCCGAAACACCATGGGCTTCCGAACCAGCCACTTGTGTCTGAATATCCCGCACGCGCTTGTTGATGACAATCAAATTGCGGCCGAGGATTTTCTCATTCCTCACGAGGTATTTGATTTTCTGCGTGATGACCAACACCGAGGCGTTGAGGGCCTTGAGGTCCCGATTCAAGGAGAAGAGGTACTCTCCCCCCTTAGGGGCCATCGAGGACTGGTTTTGGGGGATATTCTGGGAAGGGTCAGCCATAGGTTAAAAGACAATTTGGCCCTTTAAAACGCCTATGCCGGGTGTTAAACAAGCGATAAAAGGAGTCCTCCTTGACGTGGAAACACGCGAAATAAGGGGAAAGAGCGTTATCGACCTGTATATACGGCCCGAAGGGGAAGGAGAGGGTATTCAACGTGTAACGGACGGCCATTTTCCACCTTATTTTTACGCTCAACTCGTTCCCTCAGCCGAGTCTAAAAAACTCGAAAAAACGCTCAATGAGGAATCCTTGCCTGGAGGAGTGAAACCCATCGCCGTCAAACGCGTGGAAAAGGAAGGGGTGTTCTACCTCCAAATGAGCTTTGCCAATATTGGGGAACTCGTCCGTTCACGTGAGGTCGTGCTGCGTTTTCCATTTGTGGGGAGTCTGCGCGAGTCGAACATCCCGTACACGAAACGCTACATTCTGGACAAGCAACTCATTCCCAATGCCATGGTGGAATGTGAATTAGACAAGGAAGGAAATGTAAAAAAAATAACCGCCATGGATGAAATTCCATTGTCATTCCGAACCGGGGCATTTGACATTGAAACATTCGGCAGCGGAAAGCAACCGCAACCGGAGAAAGATGAAATCATTTCGATTGCCCTTTCAAGCAATGCAGGAGAAAAAGTTTTCATCCAGCACGCGTACACGAATGATTACACCATTGCATGCGCGGACGAAAAGAAAATGCTCGAATCATTCATTTCATTTGTTTCTCTTTCGGACATGGACATTTTGTACACGTACAACGGCGACCGGTTTGATTTTCCATTTATTTTAGAACGCGGGAAAAAATTCCACGTGAATGTGGACATGGGTTTTGGCAACCCGCAGCTTGTTGGGAAAGGAACGGAAACGGCCGCACGCATCAATGGAACGCAGCACGTGGACGTGTACCAACTTGCGCGACTGCTCACGCGATTCCAATTCTTCAAATCGCCTCGACTTGATTTGGAAAGCGTGATGCGCGCGGTGTTTGGAGAAGGGGAAAAAACGCTCAATCACAAAGAAATTTGGGAAACATGGAAAACAAAAAAGGGAATTGATAAATTAGTGAAATATAATTTGACGGACGCGCAATATACTAAACGATTGGGCGATGAATTTCTCCCGCTCTTACTTGAACTCGCCCGACTCGTGCGGCTGCCCCTGTTCGAGGTCAACCGCTCCTCTGCCTCTCAACTCGTGGAAACCACGCTCATGCACGAAAGTGTGGCGCGCGGCGTGCTGTTTCCCAACCCCCCATCCGATGAACAAGTGGAAGGGCGCACGCAAAATCCCATTGAAGGAGGGTACGTGAAGGAACCCGTCGCAGGGCTGCATGAAAATCTTGCTGTGTTAGACTTTCGCTCGCTGTATCCCAGTATCATGATTTCGCACAACATCTCTCCGGATTCGTTGAACTGCGAACACGTGAAATGCCGGGAAGGTGCGAACAAGGCCCCGAATGGAACGTGGTTCTGCACGCAGAAAAAAGGATTGTTTTCAGTGGTGTTGGAACGCATCCTCGACCAGCGAATTGAGGTGCAGAAAAAAATGGATACGCTGCCCAAAAATGACCCGCAGCAAACGTTTTTGAAAGCCCGGAAGCAAGCACTCAAAATTGTGCTGAACTCTTTTTTCGGCACGCTCGCGTACCCGCGTTTCCGCTGGTACTCGCGTGATTCGGCGCAGGCGATTACGGCGTGGGCGAGGCACTACATCCGGCAAACGCTGCAATGGGCGGAAGAAGACGGATTTCAAACAGTATATGCAGACACAGACAGCTGTTTTATGCTGATTGGCGAAAAAAAAGAAAGCGCTGTAAAAAAATTCGTGGAGAAAGTCAACGCAAAATTGCCCGGGAGAATGGAATTAGAATTTGAAGGATTGTATCGCCGCGGACTTTTTGTCACGCGAAAAGAAGGGCGCGTGGCGAAGAAACGGTACGCGCTCGCAGACGCAAACAACCAACTCACGATTGTGGGATTTGAATACGTGCGAAGGGATGTGAGCATCATTGCGCGCGAGACGCAGAAAAAAGTTTTGCAAGAAATCCTCGTGAACGGAAATCCAGTGAAGGCACACGATATTGTACTTGATGTGATTAAACGATTGCGCGCCGGAGATGTGCCCAAGAAGGAATTGGTGATTTTGACGCAGTTGCAGAGGCGATTGGACAATTACGCCACCACGTCTCCGCATGTGGAAGCGGCGATTAAAGCCAAAAAAAGAGGGAAGGAAATTTTCGTGGGACAGATGTTAGGTTTCATCGTCACGAAAACAGGAAAAAGCATTTCCGACCGCGCGGAGTTGGAAGAGTATGTGAAAGAAGGGGATTACGATGCGGAATACTACATCAAAAATCAAGTCATTCCTGCGGTGGAGAAAATATTCCTCGAGCTTGGAATTGACTCTACTGACTTGCAGCGCGGGGGAAAGCAGACGGGTTTAAGTTCGTTCATGTGAGGAAATTTTCTATGAATCAACTGTACCACCAAATATTCGATTCCAAAAAAGTGATCATTTTCGACATTGACGGGACATTAGTTGATGTGATGGATGCGCACACGCAGGCCTATGTGGATGTCATCCGCGAACTAACTGAAGTTAACGTGAAGTCATTTGCTGACATTACGAAGCATTATGGTATTCAAAACCAAGAAACATTCCGGCGCGTGCTAGATGATTATGGTTTCACGCACGACCCTTTGCTGATTGAAAATCTCGTGCGTGCGCGCGGAGAGAAGATGGCGAGTCCCACCGCCCCCATTTTAGCGAAGAATATTCTGCCGGGCGTGGTTGAACTTATTCACGCGTTGCAAAAAGACGGAAAAATAATTGCCACCATTACTGGGAACTCGCGCAAAGTGGGAGAAGCTGTTATCACACGTTCAACACTCGTGAAATATTTTTCCGTGCGCGTGTTCGGAGACGACCAAAAGAACGGCGTGGCGTTGCACGGAAGACACGAGATGATTGCGCTCGCGCTGGAAAAAGTGGAAGCGGCTTCGGGGAAGAAATTTACGAAAAAGGATGTGCTGGTGGTGGGAGACATGATTCCCGATATTCAAGGAGCGCAGAAAGCGGGAATGGACTCGTTCGTCGTTGCGACGGGCGGAATCCCTCTTGAAACGCTTCAGACTCACAATCCTGCCTTTGGAGTGCGTTCGTTCACCGAATTGCTATAGTGCCAAATCGAAAGGTTTATTAGCACCATATTAACATAGTATTAATGGTGTATTAATGCCTGTTGCTATTGTGGAATTGGAAGAGAAGAATAACCGCGTCATCAATATTGTGAAAGCGCAATATGGTTTGAAGGATAAGAGCCAAGCGATCAACAAGCTTGTTGAAGAATACGCTAAGATGGTTCTGCCTACGGAACTTCGCCCTGAATACGTTAAAAAACTCCAACGCATCGAAAAAGAAAAGAGCATCCATGTGAAGGATGTCGATTCTTTTTTCAAAAAAATGCGTTGAGATGATGTATCTTGGTTTACTCGCTTCGCATTAAACCCCACTTGATAAAAGTCTTTGAAAAGCTAGCGAAACGTGATCCCGTTCAACATGAAGCTATCCAAAAGAAAGTTAAGCAGATTTTAGAAGATCCGCGCCGTTTCAAACCCTTAAGCGGGAGCATGAAAAACAAGTTTCGCGTTCATATTATGGGGTCGTTTGTTTTAGTGTTTTCAATCATCGAAAGCGAGTTGGCTGTGGAGATATTAGACTATGACCATCACGACTCTATTTACCGAAAACATTAACTCAAACGGCGTGGAATTATAACCCTTTTTCACGTGGAATAGGTATGAACACCCAAATAATCGAACACTATCAAACCGCCGCGAAAGTGCATGAATTATGCCGCGCGAAGGCCCGCGAAATGATTCAGCCGGGAGTGAAGCTATTGGACATCGCGGATGAGATTGAAGCGCTCACCAAAAAACACGGGTGCGGAATTGCATTCCCCCTGAATCTTTCACTCAATGAAATTGCCGCGCATTATACACCCAGCGACACGGATGATACGGTCGTGCAGAAAGGGGACGTGTTGAAGGTTGATATCGGCGTGCACAAGAAAGGGTATTTAGTCGACGCGGCCATCACGCTTGACTTTGCGCAGACAAAAGAAACCAAAAATTTGATTGAAGCTACGCAAGCCGCCCTCGAAGCGGGTTTCGCGGAAGTGAAAGAAGGCGTGCACGTTGGAAAACTGGGCGGAGCGATTGAGAAAACACTTCGTTCATTTGGCGTGGATCCCATTTCAAATTTGTCCGGACACGGCATTGATGAATACACGGCGCATTGTGCTCCATCCATTCCCAACATTGACACGGGAGAAACGGACACGCTGGATGATGGACGCGCGTACGCCATGGAACCCTTTGCATCGATTCATGGGAATGGGAGAATAAGCGATGCGGGAACGGTGGAGATTTTTGAAGTGAATGGCGCGGTGCCGGGAATTCGAAACACGAATGCACGCAAACTCTTGGATTTTTGTGCGGAAACATATGAAGGATTGCCTTTTGCGGAACGCTGGGTGGCGCGGGACTTGGACATGAGTCCATTTGCACGCAAAACAGCCATGCGGGAATTAGTCAAATACGGCGCACTGGAAGCGCACGGCGTGCTCAAGGAAAAGAAAGGGGCGCTCGTTGCACAATTCGAGACTACCATGTTAATAAACAAGGGAAAAGTCATCCGATTAGTGTAGTGTTCCCGTATGGAGCTCGATTCTAAAAATAAGGCCATCGCGGTGGGTGCATCCATCTTTATTCTAACGCTGGGGTGGACATTTTTCCTCGACCAGATGAAAATAACCCCCGATTTTTTGCTCGTGAGTATTGGAAATATTCAAGTATTGGGCCTTTTTTTGTCGGTATCATTTGCAGGGTTCGCCATCCTGTTCTCTGCGACGATGGGGCTCATCACCGCGTTCGCCGATAAAGATGACCGGACGCGGGTGTACATCGCCACTATTATCCCATCGCTGCTCGCGTGCGCCGTGGCGGCTATTCTTTTTTCTAATTTCGCGCAATGGTATCCGTTAGCATTATTTTATTTCGGATGCATTCCGCTCATTTTAGAAACCGCGCGGCTCAAACGATTAGAACTCAAAAATTTTCCAGTTATCCGTTCCAGTTATTCGAGTGCGAAGCGCGGGCTCCAAGTGCTGGGCGTGGGAATCCTCGTCACGCTGGCCGTGACGGCGCTGCCGCAATCATCCGCACTTTATTCCGGTTTTGAAGAATCGCTGTTTGCAGGAAAAGTCGTTCAGCAATTGGACGTGCAAAAAATTGCCGCGGATTTTCTCATCAACACGCAGCGAAACACCCTCACGCAAATAATTGCCGCGGAGTCGTTCCAGAAACTCCGCACGCTCAATGATCCGGATGCGCAAACGTTCGTGGCGCTCGTGGATGCGACGCTCGCGAATGTCCAGTCCGCCGCGTACCGTGAACGGATTATCCAGCAAGTCGTGACGCAGCAGGAAAACTTGGATACGCAAGCCCTGCTCACGCAGATCCAAAGTCGTGTTCCCGGATATGGGGCGCTGCGAGAATATTACTGGGCGCTCGCCGCATTCTTAGGAAGCCTCGTGTTTTTCCTCGTGTCCATGTTCGTGCTGCAACCGCTGTCCGCGGTGTTTGGAAGCGTCATCTACACCGTGCTGCCGGACGGGCACGCCGCGTCGCGCACTCCATCATCTTCATCTACTTTGGAAACGAGCAGCGGAGGGTGGGCCACGCCTGAAACCACGCCGAGTGCACCACCCGCGCCCGCATTCACGGGATGGGAAGCCCCTGCGGAATCGCCGAGCATTTCGAGCGAACCTAATGTGGAGCCGGCCGTGCCTACCTACACGCACGTGGATGAACCTGCTCCATCGCCCACCAATGAGATTCCCCCCGCTACACCGACCACTTCTCCCCCAGCGCAACAATAATTCTCATGTCTTTTCTGTTTGAAAAATTTCCTTAGGTTTTTAATCCGATAACAATATATACACGTATATGCCAATAAGTACAATACGATGCTCGTTTAATCCTTCGGTTCATGCCAAAGACCAGATGATTGAACGGGGCATATCCAAGGAAGAAATGCTGGAAACCATCTTACAAGGCGCCAAAAGGATTCAGGGTGAAAAAATAATTTCATCTTTCAAGAAAATGGAAGCCGTGTACAAACAAGAGCCGTGTCATTATTTTATCATTACCATTTACCCCAAAACAAGCGGAAACTTATGAAATGCCCCATCTGCCACGGAACCCTCCAGTCGGGAAAATTCCCCTATGCGTATCATGATATCCCTCTCGGTACATATGAAGGAAGCAAATGTCCAGCCTGCGGCGAAATCTTTTTTTCTGAAAAGGCTTCCGCTGAGATTGACCGAAAAGCAAAAGAGATTGGCATCTGGGGAATGGGAAGGGAGGGGGTATTAGGGACGAGCGGAAATTCCCTAATCGTCCGCGTTCCCAAAGAAATAAGCGATTTTCTTGGATTTCTTCCCGGCAAAAAAGTATTCATCCACCCCGAAGGAAAAAAGAAACTCGTCGTGGAGACGGAATAGGTATTCGGCCTTTTTGGATTTTCGGAATAAAATCCCGCCAAATCTGAGAAGATTGCGGCACTACAGCATCTTTGTATTTTCCTTGATACAGCGTAATTTTCCCTAAGGGCTTCCAAAAAAGCATTTGCCCAACTTTCATTCCGGGATACACGCGCAGAGGATGGATGACATGCAACTCAAGCGTCCACTGCCGTTTGAATCCTAAATCAGCGAGGCCTGAGTTGAGATAGATATACAATCCTAATCTTCCTACTGAACTTCGTGCCTGCATAATAGGAACAAAAAAATCAGAGCCCATCTCTTCAATGGTGTGACCCAAATACAATTGATTAGGCTGTAAAACCAGTCCTTCGTCAGGGATGATTATTTTACGGTATTTATTTTTTTTCATCGGGTCAAGTATTTTTTCGGTGTAGATTTTGATTTCATTTCCCAAACGGAAATTATAACTATTTGGATTCAAATTCTCGGATGAGAAAGGGGAACTGTGAATCTTTCCCTTTTTCACCTGGTTGTAAATCTCATTTCCGGTCAGAATCATACGGATCCCTGCTCCACCCCTGATAGAGCTTTCCGTCGGCGTGCAGCACGGGATTGTTCATCTCGCACGCGCAGGAGCGGAGCTCCATTTCAACTTCAAGTTTTCCAACCGAAAAGACTGGGTTCCCCTGCCGAGTGACGGAGCGGCTTTCGATTTCCAACTCATCAAACATTTTTTGAGTTGAAACAAACTCTCCACTGAGAGCGGAGCCATAATCATATTCGAAAATCTGACGCACAACGACTCGCTGTGCAAAACCGCTCGCCCACTGGAGATAACGCAGAAGCCCTTCTTTATCGTGGATCCCGGACCGATGCAATAACAATGAAAACTTTACTGGAATAGAAAGTGAGCGGATGAACTCCAAATCAGGACAAACTCCCATTATTTGTTTGTTTTTTTTCATATCATAATGAGCAATTGATACACACAGGGTTGAAAGTTTTTCTACGTTTTCAATTTTTTTTAAGTGCGCCCCGTGCGTGTACATGTTGGTCGGAGCTTTTGCGGCACAGCATGAAATGATTTCACTAATGTTCGGGTGAAGCGTGGGCTCCCCGCCCCCAGTCAGTTCAATCTTGTCCACTTTTAGCCGGTTCAACCACTCTGCGAGTGGATTCAAATCGAGGAATGTTTTGGATGATACTTTCCTGAATTTGGTGATGCAAAATGAGCAAATTCCATCGCATGCTTTTTCAGTGGGTAAAACGTAGAGTTTCATCTCCATTTCCCCTGAACAAATGAAAAAAATTCTGAGAGGGAAAAGAATGCATAGTCTGTGCACCCCAAAATCCATTCGTCTGGAACAAATGCGGGGTCAAAAATGCAGAGGGTTTGAACGTTTTTTTGGAGGAACATTTTTGTATAATAGGCTATTCCCTGTTCGGAAATGGCGCCAAATGATTTTCCAACAAAATAACAAATAATGTAATCGCACTCGGTGATGAAGGCGCAATCATCCCGCAGAATCTCCTGCATAATGCCACATATTTCCCTCCAATGTTCTTTCGGATTTTTCTTCATTTCATTCATTTCCTTTACGCGCCCGTATCGGTGATCGTTTTCAATAGGGTCATACACTTCGTGTCCTTTCTCCCGGAGCATGTGCTTCAAGGGTTCCTTCCATTCAATTCCCGGCGTTCCGTATCCTACTGGACCCGCGAGATAAAATTTCATCGAATATCCTCCTTTACTTGCGCCAGCAGTTTTTCCAACTCTTCCGGAGAAGAAGAGAAATATTTCACATGCGGAATGTGTTCAAATGCTTTGCTAAATAACACCAGTGATTTTTCTAACTCTTCTTTTTTCACTTGCTGGGAATAATTTCTTTCTTCAAACCTTTTTATGAGCGTCTCAGCAGGAGGGCACGCAAAAATAACAATCGCGTTTATCCCGCACCACGCGTTCAGTATTTCTTTTTCCTTTTCTGAGAATGGATTTCCTCCCCGCCAGAGTGTCGAATATACCCCCTCTGA
>CAYIIU010000011.1:0-38669 GCA_964363635.1 uncultured archaeon
GAAAAGATTAGAATCCTACGTGAAAACACGCGACTTGCCGCACCTCATGTTTGCAGGACACGCGGGAATAGGAAAAACAAGCGCGGCGGTTGCATTAGCCAAAGAAATGTTTGGAGAGGAATGGTCGAGAAACTTTTTGGAATTAAATGCATCGGATGAACGCGGAATTGACGTGGTGCGCTCCACGATTAAAGAATTCGCCCGCACACTCGCCTTCAACGCGGACTTCAAAATCATTTTTTTGGACGAGTGCGACGCGCTAACACAAGACGCGCAACAAGCGTTACGCAGAACCATGGAAAAATATTCGAAAACATGCCGATTCATTTTGAGTTGCGTCACACCTGAGACCAAAATAAACACACTAGAAGAAACTGAAACGACTATTGGCGAATTTTTTCAAGACTTTCAGGAAAAACGAACAAAAGAATTATTGAACATGGATGAAAAAGGAAATGCGACAAAATCAGATCTTGTTTTGTGTGCACTCAAACAAAATCCTAAAAAAACGGGAAAAAGAGTATTTGAATTGACAACCAATACCGGACGAACCATACGCCTAACTGACGACCACCCCATCAGGACTGACAATGGATGGAAGCCGGCCGGTCAAATCAAAATGGGCGAGAAAGTAGTGGTGTTACCCTCGCTGGAGGGGACCCCTTGGCCGAATGATCCTCGCCCCCTTATTGATATTGCCGCATTCCAGAGTTTTTTGGAAAAAGATGAATCAGAAAATGGGTATCTTCCAATTGGAAAAGCAAATAGATTCAGCGAACTTATCACCCGTGACAAAAAAAGAATCATTTCTCGAGCAAAGGAACTTGAATCAATCATTTTGACGGATAAAGGTGTAACCCAGCAAGAAACAAAGTTGCTTCAAATGATTCATCCTTCGCAACCAATGTCCCGATACGACCTTCAAAGAAAAATGGGGTTATCGCGGATGCGCATTGTCCAGTATTTGCAATCATTGGAGAAAAAAGGACTCATTCTGCGAACAAAAGAAGGAAAGATGCATTTCTTCACTCGAACGAACAATCAAGTGCACCCCATTCGAAACTATCGCGATGTTGAAAATGCCATTCAAAAAGAGTTTAGCATCAAAATATCGTATACTGAAATCAGGAAAGCCCTCGCAAAGTCAATCATTCATCAAGGAAGAAGCGACCACACGATAAATGAACTAACGAAAAAGGGGTTGTTGACGCTCCAATACGATTCCCCCAAAACTATCCCTCTTATCCGCGTGCTCGGATTCATTTACGGGGACGGACACATTATCAAAAGTAAAAAACGAGTTATTTTCATTGGCAACACGGAAGCGTTAAATGAAGTCAAGAAAGATTTGATTAAACTGGGATTTCCCTCTGGCCCCATCTCCTCAAAGGAACTTCAAAACACTATCAAAGGAAGGACTTTTGACGGAGTGACCACTTGGTTCAACGTTGATTCGCGTCCCCTCGCAAACCTATTGTCCTTCCTAGGCGCATCAACAGGAGACAAAATAATTACTCCCTATTCTATTCCAGCGGTGGTAAAATATGGAAATAAACTCGTGAAACGAGAATTCCTGCGCGCCCTATTCGGTTGCGAAGGATATTCCCCCAAAATAGCGAAAAGCAATTTTGAAGCCATTTCCCTGCGAATGAATAAATCAAGCGAACTACGAAAAAACATGTTAGCGTTTTTCGATGAATTGAAGAAACTCCTTGCCGAGTTTGAGGTCGAATCGTATATTGATATCCTTGCACTTGACTTTGTACGAAAAGATGGAAAGACCTCCGAGTGCTACCAGCTTACCCTAAAATCAAACAACCAAAACGCGCTCCACTTCTTTTCCCGCGTCGGATATGCATTCGAAGTTGAAAAAATGAATAAAGCGCGAATGGCAGCCGAATATCTGCGAGCGAAAGAGTACTATTTAACATTCCAGAAGAAAAAAGCTGAAATGATTCTTGCACAACTTGGTAACGGAACAAAATCAAAGAGACAAATCGCTCGAGAAAATGAATGTAGTATTGATTTTGTCGTCAATCAGAGCCAAGGAAAGGCTGTCGGTCTACCCCACGACTTCCCCCATTTTGAAGAATGGAAAGAAAATTGTCAGTACAAAGGACCGTTCGTATTCAACAACGTCATTCAAATGAAGGAAATTGATGCGGATTCCGTGATGGACGTAACATGCCATCAGGATCATAATTTCATTGGAAACGGAATCGTATTGCATAATTGCAACTATTCAAGTCGAATCATCGAACCGATACAATCTCGCTGTGTGGTTTTTCGCTACCGCCCCTTACACAAAAAGGATTTGGAAAAACAAATACTCGCCATCGCCGAAAAAGAAAACGTTCACGTGGACGAAAAAGGAATTGTGGCGATCGAATACGTCTCCGAAGGGGATTTGCGCAAAGCGATTAACGTGCTGCAAGCCTCCGCTGCACTGGACAAAAAAATAACGGAAGAAATTGTGTACACCGTTGCGAATCGTGCCAAACCCAAAGAAGTGCGGGAGATGATTGAACTTGCCGTCGCGGGAAAATTCCTAGACGCACGACAAAAACTTGATGCACTCATGCTCGAACAAGGCCTCTCGGGAGAGGACGTCATCAAGCAAGTGCACAAAGAAGTGGTGGACTGGGACGAAAAAGAAATGGATTCCAAAACGAAGATACGCTTGATTGACAAGATTGGAGAATACGATTTTAGACTCGTAGAAGGGGCCAACGAACGCATCCAATTGGAAGCGATGCTTGCGCAAATAGGGCTTGTAGCGAGTGAGAAGAAATAGTCTTTTATGCTTCCATAAACTAACTTGATAAATGGGTCTGCTTAAATCGATGAAAAATAAAGGTGTGCTACGCCCAATGTTTAGGGGCCCATCTATGGTAAGGCCAGTTTAATGCCCGCAATAGGGGCTGCTACTGGCGTGAGAATTGCGCACAATGAAACCCTTTTTGCAGAGCAAAAAGCCCTTGCCAAATTGCCAAAAAAACAAAAACTATTTGTCCGAGTGAATGAAGAGCTGACTCACGAACAAATCCAACACAATCAAAGAGTCATTGAACGAATTCTACGAGAACTTGATTGGCTTTCGGAGTTAAATCGACAATCAATCGACAGTCTCAAATAGTTGGATCAGAAAAAATCCATGATTCTGTGTTAATGTGTTATTCTATCCAATAATTGATTTCTTTTTCTCGGAACCTACGGCGATTTACTCTCGAAAAGAGTATACAATTTTCGCGCTCTATTAAACGCATGCCTGACATTGAACAAGAAAACGAAGCGTACACTGCGCTAAAACAATTCATTGAAAAAGAATTCAAAAACTTCAATTATACCATTGTTGTTGGACTCGCCCGCACGGAAGGGGACAAAGATATATATTCGATGGGATTCACATTATCTAATATCACCGCTTTCACGCCAATAGGGATTGTAAAAGGAACCTATGCGAATATGATGGCGCAATATCACCATGTGATGAGCAAATATGATATCGAACCTGCAAAACCGCTTATCCAACAAAAAGGAGGAAAAGAAGATGAATAACACCATTACCCGCATCCGCGTCCCCATCGACCGACTGGATTTAATACGATTACCATTTCCAAAAGAAATCATTGTAAGTGCCAAAAAGAAAGCTAATTGAAAAAATCAACTAAGCGCTTCTGGTTGTAAACTCTATCCAGCAGTTTACTGTTCTTTTTCCACTCTTTCATTGGAATTATTAATTTAGTCCCTATGCCGACAAGTGCGGATTCTAGTGAATCGAAAATTGTCGGCTCTTTTTCCATGGCATCGCGAACAGCCTGGCGCACTAACCAAACGCCCAACGGCTGTTGATATCCCGGTCCAATTTCCCGAAAAACAAGCACAGATGCCTGTTTTCTCATTTCTTTTAGCTTTTCAGTTACAGCAAGGCGCACTGCATAATATCCACCAGCAACATTTTCAGCGTAATTTTTCCTCCCATCATAGAATTCATTATCAGTGCTCATGTGAACCTCTTTCATTTCTTGGGCCCAAAAACTTCCCGGACGGTACGCTTCCATAATATCAAAAGCCCATTCTCTTGGTAAAAATAAAACAAAAAAGTGATTATCAATAAAATGAGATTCGTAAAGCTGGTATTCATTAATGCTTGGAAAGTCTTTAATCGAATCAATGACTTGATTTCCGATTGTACTGTCGACGCTTGTTATACCCCACCTTGTCGGAACTAATTTCCTGTTTTCCTTTTCGCCTAACGTTCCTGCCGACAATAGTTTGTATAAGTGGTGAACAGGAATGTCCTTCTCGTATAATTCCTGCATCGCTGTTGTAGCCTTTGCATGTCTATCAGAAACCAAATACTGTACTTTCGTGGGAATCTTGGCATTTTCCTGCAACGAGAACTCTTTCATGTTTCCGGTGGGACCCATGGGCGGTGCATCATTGGAAAATTCAAGTTTCATCTGCGGAATTTTGTGCAACTCGACTTCCACATCCACTTTCTCAGAAGCCATGGCAATCTCTTGAATTTTTTGCAGCTCTTTGGGTGGGTCTTTCGCGGCGTGAATGGAAATGGGCATATTTGAACGCACCAATTGGGTACGATACCCCACCAATTCTTCGAGGGTTTTGCCAAACCAGCGCTCGGGATTGTCCAGCATATCCGCCGAGTTCGCATCCATGGTTTGCGTGGGAGACATGGGGGCGATTTTTACTTTGGGGTACCCATAATGCGAAACGAAAATGCTCGGCGGGGAAGAACCCGAGAACGATTTCTCTTTCATCTGCCCAATACTGCGTTGTTTGGTCTCGTGCTTCTCGAGAATCCAGCACGTGGGACCGCACCACAGTCGTCCACGACATTTCACGCACGTTTCGGGGGAGGGTTTGACGGGCTCCATACAAACTAGATACGAAATAGAGGTATTTCAACCTCGCCGGAGAAAAACGCCAAATTTGAATGAAAATACACCCGTGCAGAGTCCTCATTTAAACCATTCCGGCACTGAAATAGAGCATGAGCAATGTAAATCTCACCCTCCCGGATGGTAAGAAGCTCCAAGTGGAAAAAGGAAGCACCGTGCTGCAAGCCATTGAAAAGATTGGCGCACGATTGGCGCAAGTCGCGTTGTCGGCGTCGCTGGATGGAAAACTGGTTGATTTGTCCGCGAAAATAGAAAAGGACGCCGCGTTTAAAGTGTTCACGTTTTCTTCCAACGAGGGAAAAGAAACATATTGGCACTCGACTTCTCACTTGATGGCGTACGCTATTCAGGAACTTTTTCCCGGCGCCAAATTTGGAACCGGGCCCGCGATTGAAGAAGGATTCTATTACGATGTGGATTACAAAGCAAGTTTCACTCCCGACGATTTGATTGCCATTGAAAACAAAATGCGCGAGCTGGCCAAAAAAGATTTTCCAATCAAACGAATTGAAATGAAACGCGACGAAGCCATAAAGTATTTTGACAAAAAAAGCGACCACTACAAAGTTGAAATCATTTCTGAATTGTCCGAACCCATTGTTTCACTGTATGAAGAAGGTAATTTCACGGACTTGTGCACCGGACCGCATGTTCCCAGCACGGGAAAGATTGCCGCGGTAAAATTGCTCAACGTTTCGGGAAGCTACTGGCGTGGCGATGCCAAAAACAAGCAATTGCAGCGGATTTATGGCATTTCATTCCCCACGCAAAAGGAATTGGACGCATTTTTGCAGTTGCGCGAAGAACGCGAACTACGCGACCACCGAAGAATTGGAAAAGAGATGAAAATATTTGCGTTCAATGATGATATTGGAATGGGTTTGCCGCTGTGGCTACCCAATGGGGAGCAATTGTTTCACACGCTGCAAGAGTACATGCGCGAAGAAGAAGAATTAGCAGGCTATCATTACGTGCGAACGCCGCATATTTCCAAAGGAAAAATGTTTGAACGAACGGGACACTTACCATACTACAAAGACAGCATGTATTCCCCGATTGAGATTGAGGGAGAAAACTATTACTTGAAACCCATGAACTGTCCGCACCACCATGCCATATTTTCGGAACTCGTGCAGAGCTACAAACAGCTCCCTTACCGCATTGCAGAGGCGGGAAATGTATATCGTTATGAGTTGAGCGGAACACTTTCCGGATTGGCACGCGTGCGCGGGTTTACGCAAAATGACTCGCACAATTACATTACGATTGAACAAATTGAAGACGAAGTCGTGCGCGTGCTCGAGATGAACATGCGCATCTACGATAAAATTGGCGTGAAAAACTATTGGTTTCGTTTGTCGCTGCCGGACTTCGAAGGACACCCGGAAAAGTATTCGGGAGACATTAAACGATGGGAAATAGCAGCGGCCGCGCTGCGAAAGGCCGCGCAGCGGTTGAATGTGGAATACGTGGAAACAAAAGACGAAGCAGCGTTTTACGGGCCTAAAATTGACGTGCAGAGCAAAAACCTGCGCGGAAAAGAAGACACGATTGCCACCGTTCAAGTGGATATTATGGTCCCTAAACGATTGGGTTTGACATACACGGATGAACATGACAAGCCTGCGACGCCCGTGGTTATCCACCGCGCCATCCTAGGAAGCTACGAACGATTCATCGCCTTTTTACTCGAACAGACGATGGGAAAATTCCCCACGTGGTTGAGCCCGGTGCAAGTGAAAGTGCTTCCCCTTTCCGAAAAATTCCGCAGCTATGGGGAAAAGGTTTGGATGGAAATGAAACGCGCGGGAATCCGCTGCGAATTGGATTCGACGGATCAGACGCTCAACTATCGCATTCGCAACGCGCAGCTGGAAAAAGTCCCCTATATGGTGATCGTGGGAGAAAAAGAAGAGAGTGCGAACGCCGTGAGCATCCGTACGCGCGACGGGAAGCAGGAGAACGGGATTCTGTTTGACCATTTCATGGCAACGCTCACCAAAGAAATACACGACAAGAATTAGCCCATTTTGACGATAACCATTAAAACAATCAATTCGAAGTGATGCAATGGCTGAACCTAATTTTTTCAGACTGAATAAAAATCTCTCCATTGTTCGCAAAATCGTGAAAACCATTGTGAACATACATCCCGAACTGAAGCAAGAGCCGGAAGAAGAAACAATACAACAAATTAGAGGGGAATTGGAAAAAAACTCAATCGCTGCAGAACCGGCCGCTGTTCGTTCGTGTCTCATTTTAATGTGGGAAGTCAAAGAATATCCCAGTTATTTTTCGAGAAGAGTCATGAACGAAAACATTTCTCTTGTATTTGAAAGTGCACTGAAACGATACAACCGAAAAAAGATGGGGAGCAAAAATCCACCAGAATGGCCAGCACTCCCACCAAATAAAATTTCTCCTCTCCTTAGAAAAACCCTCGCTGCACTATTTGATAAACCAACATCGACCCGCCTTGCTTCCAATATAAAAAATACCCTAAAAAGTATTGTTGCAGGACAGTCCACTACAACAGGCAGATTTGTCTCCCCTGAGTCTATTTTAGAATGGTTGAAAGAGCATAACAAATCAATAGAGGACCTTAAGGCAGCGATGAACGCACAGCAGCAGGGGGCGGATACCCGAGAGAGAACCTACCGCGAAGGAGAATCGAGAAAATTAGTGGCCCATTTCAGACTTGAAGAATTTAAACGAAATCGCCGCAGGATCATACCACCAAGTAAATCCAAACTACCGCCTATCCACTCACCTAAAAAACTTTGAAAGAAAAAAGATTCATTTTTTTATCACAAACACGCGCTCATTTACTTTCCCAACAAAACCGGAGTGGCGCTGGTACGCATCAATCGTACGCGCGACAATGTTGTCCTCGACTTCGAATCCTTGCTCCATTGCACGCTCGATTAGCATCTCATCACTTTTCACCACACGGTCGGGGAATGCTCCGCCGGCGACGTTGATGACGGCTTTCCCTTCGTTTGTCAAGACGCGGAACATTTGCTTCAAACATTTTTCCATATCGTGCATGTACGCGTCCACGATAGGCAAATCGCTTTCGACATTTTTCTCAGAAACATTCTCTCCCACAAATGAACGCAACTGCGTTTTAGGTTCTTCGAAAAAGAAAGCGAGCTCGAGCTTGTACGCGGACGCGTATTCTATCTTGTTGAGGTAGGGGGGAGAGGTGATGATGGAAGAAACCGATTCGTTAGCAAACTGCTTCAATTGACGGGCGTCATCCTCGAAAATATCGGGAACGGGACCTTTTTGTTCGGCTTTTTTCAAATCTTTGAGCATGAAATCCATCTTTTGCAGCCAAAATTTCTTGATGGGCTTGTAACCTTTGCTTTCGGAGCGACGCAAACTGGCGCCCATGCGCTCCACATTCGAGGCGCGGAGAGTAGAATCGATTAACGCGAGCAAGGCAATGTCATGCAGCGGAGATTTTTTCATTTCTTTTTCGACGAAATGCTTCATGTGAACGAGTTCGCGAAACGTTTGAGGATTGAAACGCTTGGCGACCCACGAATCGACGCGGCCTTCGCGCGGAAAAACAAATTCCATTTTTTTTATTTCGGAATATTCCTTCTGCAACTCTTCTAATTCATAATTTTTTGTTTTGGTTTGCGCCACGAAACGCGCGAGCGGGGAAACGTCACAGCCGTACGCTTGAATGTTATTTTCTTTGCACGTGAGCAAGGTAGTGCCCACGCCGCAAAACGGGTCGAGGACGGGGCCCTCGAGTTTGTAGTTTTTGAGTGCCCACTCTACAAATGCTTTGGAATATCCCTCACGGTAGTAGAACCAGCGATGGATGGGAATGTTCTTGTTGGGAGAGAATGTGACCATTTCTGAAAGAGAAAGCGCACTCATACACGGAAAGGGCATGTGCGGTCTTTTAACACTTTTACCATCGTCAATGTGTATTCAATCCGTTCAACGAACATCCCCGTGGTCTAACGGCTAGGATAGCTCCTTTACATGGAGCGGGCGGCAGTTCGACTCTGCCCGGGGATATTAGAACGCCGGCCTCTTGGGATTCGAAGAATCCCAAAGTCCGTTAGCGCCACAGCCTTTTGAAAAAAGGCTGGCGAAAACCGAGTGCCCGTACGGAATCGGGCACCGATAATGCGGTTGTTTTGATCAAACTTTTTGGAAAAAAGTTTGCGACCCTCTGCCCGGGGATATGTTAACAGTAGACAGATATTAGCTGGGCATTGAGCAAAAGTTTGTACGATTGCCGAAACTACTCGGCGCGTGTTTTTATACCACCAAACGCTGACTCAGACAAGAAAGCCCCAAACCGGGGTGAGGAGTGAAAAAACTATGGCTCGAGAACACGAAGGAGTGTGCGGAATGCACCTCTGTGGAAAATGCAGTAAAGGCTGGATGCTCTTCGGAGTATTGTTCCTGATTCTGTCCCTCGGATTGTGGGGTGGAGCACCCGCGTGGTGGAACCCTTGGACGTTAGTGGGATTGTTCCTCCTGCTCGGCGGCGTCGGACCAATGATGATGAAAGACATGTAAGAACCTTTTGAGAAACCCTTTAGAAAATGGTTTATCGAAATTTTGATCAACCTTTTGCTAAAAGGTTGAAAAGGTTCATCAAAATTAAATCGAGAGGGGAGAAATCCCCTCTTCTTTTTTCTTACCGCTTTTTATACTTGGAAATTGACACTCTATCATGGTCTACATTTTCGAATTGACGCCAGATGAATTTTACAGCGCGCTACGGCTTATTGAATTTGGACGAACAAAGCACTCGCTGGCGCGGAATGAAGTCGAAAACATTCGTCGAGCAAGGGACAGCCTTCCAAAAACACGCGAGTTGCCCAAAACGGAAACGCTCAGCACCACCAAAATAGAAGCTGTTCGAAATGCGCTCGCTCAAATAATACAAAACCCCTTGGGTTTGGGAACGCTCGGAGTGGACGACGGGATGGCCCGCGCGTTAGAGGGAGCGCGAAAGCGAATCCTCGCCAATCGACTACCCGGTTTAGGAAAAAGAAGAATCGGTGGAAATGGAGGCAGCAGCGGAAATCCGCCCATTGAAAACAGGCAGTATCGCGTCACCCCTTCGTCACGTTCTGGCGGAGCGCGCAGGACAACGTATGGCCGACGCAGATAGTTCAACGGCAACAGAAAAAAAGAAAACCGTCACGATTGAAGTGTTGATGGAAGGGCCGGGGGGAGAATTGTATTTTCAAGCCGTGGAAGCCGACCCCGAACATCTGGAAGAACTCATCGCGGCGACGAAAAATAATATGATTAAGCACAACCTAGAAAAACAATTGGAAAAACTAAAGAAAGAAAAAGAAGACGCTGAAAAAAGCAAAGCAAGTTCTTGAAGTGTTGGACGTTGAGGGCCGACCGCACAGGCCTTAAAAACCATCTCCTGTGAGTTTGGTATAATCGCGGGAGTTGTGTAGTGGTTCAGCATCGGACCTTGCCAAGGTCTGGACCCGGGTTCGAATCCCGGCTCCCGCATGCCGTTTTCGACCGGCACCCGATAAACGGGTTATCGCGATGCGATAACCCCTAGCGACGCAAAATTCTACTCTAATTTTTTCTGCACGACTTTAGGAAAAATGTCAAATGAAAACACGGGCGCATTCGGAACTTCATGGTGCGCGAGGCATCGGCACTGATACCCTTCTTTTTCGTCCCCAACTAAAATGATGAGGGAATAATAATCGGCAGGAACGCCGTTAACGAGACGCTGCGTGCGCGACGCAGGAGCCCTGCAGTCTGGAAAATCACAAATCCCATTGAGTTTGTACACTTCATCGGCGAGGCTCAACAAAACAGGCATGCTTCCAAAGGGTTCGCCGCGAAAGTCCGTGTCCAAACCCGCGGCAATGACATTCTTGTTCTGCTTCAGCAACTCTAAAATAACGGGAACAATTTTACTTCCGAAAAAATGAACCTCATCAATGGCAACGAGGGTGGTGTCACTTTCGACATGGGAAAAAATCTCCTCGGGAATGTGTTCATTCACAAAAATACAATCGTGTGAAAGAGAGCCGAAACGCGAACGCACCACCAAGTCACGCGTATCCAATTTAGGTTTGAAAACGAGAAACTTTTCTCCTTTCATGTACTTCAGCTTCTCCACGCGATGCAACAAGGCCAAACTCTTCCCGCTCTTCATGGGGCCGGAGAATACCTCCAGCACGCCGGGCTTGACGAAGGGATGGTAGGAGGACGTCATAAACACGAATACGATTTGAAGATATTTAACGGCACGCGTGAATAGGGCGTTAAAAAACCTAATGAGGAGAAAAATCACTAGCAGGCAGCGATGGGATAATGGTATTCTCAAACCTTCCCAAGGTTTGGACCCGGGTTCGATTCCCGGTCGCTGCATCTGACCAAATTATCCATATGGTCGTTCGGGAAACGGGTTATCGTCGCGGACGATAACCCCTCGTTTTTAGAAAGTTTATTCTTAGTGACAAATACTCGGCCGTTCGGCATCATTTATTTTATTAACTCGGGGGCGAACACAATACAATGGCCAAAAAAGAATTATCATCCAAACAGCTGGCAGAACTACTTAACGTGTTGAAAGCCCGTTTTGCGAAACACATGAGCAGGCACAAAGGAATTGAATGGACGAAAGTGCAGGCAAAGCTGGAAACTAAACCTGAAAAAATGTGGTCGCTCAACGAAATGGAACGCACGGGCGGGGAACCGGATGTGGTTGGACACGATAAAAAGACGGGCGAATACATTTTCTATGATTGCTCCGCCGAAAGCCCCAGCGGACGCCGAAGTTTTTGCTACGACCGGGAAGCACTGGAGTCACGGAAAGAAAACAAACCCAAAAATAGTGCCAAAGACGCGGCGGATGATATGGGTATTGAGATTCTAACCGAAGAAGAATACCGCGCGTTGCAGGAGCTGGGGAGTTTCGACACGAAAACATCAAGCTGGGTGAAAACACCCGCGGCTGTTCGAAAACTCGGCGGAGCCCTCTTTTGTGATCGGCGATACAACACTATTTTTGTGTACCACAACGAGGCGGAATCATACTATGCCGCTAGGGCGTTCCGTGGTTCGTTAAGAGTATAATTTTTGCGCACGATTAAATCCTCGAAGCGCGATGTTTCACCATGGTCCAGCCGAAAAAAAGAGAAAGACGTTTAACACCGCAGCAGCGCATCGCGATTGAACGCATGTGGCGTCTGTTTGAATTGACTCAAAAAGAATGGGAAAAAAATCCAAAACGAAGCCGAAGGTGTATCGAACTCATCCAAGGATTTTCCACGCGTTTTCGTATTGCTATTCCGCGCCCCATCAAAGACGCGTTCTGCAAGCAGTGCGGAAATTTATGGACGGAAGGAACAAATGTCAAGCGAAGAATCAAGGGAAAAACCTTAAACTCCAATTGTTTAATTTGTGGAAAACTCACCCGAAGAAAAGTGGGGAGATAAAAATGGGCGAAAAAAAGAACGCTGAAAAAAACAAAAAAATCCTTTGGTTCCGCGCCAAGAATTATGGATGGGGCTGGTACCCCATTACATTGGAAGGATGGGTACTCACGATAGGATTTATCCTCATCGCGTATGCGGGGGCAACATTTACAGCCACCAATCCAACAGCACCTTTCGCCAAAATATTTTTCCCATTCATGCTGCTGTTCACTATCATCTTTATTTTCATCTGCTATTTCACGGGAGAAAAACCCGAATGGCGGTGGAGCGGGAAGCCGCTTTTCAAGAAAAAATAGTTGGTGCACAACTAATTTTTGCAATTTTTTGATAGAGAGTTGGGAGAAATTAGTACTAATTAGAAGTATTTGTAAGTAAATTAGAAGTAAAGCTCCATATGAAATAAGCCCACCATAATCTGTTACTTCAGATATTCCGAGACCTTCCAATATTTGAGTTGGCCCAGCAGAAAGGTGAACGAGAAAAGGGTGTAAACAAGCAAATAGGAAAGATCGGTGAAAAAGTATCCAATATCAATCAAATCCATCAAACCCGAAAAACGAAGGGCGAATCCGCTGACGAAAAGGAAAATGGGGAACAATAAAACGAGGAGCAGTCGAGAGGACAACCCAAAGATATAGAGAATGTAGCGGGCAAACAAGACCGTCAAAATGGACCCTAAAACAATAAAAAAAATATAAATATCGGACATACGATATAATGTTGGATGAGCTATAAATGGGTTGCGCGCCAATCTTCCCCGCGTTCGTTTATAAACCCTTTCCCGTGGTCTTCGTGTATAATGGCTCATTTTTGAGTCGTTGAACAAATGCACCGAAAGGTGCACTCCAAACAAAACAAGGTGATAAAATGGGAGTTTTTGACGTTCCGGCGAGGTTCCTCATGGAAGCCGTATCCAAAGATTTGAAAGAGAAAAAAATAGTGCACGAACCCGCGTTTGCCCCTTTTGTAAAGACGGGAGCGCAAGCCGACCGCGCGCCGCAGGATCCGGATTGGTTTTACACGCGTTGCGCATCCATCATGTACCGCGTCATGAAAGACGGACCGGTGGGAACGGAAAGCCTGCGCACGTATTACGGCGGACGAAAGAATCGTGGTGCCAAACCCCACAAGCACTACAAAGCCGGAGGAAAAATTATTCGCTTAGCGTTGCAACAATTGGAAAAAGCTGCACTCTTGAAGAAAGGAGAAAAAGGCGGACGAACGATTACGCCCAAAGGGCAAAAATATTTGAATGACATGTCCCGCATTGCAAATGAGGCGGCAAAAGTCTACGTCAAGAAAGTCCGCGTGTACAAGAAAGCCAACAAAGCTGACTCGGACATTCGCGATGCTTTACGCCGAGACAAGGGTGGAGCGAAAGAAGAATCGAAGCACGACGATGCCAAAAACAAAAAGAAAAAGGAGGGGAATGAGTAGGGATGAATGAAGAGGAATGGCGCGAACAAAGAGCCGAAGAACTGAAAGCCAAAACGGAAAACACTCCCAACAAGGAGGAGAACCGTGCAGCTGCAGAAAGGCAATTGGACGCGCTCCTTTCGAAAGTTCTTTCCCCGGAAGCCAAGACGAGAATCACGAATGTGCGGATGGTGAATGCTGAAAAGTATTTGCAAACCGCCCAAGTCATTCTCAACATGGCGCGACAGGGAAAGATTCAAGGAAAAATTTCGGATGAAGACCTCAAACAAATCCTGCAACAACTCACGCCTGCCAAGAAGGGCATCACGATACGGAGAAAATAGAGGAAACCACTATGACCAGCCACAAAGACCGAAAAATGAAACAGTTCATTATTTCCACGCGGAAAAAGATTACGGCAGGCTTGACCAACGCACCCGTATTTGCCATGCAGAAGAAACGCAAGCGAATCTACAATGTTAAAGGAAAGAGACATTGGAGGAGCATCGACCTAGGAAAGATGTTCACGAAAGCCAACCGGCATTTGGTGCAGGGAAAAGGATTCAAGAAGACGAAACGAAACAATGGAAAAGGAAACCGGAACCAGCATCGCATGCACAAGAAGATGGACAAAAACTAAGGTGAAAAACTATGGCACATGAACACATCATCCACTTGAACAACGTCGTCCGCATTCCGAACACGCGGAAAGCCAACCGGGCGATTTTTGCCATCAAACAGTACGCACAGAAGCACACGCACGCGGGAATGAAGAACATCCACGTGTCGAATGACGTGAATGAATTAGTGTGGGCCCGGGGAAAGAACCACAAAATCAACCGACTCAAAGTTATTTTCCGAAAGAAGGACGACATGACGTATGTGTTTACTCCGCAAGGAAAGGATTTGAAAGCGTTTGACAAGCCCGCCAAAGAAGCCTCAGCGAAAAAGACTGAGAAAAAAGAAACCGCTGAAACGAAAACGCCTACCAAAGGCTCGACTGCCACCGAAAAGGCCGTCGAGAAAACTGTCACCAAAACAACGGCCAAAAAAACAGAAACCGCCAAGCCCGCTGACTCAACGAAAGATAAAGCCCAGTAAGGGTTTAACGTTATGAATATTAAAACCGCCTCGCTTAGAGGAAGCCCCTACGTTGGATTATTTTGCATTGCCACGGACGAGTTTGCACTCGTTCCTGCGTTCATGGAAGCCAAAGACGTAAAGAAACTGGAAGACACGCTCAATGTGAAAGCGATTGCCACTACCATTGCCGACACGCACTTGTTGGGCGTATTAGGAAAAGGATTGGGAAAAAAAATCGCTGTGGCAAGCACGGTTTCAGATGAAGAAGTTCACTTTTTAGAGAAACATGGGATTCAAGTCCACGTCATGGACGAAATCACCGCGATTGGAAACCTTCTTTGCATTCAAAAAAACGGAGGAATTATTTCTCCACTCATTCCAGAAATGGAACGAAAAAAATTATCAACGTTTTTTGGCGTGACCATGCATGCGATGGCCGTGGCCAAGAGCGAACTCGCGGGATCGTGCATTCTCGCGACGGAAAAAGGGTTCTTAGCGCATCCGCGAACGGAACCCGAGGAAATGGAAGCGCTGGATGCCATATTCAAAGTGCCGGGAATGACCACGACCGCAAACTACGGGGACCCATTCCCCGGAAACTCGGTGCTGGCAAACTCCTATGGAATCATGGTCGGCGAAAAGACCAGCGGACCCGAGTTGGCACGCATCGATGAAGGGCTGCACCCGTTTAACACGAACAAGTAGGGTTTAATTGCTTTCCTGACGAGGAATAGTATATATCGTACGACAGAGGATGATCAATAATGGCCCCAAAACAAAACTCCAATGAAAAAACAATTTCGGTCCAGCAACTCCGCTACCTTCAAGGGATGGAGAAGAAAAAACTGAGAGAAATATCCAAACGAATACGCATGACACAGCGGTTGATGAACGAAAACGCGAACGTCAAAGAGAGCTTGAAAGAATTGGGAAAAGGAAGCAAGGATGCCATCATCCCATTAGGAGCGGGAATTTTCGCCAGCGGAACCATTGCCGCGGACTCGTTCAAACGAACGCTTCCGGGGAATGTAGTGATGCCTGTGAGCCAAGAAGATATTCACAAAGAACTGGCTGAGCGTGAAAAAATCTACGCACAAGACGCTGCCCAATTAGAAAAAGAAGCCCAAGCGACGCATCAAAATCTCGCCAGCATGAATACCCTGCTGCAGATGCAGAAGAAACAGGCCAAGAAAGCGTAAGAGTTGCGCGTATGTTCGACCTGCTCCGAAAAAAAATAAGCGGATTCACCCAAAAAATACTCGGAAGCGCACAAGCTGAAACGAAAACGCCTGCCGAAACAACTTCGAAAAAAAAAATTGAAACGAACGTAGAAAATCCCCAACATTCAACCCAGCAAAAAGAAGTAAACATTGAAACACGCGCCGAGGAAATAAAAAAAATAGACGAATTAACGCGCGAAGCCGAATCAGAAGACGATCTGGCCGAAGAAAGCACTCCTTTCCGCGCTGAAACGACGCACGAAACCGCCGCGCGTGCGTTGCCTGAAATCAAACAAAAAGAAGAACGAGAAATTAAAACTAAAATTGGTGTTTTTCAAAAATTGGGCGGGTTGCTCACGGGAACCATTACGCTCAATGAAGACACGGTAAACACTTTTTTGGATGAATTTGAATTTTCATTGCTGGAAGCCGACGTAGAATTGGCGACCACGCACGCGCTCATCGCAGAGCTGCGTGCGCGGCTCAGCAACAAAGTTATTTCCTCACGCGAGGACGCATCACACGTTATTCTGCACGAAATCAAAACGGCGCTGCGGGAAATTGCGAACGTGCAACCATTTGATTTGGACCGCGTTCTGGCGCAGAAACATCCGGGCATCGTTCTTATGCTGGGCCCCAATGGAGCGGGAAAAACAACCAGCATCGCCAAGCTGACGCAGTATTTCCAGAAAAAAGGAAAAAAAGTCGTGCTCGCATCCGCAGATACATTCCGCGCGGGAAGCATTGAACAATTAGCCGCGCACGCCGAAAAATTAGGCGTGAGGATGGTGAAACACCAATACGGCGCCGACCCGGCAGCGGTGGCGTTTGACGCCGTGAACGCGGCGAAAGGAGATGGAGCGGATATTGTACTGATTGACACGGCAGGAAGACAGGATACCAACAAAAATCTTCTCGAAGAATTAAAAAAAATCCAGCGCGTCATCCAACCGGATGCCAAAATTTATGTGGGGGAAAGCTACACGGGACAGGCCATCCTGACGCAAGCGCGCACGTTTGATGAGACAATTGGAATTGACGGATTCATTTTGACAAAATTGGATACCGATACGAAAGGAGGGGGGGTTATTTCCATTCTGCACAACTTGAAAAAACCCATTTTATTTTTCGGCACCGGACAAACGTATGAGGACTTGATTCCATTCAACATGGATGATTTTTTGGAACGATTGATACCTGAAAAATAGCCTGTTAATTGAGTGCATTTTTAAAGACAAAAAAATCGAATGAGCGTCTATGCACATCCAATGGATTGTTCTCGCTGCGCTACTTCTCCTATTTCCGATTGTTTGGGCGCACGAACCATCCATCTCAGGAGCGGGAACCAATTTCAATCTGACACCCGAGCTGCAGCTTGCGCAGACATTCAAAAATAACTCGTACAATGTCGTGGGGGTAACGGCAATCGTGCTCATCATTCTCATTCTGTACGCCATCTTTGCCAAACCCCGAAAAGAAAAAACAAAAAAAATTCTTTTCTGGAGCATTGCAACGGTGTCCATGGCATCCATATTATTTTTGGCCGGGTCTACGGTGTACTTGAATATGGTTTCTCCGAATGGGGGACCCGTGCACTGGCACGCGGACTTTGAAATATGGAACTGCGGAGAAAAATTAGACTTGATTGATCCGACGGGATTAGACAACCGCGTGGGAACGTGGGAAGTGCACGAACACAACGATGACCGAATGCACGTGGAGGGAACCATTGTAGACATGGGCGAAGCGAGCTTCCATCATTTTTTTGAAACAACCGGAAGCGTGCTGGATGAAACGGAAATGACATACCCCGCCACCCAAGGAAACATTTTCATGCCCGTAAAAGGAACATGCGATGGACAACCGGCCGAGCTGCAAGGATACCTTGTTCATGTCATAGACCCGCAGAACGCCAAAAACTGGCATTATACGCAGGAAAAAATTGCTTATCCCTTTGAGAAAATCATGGCACCGTATTCGAACGTCCCGCCCGGGGACTGCTTGATTGTGGAATACGGCCCCGTGAGCGCGACCACGACTCACGTGTGTGCATCCTACCGCGCGGCGGAATACCGAGGTGAACTCGATGGCCGTTGAAGCGTATTTGCCAACTCTTGGAACGGTCGTCGTGACGGCGCTGATTGATTCGATTAATCCATGCGCCATCGGCGTACTCATTCTGATGATTACCGTGTTATTGGGAAAGAAAAAAAACGTGCGGGACATGCTCTTCTTCGGCGGGCTTTACATTACGGCCGTTGCGACAACCTATTTCATTGCGGGGCTTGGACTCATTTACTTTTTATCAGTTGTACCCTTGTACGTGGCGGAGTACATCTCCATTGCGGTGGGGTTGTTCATCACGATTGCAGGATTACTCGAGGTCAAAGACTACTTCTGGTACGGAAAAGGATTCTCGCTGCAAATCCCGTATGAATATTCGCAGAAAATAAACAAGTACGCGGGAAACGTCACCATTCCAGGGGTTATTTTCCTCGGCGCATTTGTTGCCGCAGTGGAATTACCCTGCACGGGAGCGCCGTACTTGGCTATTACTGCACTGCTGTCGCAGTACTTTGACATTACGGCCCTGCTGATGCTGATATTGTACAATATCATTTTCGTTTCCCCGCTCATTGTCATTTTGGTTGCCGTGGCATTGGGCAAAAACATCACTGAATTCAAAAAATTCAAGGAAGAAAACAAAGGAAGCATGCGCCTGATGATTGGACTTTTACTCATCGCAATGGGATGGCTTCTCATACTCATTGCGAATGGAACAATTAACTTCGGGTGAACAAAAAAATGGTCAAAAAAATAAAAAAAACAACCCGAAGTGCAAAAATGGGAAGAAAATTCTCCGCCCGGCACGTGGTCAAACGCCGCGGGCATGTTGAGAGCTTTGATGAACGAAAAATTTATGCGAGCGTGTATGAAGCGTGCCATGCGGTGCAGCTCTCAACGAGTCAGGCCGAGAAAATAGCCGCGAGCGTTTCGTTAAACGTCAAAAAATGGATAGAGAAAAAAGAAAAAACAAATTCACATGAAATTCACCGCGAAGTCGTGAAAGCGCTGCGCAAACACCACGCGGATGTGGCGTTCATGTACGACACGCACAAAGTGCTCTGTTAATTTAGGAAGAAATTAATTATCGCTGGATAAACTGTTTGTCCAGTCTATCCATATATTCATCCTGCGCCTGGCGGCGGGCCTTTTCTAATGCCTCATCTGCGGGGGTTATTTTTCCCTTCTTGAGGGGGCGCGTAGAAAACAACGTGTTTCGAATGCGTTCGCTTTCTTGTCCGGCTTTATCGAATGAGGTCTTGGGTTGAATAGGGGTGATTTTGGTGTCCATGCAACGCAAAGGGGACTGTGCTTTAAGACACCGGCTAAAAAACAGCCCTAAAACACCGTTCTTTTAATCATTCGCGGGTGAATGATAGTCGATATACATGGGATTTGGAGAGAATTTACGCAAGGCATTCGACGCATTTTCCTCGTTGAGAGTTGTGGATAAAGAGAGCGTGAAGACCCTCACCAAGGAACTGCAGCGCGCGCTCATTTCAGCGGACGTGGATATTGAAACAGTATTGAGTTTATCGAAACAATTGGAAACCGCCGCGCTGGCGGAAACGATTCCGAAGGGACTCACGCGGAAGGAACATCTGATATCCCTCACGTACGATGCACTTGTGGATTTGCTCGGAGGAAAAAACATTGCTGCACCGGAAAAACCCAATAGCATTTTATTAGTTGGTCTCTTCGGCTCGGGAAAAACCACCAGCGCTGGAAAACTAGCACACTATTATCAAAAGCGCGGATTGAGAGTGGGAATCATCGCCGCAGACACCTTTCGACCCGCGGCCATTGACCAACTGCAACAATTGGTGCAAAAAATTCCGGGCATCCAATTCTATGCCAATCGAAACGAGAAAGAAGCGTCCAAGGTTGTGCGAGAAGGAATTGTAGAATTGATGAGCAAGGGGGTGCACACGATTATCGTTGATTCCGCGGGACGAAGCGCACTGGATCCTGAATTGGTGGATGAAGTGAAACGCATCCATGATGTGCTCAAACCCGAGCACACGTGGTTGGTTTTAGGCGGAGATGTGGGACAGCAAGCCAAGAAGCAAGCGACCGCATTCCATGATGCCGTGGGAGTGAATGGAGTGGTATTAACACGCATGGATGGAAGCGCCAAGGGGGGCGGAGCATTGTCAGCATGCCGCGCGACGAATTCCCCGGTGTATTTCATCGGAATGGGAGAAAAAATAAATGATTTAGAACCGTTCCACGCCGACCGCTTCTTGAGTCGCGTCATGGGATATGGAGACTTGAAAGGGTTGCTTGACAAGATGGAAGATTTGAAGCTTGAAGGAAGTGAAATGAACAACCCATTGGAGGGGCCGTTCACGCTGCAAACATTTTACACGCAGCTTGAAAGCACACGCAAGATGGGCTCGCTTTCAAAAGTCGCGGAAATGCTGGGGTTCGGAATGAACATTCCAAAATCAGAGTTGGAAGTGGGAGAAGAAAAATTAGACAAATACAAATCAATGATGGACTCGATGACGAAACAAGAGAAGCGCGACCCGGAAGTCATCACGAGCGCGCGCATCGTGCGCGTGGCGAAAGGAAGCGGCACGACGGAAGGGGATGTGAGGGATTTGTTGAAACACTATCGTCAACTCAAGAAAATGATGGGGCAATTCAAACACATGGATGAAGAAAGCCTGAAAAACCCCAAAGGAATGCAAAAATTGATGAAGCAGTTTCAAAAATCAAAGAAGATAAAGCTACGGTAGCAATAAATAAAAAAACGATAAAAATATTGACAAACAACTGGTGAAAAAAATGGTACTTGAACAGATTGCATTTGGAGCAAATGTCCTCGCGGGCGTGCTGGCCGCGTACACGGACTGGAAAACAGGATACATTTACGACTGGATTACCTATCCGCTCATCGGGATTGGGATTGTTATTTCACTCCTTACCGGACAATGGCTCGGATTTGTTTTCGGTGGAGTTATTTACGCGCTGGGAATGCTCGCCTACAAGACGGGAAAGATTGGGGGAGGAGACATCAAGCTTCTCGCGGGAATCGCGCTGGTGCAACCTGTATATGCGGGAATGATTTTTCCGTTCGCGGTGCTGCTCGTGGGTACATTGATGGCGTGCCTCGTGTTGAGTGTGTATTACGCAGGAGGATTCCTGCTCTCACGAACTAAAATAAAATGGAAAACAAAGCGAAAAATATCCTCCTTAATTATGGGAATTGGAATTATTGCGATGATATATTACGCGTTAACCAACCTATTATGGCCGGCCGAAACCACTTTTTTGCTTGGAATTTCCCTGCTCGCAGGAATTATTTTTTACGCGCTGGAAGACGAGATTAAGACACATGCTTTTTTGAAACGCATCACGCTGGAACAACTGGAAGATGATGAAGTGCTAGCGGTGGAGCATTTGACACCCGAAGAAAAAGAAAAATGGGGAAAAAATATTCCAAATTTGGTGGGAAACGAAGACAAACTGCGGATGAAGCAGATGAACATGCATACTATCCCCGTGTATCGCAACCTGCCTAAGTTCGCGCCCTTTTTGCTTTTTGGAATTGCGATAGTGTATATGTTTCCCGGCTGGGTTCTTCCATTGGTTCCCGCTCTCTTTTAATACGGTTTAACCATACTTGCGTATGCGCATTCTAATTACGGGAAGCACCGGAATGATCGGTTCACGACTCGTGGAAAGACTCTCAACGAAGCACACGATTGTGGAGTTTTCACGCAAGAAAGGACTGGATATTACACGCTCAATGGACTGCGAAAAAGCATTGAAAAATATCGATGCGGTCATTCACGCCGCGGCCGAATTGGACGAAATGAAAACACACGATGAAATGTGGAACGTGAATGTGACGGGAACGAAGAACTTATTGGAAGCGGCAGAGAAAAATGATGTGAGGCAATTCATCTTTTTGAGCAGTGTGGGAGTGTACGGAGAAACAAAACAGAAGCTGCATGAAAAAAGCGAAATGAACCCGCTGACAAACTATGAAAAAAGCAAAAAAGCGGCGGAAGAACTCGTTTGGAACATGCAGGAGGTGTTTCCCGTGACTATTATCCGCCCTGCCCTCGTACTCGGACCCAACTTCTACTGGGCGCAGATATTCAAGATTGTGAAAAAAGGTTTTCCGCTGATAGGAAAAGGGGAGAACGCGTGGCAGATGATTGATGTGGATGATTTGACCAATTTTATCGTGTCGTGCGTGGGAAACGAAGACACGTATAATGAGGAATTTATTGTCGCCGAGAAAGAAAACCACACGCTGAAAGAAGTGGTAAACATGATTGCGGACCTCGTTCACGTTAAACAGCCGGGAACCATTCCAAAAACAGTTGGAATGATGGCCGGCTATCTTTTTTTGGCCCAAGGAAAAATTTTTGGAAAAAAAACATTGCTGATTCCCGCCCATGTTAAACGTTTGTTCAAGCACCGCGAATATGATGTGAGCAAGGCGTTGAAAACAGGGTGGAAACCGCACTACACCACACGATCAGCACTCGAAAAAACATTCAAAGAATTGGATGAAAACGGAATGCTCACGAGCCGAAAAAATAATTAAATAAGTCAATTGAAAAGAAAATACACTAATCCTCGTGATCCATTTCATCCCCGCCGATGGGAAACTCCGCGTGCAAGCGGGAAATCTTCCCAATGGCTTTGGACAAAGGATCATCGAAGGGAAGGCGGGCAATCACATCCTGAATGGCCGACCACGCGTACTCGACAAAAATTCTTTCCTGCGGAGAAACGGTAAATTTTTTGGAAAACATGGATAACGAGAAAATTTCCGCCTCATCATGAGTAAGGCCGATAAAATAAGAACACCCCTGTGTGAGGATGGAAATAAACTCGGGCGGGCCTTGCGTTTCAAAACCAATGTCGGAAATAATGTTGTGCGAAAGGGACGCGTCTAGGGTGACACTGAACGAGGCCGTGCCAAATGAGGTAATTTTGATGGTAGCTTGAGGATTTTTCAAACGCCGGGAGAACGCCGAGGACTTGGATGCGGACACTTTGGGATATGGCATACTTCAACGATGGAGAGAAAGAGATTAAGTATGTTGCGGGTTTGGATTTTTTGAAAGGGGAACGAAAACACGTTCTTTAATGGACTCTTTGCACGCCCGGCACCCTTTGAGGGCGGGAACCAATTCTTCGTGGAGAGAACATGTAACAAGTTCCTCGCGCGCGAGTGAAATTAAATACTGCACCTCACGGATGAGAGAAATATTATCCGTAATTTTTTTGGAGCACGAGAGAATAACGTCCTGCATTCGCGGGCTGAAAACCACTTTGGTGGCGCGCTTGTTGTTTAAGTATTGCGACACGGCCGGTTCGGTGATGCCCAAACGTTTAGCAATGGTCTTTTGGTCGAGGCCCAACTGGTTCTTCATGGTGCGGGCCAAGTCGCGGCGCAGCGCGGGAAGGATGAAGAAAACTTCAACCTCTTGAGGCTGAAGAAGCGAGAGACGGGGCATAAAGGGAGAATGGACAAGGACATTAAAAGAATTAACGCTGTTTAACCAACGTATGAGTGGGAAATTGTGGTTCGGACCTTCGGGAATACCACTCTCAACAGGTGGAAAGGGAATCGCGCGCGGGGTGGAAGTGGTGAAAGAACTTGGACTCGACGCCATGGAATTAGCGTTCGTACAAAGTGTTTACGTGCGAAGTGAGGAGAAAGCGCGCGAAGTGAATGAAGCGAGAAAGAAAGCCGGCATCCGTTTGAGCGTGCACGCGCCGTATTACATCAACTTGAACGCGGCGAAAAAAGAAACGATGGATGCAAGCATTGAACGACTGTATTTGGCATGCAAGATGGGAGGATTGTGCGGAGCGGAAAGCGCGGCGGTGCACGCCGCGTTTCGCCACGCGGACGAGAGCAAAAAAATAAAAGAAAAAATTGTGCATGCGTGCAATCAAATATACGAACGATTGGACGCCGACAAAATAAAAATCAAAATCGCCCCCGAATTTGCGGGAAAGCTGAGTCAATGGGGATCGTTGGAGGAGGTGATGGAGATTGCACGCGAAACAAGGGGCGGATGGTGCATGGATTTCGGCCACGCGCACGCGACAAGCAAGGGAAGCCTCACAACAAAAGCAAAATTTGACAAAATTTTTGAACAGATTGAAAAATTTGACAAGAATTATTTGAAAGACCTGCACATTCAATGCTGCGGCATCACTTTTACCGACAAAGGGGAGCGATACCACACGAGTTTTGATTCGAACGAAAGCACACTCAATTGGAAAGCCATGGCAGAGAGCTTCAAAGCGTTTAAGGTGGGCGGGATTTGCATCACGGAATGTCCGGGGCAGGAAAAGGATGCGCTGCTGCTGAAGAACTATTACGATTCACTCTAAATAGTGTAGCTCAAGTGAAACATCCAATCACGCCCCATCACTTTATCTATTTCTCGACAAGCACGCGATTCAACTTTTCCACGAACGTAAAAATAATTTTTAATAAATGACAGAGCAAGCTTTTCGCCAATCACGTTAACCAATGGCCCGAAGTTTCGCAAGGCAACTGCACGCACGGTTTTATCTTTAGAAAAAATATTATGAACCATCTCCCCCATATCCACTTTTGAACCTAAAAATAGTTCACGCCATGCCGCAAAAACTTTTATCCGCAGGGAGCCGCGAATATTTAATTTTCGCAGGATGAGCCGCACGGTCACATTATCAACCTTTTTTGAATATCTAGAATAAAAATTGATTTTTTCGGTTTTGTTCAAAAGTGATTGGGGATGAACGAGGAATTTAATATCTTTAACACGTTTAACTGATTTCGGGGAGCGTGCGTCCTGTCTGGCAAGCAGTTGGTTTGCTAAAATAATTTCGGCATGAAATGCTTGAGACGGATTAAAATAGTAAACATTTCCAGCGCGTTTAACAACATATTTTCTTCGAGCCCGAAGCATAAGTTTATGCATAGCAAGTGTCTGCGAAGACGAATATAACTTTACCGCTCTTTCCCGGCTTTCTTGGCACTCGCAACAAGGTCGCGCATTAATTGTTCTGCTTTTTCGACGGAACCTTCCGCGACTTTCATGATGGATGTTCCCACGTGAACGATATCTGCGCCAGCAGAAATGCACGCATACACATTTTCAGGCGTACGCACGCCGCCGGCAATGACAATAGGAATATTCACGAGCTTACGCACCGCGGCAATGCATTCAGGAGGAACGCACGCGGGGGCGCCGGAACCGGATTCGAGAATGATTAATTGAAAACCCAACATTTGAGCGGCAAGCGCGTTCACCGCACCCAAATATGGAATGCCGCGCGGCAACAACTTAGCACTTCCGACCCAACCAACGGCTTGACCGGGCTCGAAAACCAAGTATGCAGTGCCAATGGTTTCCATGCGCATTTTTGAAATAGGATACGCTGCCGCAACCTGCGCGCCGGAAATCCAATAAGGGTCGTGCGAATTGAAGAGAGACATGAAATACACCGCGTCCGCTTTGGGAGAAAGCGTTGCAATATTTCCGGGAAACAAAATCACCGGCTTCTGCGAAACGGACTTGATGGCATCGATGCAATCATCCAAAATCTTTCCCTGCGCCCCAAGACTCCCCCCCACAGCAAACGCGGAAACACCCGCACGATCGGCGGCACGGGCGATATCCTTGACCTGTTCAGGAGAATGGTCGGGAGGGTCAATCACCACAAAAACATGGCCGGGGGATGCTTGGCATTGCTCGATTAGCTTCTGATACGTTGTTCCAGTATGAGGGGACTGCGGAAACGACTTTCCATTCCCATTGGGCAAACCATTGGGTTGCATGTGCATGGCCATGAAACCAACGAGAGAAAGAGGGAATATAAACGATGGACTTCGACGATATCCCGAAACAAAAACGTGAAGATGACGTAATGTGCTAATAGAAACATGCATTCGTCTGGGTACCGAACGAAGTTCGTGTACCCTAACTTCCGCACGACCGGAGGTTACCGGTCAAAGAAACGCTTCTGGAACTTCTTCCATCATGAGGCGTTCCAACTGGCGCGCAATGCTGGCGGAACCGCGGGCTTTGATGGGGAGGCCGTGGCCGGGGAGAATCATTTTTGGACTCGAAAAAAGAATTTTTCGCGCGGAGGAAATGACTTGAGGTTTGTTTCCGCTCGTCAAATCCCATCGTCCGAGGCCGGTGGAGAATAATGCATCCCCGCAAAACAACCATTTCTTCGTTTGCTCCATGAAGGAAACACTCCCTTTGGTGTGGCCGGGAGTGAAAATGGCTTGAATGGAAAAATTTCCTAAATCGAAAACTTGCTTATCGACAAACGTATGTTGAACGTTGGGCCATTTCACATTGGGAACATTCAACGTGTTAGTCAGCGAAAAAACAGGATCGCGCGCATTCACATAGGTGGCATCCGCGGGGTGCATCCACACCTCGGCTTTGGGAAACAAATAATCCAGCGCAAAATTATCCGCATGGCCGTGCGTGTGCAAAATCAAGGAGACATCTTTGGGGGTTAGCCCTACCGAAGAAAGACCTTCTTTGAGCTGGCGTGCAGATGAGGCGAGACCGGTATCAATGAGCGCGACTTTTTTGCCAACGACAAGGTACGCGTGCGCGGCTGTTTCGGTGCCGAATGAGGCATACATGTTCTCGCTGACTTCTTCCCACATTCTAACCACTATCGCATGTACAAATAAAAAGGAAGGGGTCAACTGAAAACACGCACAACGCGAATCCGAAACGATATATAGGTGTAGAAACAATATCAATCATGACTGCCGCATTAACAATGGATGTTCCTGCACTCGTGACACAACTGGCGGAGAAAAGCGGCGTGAATGAGGATGACATCCGTGCACGCATGAATGAAAAGATTACGAAGTTCTCCGGACTGCTCACGGAACAGGGCGCACTCGTGCTGTTGAGCCGCGATTTGAACGTGCGCCTGCCACTGTTTGACAAGCCGAATGCCCAACTCAAATTAGGAGAATTGAAAACGGGAATGAACAACGTGGACGTGGTTGCGAGTGTGAAATACGCGGATAGGGTGAAAACGTATTCCAAGAATGGAAAAGAAGGAAAATATCTGGCCGTGCGTTTGAGTGATGACACGGGAGAAGCGCTGTTCACATTTTGGAGCGAACAAGCCGACGATGCTGCGTCGAAAGGGATTCGCACGGGAAGCAGGATAACACTCACCAACGCGCGCGTGGGAAGTTTCAATCAAATGACCCAGCTTTCGTTAGGGTACAATGGAACGTATACGATTGAGAATGATGAAACCAACAGGAATGCGGCGGAGAAAAATATGGCTATGGAAAAAAATACTGGAAAATTATCCGAGTTGAGCGAGGGACAATTCGTAGAAACGAATGTGCATATTGTGGACGTGCTCCCCGGAAAAGGATTTTACGTGCGGTGTTTAGCGTGCAATGGAAAGCTTCCGAAACGCGAAACAATTTGCCCCATTTGCATGACGGAAGGAAAGATTGAGACACGCCTGTTAGTCTCGTTAATCATGGATGACGGAAGCAAACCCATGCGTGCAGTGGCATTTGAAAAAGAAGTGCTCGCACTATACGAGAAAAACAAAGACGACCTGTTGAGTGTGTTTGAAGCGGATAAAGAAAGCGCAGATAAAGCACTGCTTGGGAAGGTTGTTCACGTCCAGGGAAAAGCAAAGGTTGGAATGGACAAAATAAGCTTGGAAATGGTCCTTAACAGGGTTATGCCAGTGCCTTTTGCTAACGCATAAAAATGGAAGCGACAGGGAGTAGAGTGTACAAACCCCCATTGAGGTGGATGCTATGCCGATGAATGTAACCCAAAAAATAATCCAAAAACACATCATGGAAGGCACGCTCAACGCGGGAAAGGAAATAGGCATCAGAATAGACCAAACCCTCACGCAGGATGCCACGGGAACGATGGCGTATTTGCAATTTGAGGCCATGGGATTGAAAAAAGTTCAAACGGAATTGTCGGTTTCATACGTCGACCACAACATGCTCCAAACATCATTCGAAAACGCAGATGACCACACATACTTGCAGAGTGTTGCGCAAAAATACGGCATTCTTTTTTCGAAACCCGGAAATGGAATATGCCACCAAGTGCATTTAGAACGATTTGGAAAACCGGGAAAAACACTCCTCGGAAGCGACTCGCACACGCCTACGGACGGCGGGCTCGGTGCACTCGCCATTGGAGCGGGCGGATTAGATGTCGCCGTAGCCATGGGCGGAGGGCCATTCTTCTTGAACATGCCAAAAGTGGTTGGTGTGAAATTGACCGGTCGATTGCAGGAATGGGTTTCAGCGAAAGACATTATTTTGGAACTTTTACGAAGACTAACGGTGAAAGGCGGAACAGGAAAAGTCATCGAATACTACGGCGACGGCGTGAAAAGTTTGAGCGTGCCGGAACGGTCAACGATTACCAACATGGGGGCGGAATTGGGCGCCACGTCAAGCATTTTCCCATCGGATGAAATCACCAAAAAATATTTGAGCATGCAAGGAAGAGAACAAGATTGGAGCGAATGGAAAGCTGATGATGGTTGTGCGTATGACGAAAATGTGGAAATCAACTTGAATGAATTGGAACCCATGATCGCGTGCCCCTCTTCGCCGGACAATGTGAAGAAAGTGAGCGAAGTGGAAGGATTGGCGGTGGTACAGGTTCTTGTGGGAAGCTGCACCAACTCCTCCTACCGAGACTTGAGCATCATGGCATCTATCTTAGAAGGAAAAGTCGTGCACGAAAACGTGAGCATGGGAGTCAATCCCGGATCGAAACAGGTTTTGGAAAACATTACCGCGTCTGGGAAACTATTGCAATTCATTTCCGCCGGCGCGCGCATCAATGAAAGCGGATGCGGCGGATGCATCGGGATGGGGCAAGCCCCGCCATCAGATGCAGTCAGTATTCGCACGTTTAACCGTAACTTTCCCGGACGTTCAGGTACGCCGAATGATAAAGTGTACTTGTGCTCGCCCGAAACCGCTGCCGCGTGTGCGATATATGGTAAAATTACCGATCCGCGAAAATTAGGAGAATATCCCCGCGTGCCAATGCCGGAAAAATTCTTGATCGATGACCGACTCATCATTTTGCCATCACTGCAACCCGAGAATGTGCAGGTTGTGCGTGGACCCAACATTGCTCCGCTTCCACTAGCGGAAGCATTGCCCAATATGATTGAGAAAACCGTCTTGTTGAAAGTGGGAGACAACATTTCCACGGACGGAATCATGCCCGCGGGAGCGAAGATTTTGCCCCTGCGCTCGAACATTCCAAAAATCGCCGAATATGTGTTTTCACCCATTGACCCGAACTTTGCCAAGAATGCCCGCGAACACCAAGGCGGACTTGTGATAGGGGGAGAAAATTATGGACAAGGAAGCTCACGCGAACACGCTGCGCTTGCACCCATGTTTTTGGGAGTGAAAGCCGTGATCGTGAAAAACTTTGCACGCATCCATAAGGCGAACTTGATTAATTTTGGAATTCTCCCGCCGGAGTTTGTCAACGCAGCGGATTATGAAAAGATTAACGCGGGAGATGTGCTCGTGTTAAATGACTTGCACGCGCACTTGAAAGAAAACGCGCACGAACTCGTTTTGACGAATCAAACGAAGAATGTGAGCATTCCGTTGAAAGAAGATTACACGCCAAGACAGCGCGACATCCTGCTCGCGGGCGGATTGTTGAATTATACCAAGAATAAGAATGCGACGTAATTATTTTACATACTTCACGTGCGGCAGTTTCTCGAACGATTTGTCGCCGGTGACGAATGTTCCATGATTTGTTTTGGAATGAACATATCCTACCGCATCGGGGAAAGAAAGATTGAGCGATTTATTTTCGGAACGATAGCGAACAGATTCCGTCAAGACAAGCAAATTGCTCGATTCTGAAAAAGGAGACAGTTTGTTCAACCAGTCATCTGCTTTCCCGCGACCCTGCTCGCGCAAAACAACTCCATAAAACTCGCATAGAGTAATATCACAAATCTTGAACTCTGCCGAACGCAAGGAAGAATAATTGGGATTGCCCTTGTCGATTTCCATTAGTGCGTAAGTGTCGAGGTAGAACATCTAAAGCCCCCATTTTGAAAAATTTTCTCGTGCTTCCTTCAAAACGATTTTCGTAGGGCGATTAATTAGTTTGGCACCAAATAATTCCTGAAGAGGATTGACTTTTTCCTCCACCTTCACGCGAAGTTTTTGGTTCTCTTTAATACCTAACCGCGCGGCGTCTCTGCGCGACACAAGCAACCCGAAGGAGTTTCCCCATTTTCGAACCGTAACTTCCAAATCAGCACCCATATATATGTTTAAACAAGGTGTTTAATATACTTTCCGAGCCAAACCGCCGAGAAGAAGGCATAAATAACCTCTTTTCATGTATGAAGTATTCAACTCACCCAGGGGGAGTAGACACATGGCACACGACGTAACATTGATTTTAGGGGATGGAACCGGACCGGAACTGGCACGCGCCACACGAAAAGTGTTGGACGCGACGGGAGTGAAATTCAACTGGGTGGAACAGGAAGCGGGAATAGATGTGTTTGAAAAAACCGGAGACCCGTTTCCCGATACGTTGATTGAAACCATCAAACGTACCAAGGTTGCGATTAAGGCACCCATCACCACGCCCGTAGGAACGGGCTTTCGCTCGGTGAATGTGAAACTGCGAAAGGACTTGGATCTGTACATCAACTTGCGTCCGGCAAAAAGCTATCCGGGAGTCCGTTCACGCTATGAAAACTTGGACTTGGTCATCTTCCGCGAAAACACGGATGACGTGTACGTTGGAATAGAATTTGAACAAGGAAAACCCGAGACGAAAGCACTCATTGAGATGCTGCGCAAGACGCATCCGAAGGAAAACATTCCCAATGACATTGGAATATCCATCAAACCCATTTCGGAAATGAAAGCCGAGCGAATTGTGCGCGCCGCGTTCGAATACGCGGTGAAACACAACCGCAAAAAGGTTACGGCCGTGCACAAAGCGAACATCATGAAACACACAGATGGATTATTTTTGCGCGTGGCACGTGAAGTGGCGGCGAAATTTCCGCAAATCCAATTTGAGGATGTGATTGTGGACAACATGTGCATGCAGTTGGTGCAAAAACCTGAAATTTACGATGTGTTAGTGCTGCCCAATTTGTATGGAGATATTATTTCGGATTTGTGCGCCGGACTCGTTGGAGGGTTAGGGGTGGCGCCGGGAGCGAACATTGGAAAAGACTTGGCGATATTTGAAGCCGTACACGGGAGCGCGCCTAAGTATAAGGGCATGAACAAAGTCAACCCCACCGCGATGATTTTGAGCGGGGTTATGATGCTGCGCTACTTGAATGAAATAGAAGCCGCAGACCGACTGGAACGTGCCATTGCGAATGTGATTAAAGAAAACAAAAACGTCACGTACGATTTGAAACCCAAAGGACAAGAAGAAAGCGCCGTGGGAACGCAGGAAATGGCCGACGCGGTGATTGCCGCATACCGGGAGATGTAGATTCCCATACGACGACCTCGGCGGTTTGGCCCCCCCTCCATCCACTACGATAAGAGCATTGAAAATGAAATAGTGGAATGGTGTCATTGCGTGTTTTGCTGGATACAAGTTCCTATGACAGGTACCTAGCAACCATCGACTTTGACCGATTGGTAAGGGCCGTCGAAACGAGAAGAGCCATTATCTATGGTTTCAAAATCGTCCGTGATGAGCTAAGGGCCGTTCCAACCACCAAAAAGATTGGGACAAAAAGTCTACGAATGGAAATCCTGCGAACATACGACCAGCTGATAGGAGAACACTTTTACCCAAACACTGCTATTATCGAACAGCTCGCCACAGAATACTACCAAGAATATCGGGGAAATGAAACCAGCAACGAAATGCGGAACGACTTCCAAATAGTAGCTTGCGCCACAATCCACCAGTTGGATATTTTAGTTACGCAGGATAGGCGAACGATGATATCTGAGGATGCCCGCCGAGCGTATGAGATAGCGAACCGGAAAAACAAACTCGAAACACCCGCTTTCCTGAGTGTGGAAATATTCAACAAGCTACTTTGAGTAGTAGGCCAAGCGTTCATTCATCATGCGCTGAAAAGAAGGGTTCCTTTGCAAACGATGAACAGCATTGACCAAATTCCTCAATTCTTTCTTACGTTTGACGGTCAATGGTTGAGAATCGTTCGGTAAAACGGATTTAGGCATATATTATCATCCTATTCATAAGTTTAAATGGGTGCGCCTGCCCAACCGCCAAAATTTATAAGTCGGCACATGCGTACATGAACTATAGCAAAAAGCCTAATTATTTGAACAGTTGACAGGCTTTTTGCATATAGCAAATTGCTCAATAAAAGTTCAGGAACAAAACCAATTTGCTATATGTCCCTCAAGCAAGCACAAAAAGACGTGGAAGAATGGGCGCAACAGTTCAAGGACCCCTATTGGCAGCCTCTTGAAATAATGGCCCGTTTAACGGAAGAAACGGGGGAACTGGCACGCGAAGTCAACCATCGATGGGGGCCCAAAAAGAAAAAATCCACGGAAGAGAAGAAAGAACTGGAAGATGAAATGGGAGACATTATTTTCACGCTCTGCTGCTTAGCCAATTCTCAAAACATTGACATGGATGAAGCGTGGAAGCGTGTTATGGATAAAGTTCATGGACGTGATACCGGGCGATTCGAAAAAAAATAGGAAATACTTATCGGTGGTTTGGATTCCCAAACGTTAAAAAAGGGTCGACGCAAGTAGAGGCGATGAATCAACCATTGCGCGTATTGCTCGATACGAATGGATACGACCCGTTTCTGGAGGACAGTGATTTATCTAAATTGTTGAATGCAATCGGTGCAAACAAAATTTTGGTATATGGCTTCAAGGTCGTGAGACAAGAACTAAGAGACATCCCTAAGAATATTCTGTATGAAAAACAAAACTTTCGAATAGTAACATTAAAACTGTATGACAAAATCGTCCAAAATCATGAGTACGGTTTAACACCTTTTGTTGAAAAACTAGCGCAGGAATACTCCGAATTTTATGCTGGGACCCGGTCCAAAGATAAAATGCGAAAAGACTTTCTCATTGTTGCCTGTGCGAGCATCCATCAGCTGGATGTATTGGCGAGCAATGGCCATCAAACGATGCTATCGGATGATGCGATAAAAACATACACCAAAGTAAATATTGAAAATGAATTGCCGCTACCAACTTTTTATTCAGTGGATGAATTCAAAAAGTTACTTTAGACCCAAATGATACTTGTGCAATTCTTGGACAAATTTCTTGAAATTGGGGTCCTTATTGGCTTCGCGGACTTCCCGCAACAACGCATCCAACTCTCTCTTCCGTTTAGCAGTAATGGGCTTGAACTCGTCTTTGAAAAAATGCTTTTGCATATACTATCATCCGTCTCAAAACTTTAAATACATATAGGAAGGATTCCGCCGGCTAGAATGGTGCTTCGTCCACAATCTCCAGCACGTCCAACTCTTTACACACGCATGGAACGTTCAACCATTCTTTCAGCGAAGGTTTGCTCCGCCCATTGTCTCCGGAAATGAATTCCTTGATGTAACACCCGGCAGACGTGTGCAACTCAATTTCGATAAGGTGGTCGCCGATGCGCTTGACTTTTTCGAGGATGACCCAATGCGGACGCTCTTTCATCACTCTACGTTTTTCCACGCGCTGGGGAGTAAGTTGGATGACGTCCATTTTTTGTTCGAGAAACGTGTTGAGGGGATTGATGTTAATTTTCTCGGGGCTCTCAACGAGTGCACGGTAACGCTTCGTGTGATACGTGCGCGTGACTTCTTCAACATCCTGCGGATGGCCTATTTTCAATTCAAACAATTCAACCTTTTTTTTCAATTCACGATTGATGTGTGTGCGCAATTTTTCAATATCAATGGAACGCATTTGAGGATTTTCCAAGGTCAATGCGAAAGGACGGCCCTTTCCCAACATCAAAACATCCACATCTTCTCGACCCGCGCCGTGGAATAATACTTCGGCGCACGAAAATTCTTTTTGGAAAAATGGTGTGATCAATTCTTGCACGCTTTCTTTCGTAAGAACTTTTTCGCCCTTGCACTGCGGGCACACATTTCCATGTTTTTTTCCACTACCTTTGCACTCGAAACAAAAATGACGGGTTTGGGCAATGGTGCGCTGCAATTTGGTGTAGCGTCCAATGATGATAACGGGAAAAATGTGCACGGCGACTTGACTAATGATTTCGTCGAAAACGATTTCCACGTCCGGATGCTGCAACACGAATTGCTTGTTGTGAAACGCGGAATTTTCGGCGACCGCTTGACGAATCGCGGCGAGGAGGGGTTTTTTTCCCTCAATTTTTTCGGTGCGCAGACCAATGGCATACGTCTCAAATGCGTGCGTTTCAAAAACGTCCAACCATTCGCCCGCGACAATGGGGGGGAGGTGTTTTAGGGAAAAGTGGAAAATGTGAACCATACGTGAAACTCGTGCCGAACCATTAAAATAGCCATAGAAACGAAAAGAAGCCAGCGGTGAAGGAAAGAATATAAATCGCCCCCCCTAGCAAGTGCATGCCAATCAAGCGCCTCTTTCGAAAAGCGACACTTGCTCGAACTATTAGAAAAAACAGGAGTGCACGAGCCCATCAAAAAGTTGGTTGGGAGTATGATGTACTCCGCATTGGCTTCAAAGGCCCCGATAGAGTGGAAGCAGAACGGGGTCAACGTGCCAAATCACTCAACCGCTCACGTGGCAAAGGAAGAAATTCTCCGTTGAAACTCACGGGAGTTCAAAAAAAATAATTCCTATTTTCCCCCGCCAAAGTATTTGACTTGCTGCTTGCTCCACACTTTATTGGGCGTTTTTTTCAACCACTCGGCATAAAACACGACAAACTTCAACCGCTCTTCGGTATTGCGACGCTTCTCTTCTTCCATTTCACGTCGGTCTTCTTCGGTTAGTTTAGGGAGCCCGTGTCGCATACAATATCCTTTCCGCTTGCCTCATTACATTCAACTCCGTAATGTGGTAGTGCAATAAGTTATGGTCCAATTGTTCTTTAAAAACAACATAGAGATGTTTGGCATCTTCAAAATCCTTTTCGGAACCCAAATATAATTTGAAAGCAATTTGGAGCTCTATCTCCGAGGTAATGAGGTGCCTCCCCATAACCTCCACGGCAACTGGGTGATTGATGGAGTAGTGGTTGTATTTCGTCCACGGAAACTTAACCTCAAAATTAGGACGTATTTTACCTGCCTCAGCAAAACGAATGGAAGTATGATCATTGAGGTAATCTAACACTTCGCCGGGGGTGGAAACATTAATGCATTCAAATCCTTCCTTCCCTAATTCATTCCACCATTCAACCATCTTCTTTTCATCAATTCTCTCGATAAACAAATCCACATCTTCGGTGTTGCGCGAACGGCCAAAAAGAATGGCGATATACCCCGAAATAATAACATACTTGATGTCCAAGCGATGAAGAATGCCACAAAATTGCAGCACCAACTCATCCAAGTTGGATAACTCGCGATTGAACACTATTTTGCTCTTGGAATAGTCAAGCTCCATGGCAGACTATTGTTCACTAATCGTTAAATAGATACTGAAACAGAACCGCCAAATGAGCAATGCCCAAAGACACCTAGAAAAAAGTTCTTTATGGTTTGTTTGCCTTTTTACAGACTTTTTCTCGGCGGTTTCGCATCTCAGTCTTTTTAAGTCTGAGAACGTGTCTTTAGAATGTCTTCCGGTGCAAGGGGAAGGGCACTCACAACGCCGCTGCCTCAGACGTGCCGTACACGAGGACAGGAACGTGAAGAGTATGGCAGCCAAAGCAGAAATCAAAGAAGTTAAAGACCTCCCCGGCGTAGGACCGGGAGCGGCGGAGAAGCTATTTGCGGCAGGGTATAAAACACTTGAAAGCATCGCCGTGGCATCCCCCTCCGAATTGATTGAGGCGGCTAGTTTAGGAGAGGGAACCGCGGATAAGGCGATTAAAGCCGCCCGCGATGCATTAGAAATGGGGTATGAGAGCGCGGATATCCTCGCGGAGCGAAGGAAGCTAGTGGGACGCGTTACAACTGGTTCGAAAGAATTAGACAACCTGATCGGAGGGGGAATAGAATCCCAATCCATCACCGAGGTCTACGGAAAAATGGCATCTGGGAAAACTCAATGGTGCTTCCAAACAGCCGTAACCGTGCAGAAACCCGTGGAAGAAGGCGGGCTCGCGGGAAACTGCTTATACATTGATTCGGAAAACTCTTTCCGGCCCGAACGCGTGGTTTCCATCGCGGAAGCCAATGGAATGAACCCAGATGAAGTGTTGAAAAATATTTATGTCGCGCGCGCGTACAACGCCGATCATCAAATGCTGCTCGCGGACAAGGCAGCTGAAATGGTTAAAGAGAAAAATATCAAACTCGTGATTGTGGACTCGTTGACGGCCCAATTCCGTAGTGAGTTCATTGGACGAGGACAATTGGCGGATCGACAGCAACGATTGAATAAACACATGCGTGCGCTGCAACGCTTAGCAGAAATGAACAACGTGGTGGTGCTGGTCACGAATCAAGTGATGGAGCGGCCGGACATCATGTTTGGCGACCCCACCACTCCTATTGGTGGAAATGTGGTTGGACACGCTTGTTTGAGCGGAACCACACTGGTTCAAACAGCTGATGGAAGTTTGAAACAAATCCAAGAACTATCCCCCCAGCCTGTTTTGTCCGCACGATGGCAAGGTGATTTGAAAATAGAAAAAAGTAATGCGACTCTTCAATCGAGCCGAAACGATATTCCAAATGCTATAGAAATAGATACCGGTTACCAAATCACGGCCTCTCCCAACCATCGATTCTTCAAACTCGACGGGTTAGATGTGGCAGAGGTAAAGGCAAAAGACATCCAAAAAGGAGATTACTTGTTCCACGCCAAAACAGTGGTTCCAGAAACAAGCATCCAACGAATCACTCCGCCCCAAGTGGAAGAAATTGTTATCATCAGCAAGCAAGGAAATGAATTCGTCTCCAGTTTTTTGAAAGAACAGGGGTTTAATCGAAAACAATTCCCAAAAGAATTGATTGGTGTTACCCCTAGGCAATTGCGCCGAGTATCCAATCAATCGTACCCTACAGCCAAATCCAATGTATTGCTGATGGTGAGAAATGGCGCCAGTGTTCAATTGCTTGAAAACATTCAAGCCATCGAAACCGATAAGCACCACTTCATCCAAACACCCGAATCCTTTACGCTGCCAATAGCACAAATCATGGGTTACTTGATTGGGGATGGACACATTGAGGAACGATGCGTTCGATTCAAAGATGCCCGAAAACAAGTGCTTGAACACTACTCAACGTTGTTCGAAACCGTTTTTGGGGTTCAAGGAATGATTTCAAAAGTAAGCAAAAAAAACTGCTTTCAGTTAACCATCAACAGCAAAGCCATTGCCTCCATGTTCGAAGAGTTGAAACCTCAAGCAGTAGAGCTTGCTTCAAAATCGCCTAATGAAGTGCTTGCCGCATTCATCCGCGGTTTCGTTGATGCAGAAGGAAGCGTGGATAAAAAAACGAGAAAAATAAGCATCGCACAAAAGGATAAAATGTTTTTGCAAAAAATTCAATTGCTATTAACACGGTTTGGAATCGCTTCCAGATTGCGATTGAATGGAAAAAAACAATTTCCAATGCTAGAGATGTTTAGCTCCGACGTGGTAAAGTTCCATGCACACATTGGGTTGACGGCAGAAGACAAACAAGAAAAATTGGCTTCTTGGACGGAATCATTCAACAAAAGAAAAGCCAAAGAAATAGTCCCTATTCCAAGAAGCATTGTAAAAGAAATGCTGCGAAAAGAATATGGATTTGCATCCAACGTACTGACACCCAGAAACTATCCATACATAACATTGAATGAATTAGAAACCATTCGATCAGCACTCAACGAAAAACAATCGTTATCCCCAGAAACCCAAAAAGCCAAGCGATTCATTGAAAACCTATTGGACAACCACGTTTGGTTGGAGAAAGTGCGAAGCGTGAAAGAAATTCAAAATGATAAGCCATTGTATGATATTAGTGTTCCGGGGACCGAAAACTATATCGCCAACGGGTTTATCGTACACAACAGCAAGACGCGATTGTATCTGCGGAAAGGGAAAGAAAATAAGCGCATTGCTAAATTGGTTGACTCTCCATCGTTGCCAGACGGAGAAGCGGTGTACGCCGTTACGGAACGCGGAATCGAAGACATTGAGGAATAGGCCGATTTCGCACGGCCGCCACGAAGTTAGGGTACCAACGCCGTTGGTACCCGACACCTTATTCTATTTATTGGGCGAAAGCCCAGTATATGCACGCGGTGATGAAAAATGGATACAAAAACGAGTCAAGTTACCAAAAAAATTTGCTGTGTTGCATGATTATCTGATTTGAGTGGTATTTTGGGGTTGCTATCCCAA
>CAYIIU010000012.1:0-14591 GCA_964363635.1 uncultured archaeon
AGCGAACGAGCATATCGGGACTTGCGCATCACCACCCACTGCTGCCTAGTGTCACGCGCATTCGGAGCCAAACGCATTATTTTGGCAGGCAACACCGACCGCGGAATTGGGGAAACGGTGAAACGAATCAATACCGAATTTGGGGGGAATTTTGAAGTGGAATACGATGACAACATGCTCGCACGCATACGAAAAAACCAGCGCGAGGGAAATGAAGTGGTGCACCTCACCATGTATGGGGAGAAACCGAGTGACAAAATAATGAAAAAAATTAGAAAAAAAAAGAAGATTACCATAGTCATCGGCTCGGAAAAAGTCCCGGGAGAAGTATACCACGAAGCCGATTACAACATAAGCATCACGCGGCAGCCCCATAGTGAAGTGGCCGCATTAGCAGTGTTTATGCACCGGCTAAACGAAGGAAAAGAAGAATCATTTACATTCCCGGGGGCGCGAAAAACAGTCATTCCAGAGAAGAGAGGTAAGCGAGTGGAGCGCGTGAACGGTTTAAATGACTAATGAGACGTAAAAGAAGTATGCCCACACCCCCCTCAAACCCGGCACCCAACCCGGCCGCTATTTTGAACTACAAAATTACACAAGCATTTCTCCAAAATGTGGGAGGAGAAGAAGCCGTTGAAGTCGTACGAATCTGCTTGGAAAACAATGGAAAATGCCTAGACCAAGACATTGAAACGCGGATGAAAACAAAAAAAATTACGGAAATACGAAGCATTCTCAACCGTTTGCACTATCGAGGAATTGCCTGCTACAACAAAACCAAAAATAAAAATTCAGGATGGTATACGTACACATGGGAGATCAAGCAGCGGAGAATTGTGGAATTAATTTTGGAACAGCAAGCCGAACAATTACAAAAACTGGAACAGAAAGCAAAGTTCGATGGAAGCCATGAAATTTTCATCTGCAAAAAAGGATGTGAAGATACGGCATTCGAGATTGCAGCGCAGTATGAATTTCGCTGCCCGGAATGCGGGGAAATGATGAATCCAGTGGATGGAAAGAAAAGACAGAAGGAAATTCAAGTGCAAATAAAGGAACTAACGGAAGAGTTGGGGCAGTTGCAGAAGACACTGTAAACACACAATCTTGGACAATCGACCCGAATTAAAAAGTAAACGCTAGTAAAAATAAATGGCAAGAATTCAAGGAATAAAGGCAAAATCAACAGTAATTAATTAACGTGAAAATAGCGGGGCGGGGCAGCCTGGAGTGCCCGTCGGGCTCATAACCCGAAGATCGAAGGTTCAAATCCTTCCCCCGCTACTCATTTTTTCCTGCTTTTACTAGGCCGAATAGAAGCCTGAAAAAACCCCCTTTTTCTGTATCTCATTATTCAATTTTTCAAGTGTTTCGTATATTTTTTCAAATTTTGTGGTCTCATTAGCAGTTTTTTTCATCCCAACACCCCAAGTTTTAACAAATTTTAAACTATTGAAAGTTATTATTCTGTTTGTATGCCCTCACTCACAATTTTTGACTTATTTATTATTCAAATATTAACAACCCCAGTAATTACGGTAATGACTAAGCACCGTTGTTTGATTTTTGGTAATTACTAGTAATTACCGTAAGATTTTTAAGTAATTACGGTCATTACGGTAATTACCATGATTAAACTGATCCTTAGAAAGGTGTTTGAAAGCCTTAGAACGCTCCAAGACTGGGCGAATGAGGGCACTAGCAGCGAGGGCACTTTTCACAATCAAAGAATTAACAACAATAACGCAGCACGCAATGGGGTTAACGCAGTTGGACAAATGAGTGCACCACAGTATAAAGTCATTAATGTGTGGAGCTATTTGAAGTTCAAAGAGGGCAGCCAAGCGCACCACATAATCAAAGTATTGGATTTTGAAGAATGGATTACTATGGAAGAGATATTGAGACGAGTGAATGAGTTATTCGGTATTCAGTATCAAAATGAACGTTCCCTTTACCCCTATTTGAAAACCCTCGTGGATGCAGGCATGCTGGAAGCCAACATGTTGGGTGGAAAAATGAGATGGCGAAAAAAGAACTTAATGCAAACCATCAATTTACAGGAAGAAATAGAGAATGAAATGGTTGTGCCATCACAACCCCTTCAATGATTTCACTTTTTCATTAAAATCAATTAATTTTTGGCTTCTAGAATGGTGCGCTTTGAACCATTCACTCCCGATGATTGAATTGGCTTCGTTTAGAACTCGCGATTTTTTGCTTTCCTCAGGGGGGTCGCCAAGCTTTTGCTTGTCCAAGATTGTGCTTAATTCGTCATGAATTTTAGTCGGATTGCGTTCGTTGGCAACGATATACGTGCGATCGACCCAGTCTTCTAAAGCAGAAACAAGCTTAGAGTCGTCTACTTCCTTTTCATCCATGTAATAGACGGCTTTCCAATCTCCTTTAGTGCGCCAGTTGTGTGAAGGATTCTGCCCCGTGGCAAAGAATTGCTTGATTTTTGGAAAGGCTGACGGGTGAATGATTACCGCATTCTTTCCAGGCCTAAGATAGGGAGTTTCTGACAAAACCCCTTTTCTATGATAATGGTAAACCTTTCCATTTGATTTGGTCACGTTTTGAGTATACCCATAGATGGCCCGAAAAAGCTTTTGGTACGTATACGTCGAATGTTTGATTGATTCTGGTAAGATAAATTTATATTGAATATAATATGCATTTGCCACGTTACCACCCCCTATACTTCCACTAATCACAATAAAATAAATTAATAAAATACAATTTTGTTTATGTTGCTTTATAGGACATAAATACTATTTATACATTTGGTTTGGCGGTAGCCAAAAAAAAATATTTACCTGATTATCGTCGTGTATAGGGGCGATAAGCAGGTCGTCGAAGTTGAGTAGGTTGTTCATCAGGTTCTTCAGCAGGGGCGGGCCGAGCACGCGTTCCTACAAGCAAGATATCTTTGGCTGAAAGAACATTCTGATAGGGAATGCTTTTTTCCGAAATAATCTTTCGAGCTTCCTGTTTTGTTCTAACTTTCAAAGGCTCTGTTGTCATTGTTTCAATTTTTCCTTTTTCTAAGTTGATAACCAGATCGAAAATTTTACCTTTGTATTCTGCGTTATCCGTATAGATGTCCATTCCGAATAGTTTTGATAGGCGTACCGTCATAATATAATTCCCCCTTGAATTTCTTAGAAATCAAGTGCAACATAGAACCCGAATTTCGTATATAAATCTTGTGTAAAAATTTCGTCAAAAGATGATTAAAATACAATTAAACAGGAAAAAATCACAAAAGATTTTTTTTTAACCATTTTTTATAGTTAGTAATCAAAATTATGTAATCAAACCATTTTTTGGGTGGCAACGCGTTCTCATTTTCCCAAAAGTAGTGGAAGTAATGGGGGTGGTGGAAAAGTTAATGTCGGCATAAACCAAACAAACTACTAATTATGTATTAATTTGATACATAACTTTGGTTTTTGTTACTCAATGTCAAAACTTTTTTTTTAAAATTTTTTAATTTAGCATTTTTTTTTGTTTTTTTACATATTGTCAAGCGGGCTTTGTACTTTTCTCAATTCTTCTTTGCTTACGTGGGTGTAGATGGATGTCGTGCTAAGATTGGCATGTCCGAGCAAAATTTGGATCTTCCGGATGTTTTCACCGCTTTCCAGCAAATGCGTAGCAAAACTATGTCGTAATACATGCGGGGTTACTCGCTTGGTGATACCTGCTTTTTTGGCCGCTTCTCTGATGATGCGCTCTACTGTGTCGGTTGAAAGTTGTTTGCCATTTTTTTTGCTGAACAGATATTCGCTCTGATTTTTTTTTCGATTCAAATATTTTTTAATAAACGTAATCCATTTTTGCGACAATACAACGACACGGTCTTTGTTTCCTTTTCCACTCTTCACATTTGCCGTAGCATTATCAAAATCTAATTCCTCCACGCGCATTTTTACTGCTTCGCTGACGCGCACGCCCGTCGAATAAATGAATTGCAGTAGCAATCGGTTTCTTCCTACCTTGGTGTTCTTGAAAATGTCTTTCAATTCGTTAACTGTTAGTACGCTGGGCAATTTCTTTGCTTTTTTGGGTATTTTGACATCATCAATAATCTTTTTTCCAATGTGTTGCTGGAAAAAAAATTTTAATGCAGAATGCATGAGCGAAAGCGTTGCATTTGACACATTTTTCTCCCGCGCCGTTGCGAGAAAACTCACAATATCTTGTTTGTCCATGTCGTTCGGCATTTTTGGAGTTTGCTCCAACAATTTTTGCACGTACAACAGGTACATCTTTACCGTGCGCGGCGAATATCCTGTAACCATCAATTCTTGCTTGAATTGCGTGAGAATTTTTTCACGCTGTGCGGAAAATGCATGTTTGGGTGTCAATTCAACTTCGTTTTCTGTTTTTTCAATCGAAGGAGTGGGTGTTGATGTTGAAATGGAAATATTTTCTTCCATCAATTTTTTTTGCACGGGTGCGTTTTGGTCATCCATTCTAACGTATACGTTTTGCAGGATAAAACACTATACTTGAACAAAGCTATTCTTCTTGATCTTCGTCTTTGGACTTGTCTTCTGTGGTTGCGGCGCCGGCTTCTTCTTCCAAATCTTGCAAAATCTTTCCTTTCCTGCCTTTTTTAACTTCCTCAAAGTCATCCACTAAAACCTCAGCCTCTTCATCATCCAACCCCAACAAATGAAGCTTTTCCAAATGGTCATCCTTACTCAAGTGGTCAAACTGTTCTCGCCAGATTTTATCTTCAGGTTTGACAATTTTGCCTTCAGGTTTTTTTCTATTCTTCAATGATTGCATACTTACCCCCCTCTCTTGCCATTTAAAAGCCTGAGTTCGCCAAATCACCTATAAATCTCTTATTGACTAGTTTAAAGCCCCTCTAGTAATGTTTATATACAACAAACGCCCTATTATGTATTCCTAGAATTATTTTTAACAAATGTCGAAAAATGAGCCTTTTGGCATTTGAATCTAGTGTTCACAACCAAGGAAGGGGGTTTCCCATGAAAATCGAAGTCACCGAGGAATTGCGCCTAAAACTTTTGGAAGAAGAATTCAAACTTCGTTCCAAACAGCCTACTGCTTGGACGAAAACGAAGTTTCGCCCCTACGCTAATTTCCGCCGACCCAAAACTGAACAAGTCGTGCAGTAATGTTTGTTCGCGTATTTCATGGATGTTCGGGGAATTTTTTCCTCGACAGCCATTCTTTTTTTCATTTTTTTTGCTTTTCTTCTTCAACACACTTAAATAGCCGTTTTCATTAGTACTCGCATGGAATTCTCCCGCACGACGATTGGAATCGGCCTCGTCATCATCATTAGTCTTGTTGCTGTGTACGTGCTCGCGCCCAATTTTTCTCCCACTGCTCTTGTTAGTAGTTCGCTTCCCACCTACAATCCGTTCATCGAAAAAGTCACTCATGCTATTGAGCAAACGTTTGCCAATAACCCGCAAGCAGTCGTTGAGCAAGCTGGGCGCGTGGGACTTCTACTACCGGGCGGCAACTCCGTACAGTTTGCGAATGACCCCGCCGCCACTGACCAAGATGTGGTGATTATTCTCAACGCATCCATCAATACCCTTACACAATTCAACACCTATCCTACTTTTGTTCAAAATCAATTCACCTATATTCCTGCAGAACAACTCCTGAATGAGGGACCATACATCATTGCGCTTTATCCAAACGGTTTCTATTTGATGCCCGTGAACGTGGAGGGTTGAAATCATGCGCACGAATGAATGGTATGTTTCACTGGGAATGATAATCCTCTCCTACCTTACTTTCGTTTTCTTGCCCGGCTTCCGTTTTGCTGCGTTGATCATATTTTCGTTTACTTTTTCTGCCATTGTGGCGCGGGATGAACGGCGGCTTGGACGCGCTATTTTACATTCAATTGTTCCCATCCTCATCAGCGTCGTTCTCCTTTTTGTGGCCGCGTTCTTGGGTTCAACGTTGAGCGGGAGTTCTCCTCTTCAATCCGGGCAGGCGTCGTTGGCTGCACTTGCGTGCGTATTCCTCCTGCTCCTCTGCCTTCTGGTGGGGATTCCTTTAGCATGGGCCGGCGCACAGACGCGGCGATTTTCTTCGCCGGATCTGAATTAGTGTTGCCGCGGGGGATAGTCTGAATAGGAATTACTTGCGCATTTTTTTTCTTCCACTCTCTCCAACCAATCCACCCCCCGACTAAGACAATAATTCCAACAAACGGCCACGCAAGCAGTGGAATGGCTGCCAGTCCCGTGATTTTATTTCCATTCAAATAGTTAAGCATACTTTGCGCGATGAAAATACTTTTTCCGAATTCTCCGCTATCCACCATGGATGTTGCCTTTTCGACCGCCGCCATAATTTCTTCATTATTATTTCCCCGCGTTTCCTGCTTCAGCTTATTCACCCGCTCGGCAGCCGCATTGCGCAGCACACGCAGTGCTTTTTCCATTTTTTCATTTATTTCATTTACTTCTTCGTTTATTCGCGCCCATTCTCCATGAACATCCACCCATTCTTCGAGCCGCTTTTCTGCGGTCAATTTTTTCCACTTCTCTTCTAATTTTTCTGTCATTTTTTTATCATTGCTGATTATTTTTTTGTCATTTCGAATCGTGTCCTCTGTAATCGGGCATACAAAATTAATTAAAAGTAATTTTTCACATCCCGCATTCATAGCTTTCTCATATGCTTCTACATTTTTTTGCGTCCGCGCCACTATTTCTTTAACTTCCCCCATTATTTTTTGCTGTTCTGAAGCATCTGGTTTTATTTCCCCTATCGCAGGGGTGTTTTCACTCACTATTTTTTGAATGGCCTCGAGTAGTTTTGCTTTACTTCGATTTAACAGCGCGGTGTTTCCCTGCACTGTCCATTTACTGTTATTTTGAGTGTTTTTTTGGAGAATATCTGTCCATTCGGCTTCTAACGCGGCCCATTCTTTTTCGTATGCTTCTTGGCGCAGCGCTAGTGCACTCGCGCCCATTTGAATGGAAATCATTTTTTGGGCGATTGCCGCTGTGTTTTGCTCGCGGTGCAATTCCAATAGTTTTATTTTTAGTTTTCCAGCTTCGTTTGCAATCATTTCATCCCGCGAGTGTTCCATTTGTTCCAATTCAAGGCGCAAACGCGCCATTACGCTTTCCCATTCTTCTATTCCTTCAATCATTTCAATAACTATTGTATATTTTTTTGTTTCATTTTTCTCCAATTTTTGATTTGACAATAGTATTGTTCCCACTGCGTCTAACTGGTAGTTTAATTTTTCTCCATTTTCATTTGTGATAAAAATCGTTTCTGTTAGTAGCGGGTCTCCACTGGCCCCGGTAAAGATTGTCGCATTTATTTTAGCCGCAAGCGTATTTTGGGCCGTGATTTCATATTCCGTGTATACCCGGCCCCACCCGCTCGTTTGATTTTTCATCATTGATTCCACAACAATCGCGTTATCCACTTCATATTCATATGTAATTTCTGTTTTTTCTTTAATTGCTGTTATCTCTATTATTTTATTTTCATTTTCTTCACCCGTTTCAATTTGTTTTCCTCCGGCTGAAATAATTGCGCTGCTCCAAACGATTCCTGCAGGAGGGTTCCATTTCCATTGTACGTGCATGGGTGCGAATGCCGTGGTCACTATATCTTTCTGAATCACCCTTGCTCGTTTTCCAGCAATTGTAGCTTCGTAGTTCATTGTCTCCACCTGCGCAAACGATCCTATTCCCTCGCCTTTGATTATTATCCCCTTTTCCGGCAAAATATCCCCATCTAAAATAATTTCATCTTCTCCCAAATCCCCTTGAATGGGTTCCGTTACCCCTGTAATAGTCTGTATTCCCGGATTAGAAAGACCAACCACAAACGGGTGTTCGATTGCCTTTCCCCAATAGGCAAAAATGTTTCCTTCCAGTGCGGCGTTTCCATTTGTGTTGGCGTGCACTACCGCCGGTTTGATTATGCTCCATTTTATTCGGTCTGCTGCTTCACGAATTGCCACATCGATACTTTCCTCCAATCCCGCGATGATGTTTTCAATGCCATTTATTTTTGTGCGCAGCGTATTCGAAGTAAATGGCCCTTTTTTTTCCGCTAACCATTTTTGTGCGCTCGCCGCTGTTTGCCGTGCGGTCATTTTTTCGTTCCATTCGGGCAGGACACTAATGGCATATTGCACCGCTTCCCATTCACGTTCCAACTTTCTCCATTTTTCATTCCATTCCAGTGTCAGCGGCCTGCCCTCGTATACGTTCAACAAGTTCATTCGCGCGCTCTCACACGCTTCAGCGCCCGTCTCGTCAAAATTACTAGTGTACCATTCGCTTGCCGTTTCTTCCTTTTCGAGTGCGCGTTCAATTTCATTTAATTCACTTACACATATGTTCAATTCATTTTCTGCCGCTTGTTTTGCCACGTCCATTTTTTGAATCGTTTTAAGCTTCAGTACATCCACCCCGTTTTGGCAGTCGTCTGCATTTTGAACCGTATTATTTGCAGCAATTTCATTTTCTAGGAGCAACTGTTCGCATTTTCCCCTCCACTCTTCATTGAGTGCGTCGTTTTCATTTATTTTTTGCACTAAATCCCCGGTTTTTCGGCTTAATTCCCTCCACTCCGCTATTCTTTTTCCCGCGCTTTTGGTCTGCTGCACGCGCGCCCAGCTTAATGACTCGGCGTCCCCTGATAATTCAATCAATTCGGCGCTAACATTCCAATATTCTCCATTCGGAATTGCTTCTCCACGTGCACGCACCCAGCTTCCAACACTTTTACTTAACTCCCCCCATTTTTGATTCAGTTTTTCATTATTTTTCCCGGCGCGGCGTGCATCCTCCAATTTAGTTGTAATTTCCTTTTCTATTTTCAGCTCATAATCGTTTAACGCGTCAATTTCTTTGTCAAAAGCAAGAATATTTTTCCATACCTGCACCACAATTCCATTGTCGGGCGCTACGACTTGTTCCACATGTTCTACTATTTCATTCGCATAAATTTCAGACACTATTTTCATCGCATTTGTACTTTTGCTTTTTCCCAAAACAGCGCTTAATGCGCCCTGCCAGAGCGGCGATACCGCAGTAATGATGCGTGCCCGATCTGGTGATATCATGGAAACGCCCGTGCGGTATGCTCCGAAGACGCTTGCCCATTCAACTCCATAACTTCCTGCCTTGTTTTGTGCAATTGTCTCGGCTATTTTTTCAAAATAGTTTTGGTTCGCCTCCTGCATCTGCCCCCATTCACTGGCGGTGTTTTGCGTTTGCAGCTCATGGCCCATTTGCAGTAGTTTGGCAAATTTTTCAAATGCGCCCGTATCCTTGATGTTTTCCAGTTCAAGGGTTGTTCCATATTCGATGCTTTTCTCAAGTGCGCGATATGTAAATTCCTGCGATTCCTCACTTGCTTTCAGCGCATTCTGCAGTTCGCTCGCGCTCGTTATCGTTAATGAAATAATGTCTGCCGCCTGCATGGTGGTGCATGAATCATGAATTTGTTTTATTGTTTTGGCAGCTGCTTGAATTTTGCTCCACGTTCCAGCAATCCCTTTTCGCGCGCGGATGCTTTCCGCTCCTATTGGGATGTTCTGGAAAGACCTGCTGGGAAACGCGTCTGCCAATTTTGCTTCGCACTCATACGTTTGCCCGCATTTCGGCAGGAGGGATGGTTCCACACTCGTTGAAAGCAAACACTGCTGCGCTTCGCTTGGGGAAAGCTGTCCCTTCAAACATCCGCTGGCAATCACAACCAAAAAAATGATCAAAATGGCGCGCATGCATGTGCGCTCGCGCGTATTAATTAAAAACCTAGGGAAAATTTTTGCTAAAAATTGATTAAAAACCTACGTGAGGGGTTGAAGACCCCTCGATAGTAGTCTGCCGAACGACCATCAACCTTTTGTAAAAAGGTTGGCGAAAACCGAGTGCCCGAGCCTTTTAGGAAAAGGTTCGCGAAAAAGAGGTCGCGCGGCCGGCGACTTCCGGCCCCGTATGGAATCGGGCATGGATAATTTGGTCAGGTGCACTCATCAATAGCTGCTTTTCCGTGGCTCAAGTTTATTCCATTCACGAGGCAATCCACTTGTTCCTTGAGCAGTTTGTTTTGCGCCTGAATGGTTTCGGTATTTTGGACCAATTGGGTCTTTCCGGGGTTAATCCACGGGTTCAATGCATCTGCGAGATATGCTCCCAAAATAATTCCAATGACAATGAGGCCAATGCCCAACGCCATTTTTCCCGAAATTCCTTTTTTGTCGTGACTTTCGCTGCTCATTTGTTTCCCTCCCATCCAAAATAGCCGGGTCTTTAATAATCCCTTTGGTTTTATTTTTTTGATGCATACCCGTTGGTTTGCTCCGCTTTTGAATCATCCTATCGGAGTCACTTTTTTTTTGCGTGAACAATTTCCTTCGGTCGAATTTCATTTGGAAAAACGCGTCATCCGCGGAGGAAAAATGTTCCGCTGGATTCGCTTCGACTTGGATGGAAAAACGATTGTCCGCGCCCGCTCGATGGTCGATTTGGATAAATCAAATCCCGCCGTAACTAAAGCGCTTCGCACTACCAACCAGTCTATTGGCACCATTATTAAAAAATCCCGCGTCCGGCGCACGCGTTTTAAATCAACGACGCGCACGCGCTCTTTTCACTTTTTGGGGGATTTGAATGCACGGGTGTGGGAGAGATACTATCATCTTCCCAGTGAAAAAAGGACGGCCAAAAATTAATGTTTTTTTCTCGTTTTTTTAATTCAAAAAAATATTATTGCATTACACCCAAATCTTTTTCGCTTTCTTTGACGGTTTGAGTTCCTTTGGAATACCACTCCGCATCCAAATTGGCAGGGGGGGTTTTCACGTTGACGAGTTCGAAGAATTTTTCAAAATCAATCCATGTTTTTTTGTGGTATTTCTTTTTCGACAGGAGAATGACGTCGCTCGGAACGTGTTCGCCGGCGAATTCGTAGTCGTTGGCGAGGGATTCAAGGACTTTGCTGCCGAATTCCTTCACGTATTCGTGCGTGGGCATGTGTTCGCGCGACAAACGCTTCTGGCTTTCTCCCACATGCATATACCCTTTGATTTCAACAAAGTCAAAGTCTCCCTTTCGAATGATTTGTGCATAATTTTCGGGCAAAACATCGTTAATTCCTTTGACGATTGTCATCCGTGCAGTCGTGCGGTATTTTTTTTCCGCGCATGCGGCGAGGCTTTGATTGTAACGTGTCCAAAAATCCGTGAACAAGGGAACATCCAGCTCTTTCAAAATTTTTTCGGTGGGGGCGTCGATGCTGAGATACAATTGTGTAATCGTGTTCAAGTTTCGGATGGCTTCAGGATATTGTGCATTCGTCACGAGGAATGTTGAAATGCCACGCTCGTGAAATTTTTTACACAGCTCGTTGATTTTGGGATACGCAATAGGTTCGCCCGTCAAACTCAACGCGACGTGGCCCACGTGCTTGCTCGCTTCGAACGCTACTTTTGAAACCTTTTCATTTCCTCCGAATCCGTTCAACAAGGTAAGATGGGCGTTGATGGCCTCGTCGATGATGAAGTCAGGTTCATCCACTTGCCAGTTCCATTCTTTTGACACGGGAGCTTTGTATCCTCTCCAACAAAACGTACATCGATTGGCACAACTCATGTTGACGGTCATCTGCATGCATTTATGTGATTGAATTCCATAAAATTTGAATTTGTAACATCCGCCTTCGCCGCGCAGCATGTTCTTCGTCCACCCACACACTTTCACGGCGGAATGACTCCCGACTAGACGATATTGCTGGTGCTCCAACTCCGCTTTGTAGCGCGGGCTGAGCTGGCCGGGATTTTCTTCCACGTTTTCATTCTCAATTGGGGCATTTTCCTCTAAAATGGGGTTTTGCCCTAGAATAGGGAGGTTCATCACTCAAAACACGTCCGAATCGTTAAAAAGGGCCCCTCCGTCGACCTAAAAAACTCCAAAAATACTCTCAACGAATGGAAGACCACCCCCATCCCATCCGTAAGCGGAGAATCGAAACCCCTTATTCGTTTCGAAAACGGCTGGAACGTGAGGCGATGCGGGACATGTATCCTTCTTCCGCGTACAATCGTTTACCTCTTCGCCGTGCACGAAGAAAAACGAGAGATTAACATAACATTTGGTCGGGTTTAGGTCTCTTTTTGCCCTTTTGGTTTCCCGCTTGGAAAACGTTTTTATATCCGGTTTGCGTTCTTCCCGCACATAGGGGGTTTGTTTAACTATGTACAAATATGCCATCGCACGCCAGCTGGCGACAAAACGAGTGATTACCAACCGCGGAGATGAAGTCGGACGGCTCTCAGATCTGCTTGTGGACGAGAATTCGGGGAACATTGAAGCATTAATTGTGGAAGTGGACGCCGAGTCCAAAGTCATCAAGCGAATGAACATGCAGGACCGGGTCATTCAGATTCCGTACGCCGCCGTAACCGCCGTTTCAGACGTGTTTATTGTGGACGAGCGCGAAATAACATCTTTAGAAGAGAAATGAAGGGTTTGTTTATCGCAAACCCCCTAATTTCAATTTTCTTTTGAAAATGAAAGTATCATTGAAATGTTCGCGTGTTTTGATCAAACTTCATGGTAAACCAGCGGTTTATCATGCCAGCAAACAAAAGTTTGCTTGGTTTTTAAAAGTTTGGAGGACTATTTTGTCGGTTCTAGTTCTACGGTGCCCGTTTTCAAATCCAAACGTTTAACAAAAGGCATTTTTTTTCTGATTTCCTCCAGCATCTCTCGCTCGGGAACTTTTGCTTTCATTCCGCGCTGCACGGCCCCTAACAACTGCTGCACTTCTCCAAAATGTTCGTACATCCATTCTCCCGCGGCTTGTTGTTCGGCGATTTTATTCTCCCATTCTTTCAACAATTCCTTTTGACGAGCCGCGTTGACCATCAGTGCTTTCTTCTGCGTTTCCAATTTAGAATCCACTACTGGTTTTTTCCACGCATCCACAATCAACTGTTCCATTTTTCCAAAAATAATCTGTAAATCTTCCGCTTCGGATTTTTTTTCAAACATTGGGAGCAAACGTAATTTGTTTTTTTCGGGGGCAAGAGTGTATCCGCTTGGTTTTGCATTTGTTTTTTCACGCTCAACGAGGCTTTTCCACTCATTCTGCGGCGCCACATATTTTTCGCGCATTTTCAGCGTGCGGCCTTTCCATTCTTTGGCACGGTGCACAAACTGAATAATATCTTTTTCGTTGGTGATGATGATATTTCCTTCTCCAAATAGTTCGATGATGATGTTGGCGTTTTCTCCTATTATTTTGAGGATGCGGTCGCTCCCTAGTTGTTCCACCCGTTCAATGCGGGCATTGTCGAGAATTTTTTTAGTAGCGTTCACGAGTGCGGGCTGCTCTTCCGCGCTTTCCCATTTGCGCTGGGCTTCCATTATCACGTAGGGGAGTGCGATTAGCACGTCGATGTTTCCTTTCTTCGTGTGAATCTTAATAATGAACGTGTCCTCTCCCGCGGCGCGCATCTGTTGGATGTATCCGCCTGTCCATTCGTCGTTCCATTTTTGGGCGAGATAGTGCAGCGTGCTTCCCGGAATCTCTATAGAGTTCATGCACTACTTTTTCCACGCTTTCCTTTTTAGGGCAATGGTTAATTCACGCATTTTTTTTCTTTTTTCTTCATAGGAACTGTTCATATGTTGCGGCGTTGAATCGGTACAGTGCACGTTTGAGTTTTTTTCCTTCAAATCGGTATTTTTTGAAGACGTATGATTTGTCACCATAGTATTTGAAGAAACCATGACTCACGCTCGGGTCGAGCAACAAGGTTTTTCCATTGATGTCTGAAATGACCACGGCGTGCGTGCGCAGGTCTTCCATTTCCATGACGTAGACCATCACATTAACATCGCCGAGTGCGAACAAACTGGTACACACGAGCACGGCCAAATCTTCATCGTCGGAAACTTTGTTGGCGAGAATGTCAGTGGGAGTGAGCCAGAAGTTGATGTTAAGTTCATTCGGCGTGTAATGAATTTCCTGCGTGACAAACTCAAACAGTTGTTGGGCCGTGTACAAATAATCTTTTTCCATGGTGAATGTGTCGGGTTTGAATTTGGCCACGAGGCTTTGCACGCTCAAATCGTCCGGGTTGATGAGGGATTTAATCTCCCCCACGGTGCGTTGTTCTTTCTGGTTGATGATATCCGCGTACTTGTCGAGCAGCATCTTGTAGAAAACGAGTTTATTGTCGGATTTCATGCTTAATCTATACATAAGGCCTTGACACTTTTAACCCCTCCTTCTCTGCAGGGGGTTTTTATTGCCGATTTAAATGGTTTCCTCATGCATTCCCGCGCCCAAGTAGGCCTCGAATATCTCGTTTTCACCGCTTTCCTCTTACTCATGTCCACGCTCCTTTTTGCGTATGCGTACGCCAATTATTCCAACACGATTCAGATTGTCCAGTCTCAATCGGCGGTTGATTCGGTGGCCTCTGCGGTGGATTTCGTTTATGCTAAAGGGCCGGGGAATGCCATCATCATCGATGTGAAACTTCCGGTGGGTCTCACCGAGTTCAGAGTCGACCAAAATGTGGTGCGGGCTAAACT
>CAYIIU010000012.1:14601-38040 GCA_964363635.1 uncultured archaeon
TAAACTCACGCAATACGGTTCCACCACGGACATTTTTACGTTCACCAAAGCTACCATCGACCCGGCCTATTTGTACTTTCAAGAGGGGTTGTACTCTCTCCGCGTCGCGATGGGAGATGCCAACGCGAGCGTGACGAATATATGACAAACGGCCTTTTTAGGAAAAAGCCCGGGGAAAAAACAAACGAGTTACCGCGAAGCGGTAACTCTACACCGAACGCCCATATGGAATTTGGGCGGGGGCAAGTGTCTACCGAAATGCTCATCGCCGTCATCATGGTTCTTTTTCTTTTTGTGATCGTGCAATTGTTTATTGAACAGACTAAAAATGACGCTCAACGAAATCAGCAGAATGTTCAAGAAGATGAAGTTTGCACTAAACTTTCGACAATTATTACGTACATGAGTTCAAATCCCCCTTACACGGAAACTATTTTTGAATTGCTTTTGGATACAAATGTGGTGAACGGCCGTATTTTTGTGGGCGATTCATACTGCGGATTTTTAGGACAGGCGCAAAACGTGCAATTGTATCCCGGAAAAATAAAAGCATTTGATGTGAATGGCACGGTCGTGTTCACGAATGATTTGAATTATTCTCCCCTCTCCCCTCCGTCCGTCCCGCCATCATCTGGTTCCAATCAGAGCGGCGGCGTGCTGTTGCTGATTGATGACCAGAGCAACACGTGGTATAGTGAAGTACTGGCCGACGATGCTTCTTATGCGGTTTCGCGCGACGATGGCAGCTATCCTATGGACTACGTAGAGTTCCGTTTTTCCAATTTGGGTTTGACGCAGGCCAATATCATTACTGACGTCCGTTTCCTCGCTAAACATTTTGAATCGAGTCATTTGGGTTTAGACGGCACCAAAAATCGTGTGCAATGCTGGGACGGCGCTGCATGGGCGGATGTTAATGCGTACACGCCCGTTTTCACTGAAACATATTTTCAGTCAGGCAATTTGATTTCATGCATATCGGATTGGAGTGCGGCGAATAGCGCCAAATTTCGAATGACTTATGAACCCAATGGGGCGGGGGACACTATCTCTATTGACTATGGCCGGGTGGATGTGAACTATATTCAAGCGGGTTCGCTCATTAATTTATGGGAAGTTCTCGTCGACCTGCCTCAACCCGTGGATTTTCGCACAGATATTAACACGACCGCCAATACGTTTGGTCCGGGCGCAGGAGATGACGGGTGGGATTGGAATGCGGACGTGTACGGTGGAACGCTTTCCTCTGCAGTACAATTCAACGTCGACCCCGATGGGGATAACAATATTTCGGACGACAATGTGTCTAATTCGAAACGCCTCGAAATAAAACTCGGTGGAGGGGTTTCGACCGCGCCGCTTGATCCGGATGATAATGCCATTGTTGGAATGGCCGCGAGTGGAGCGTATGGAATCCAATTTGACATCAATGCGGATCAATGGTCGCTCATTCAAGGAGGGTCGTCGCTCCTGTTGAGTTTCACGTACACCGTTGATGCGGACGCGGGGTGGGGAAATAATTTAGACGCGGGAGAAGAAGGATGGGTCAAGGCCCGTTTTGGTCGGGACGTGAGCACGATGACCTACTTAGGAAGCGATTTAGATCAGAATGTGGATGAGGATGCAACCGATGAAATTTGGTGGAGCTACCAACCCACTGACACTTCTGTATTTTTCAATCAAGATATTTCATCGCTCGCCACGGGAGCAGGAACATATTACTTGGACATCGGCGGCGGGGTCTCGGATTGGGATAACAAGCGGGAAGGATTGGGAATCTATATAGACAACATCAACCTGGTCGTGGTTTGAATATGCCTCCTGAACGTGCGGGTATTCCTTCTCGTTTCGAGCTCAAGTGGTTGGTGGGACCGCTGGCTATTATTCTCGTCGCAGGCTTCATCGTATTCTACCTCCCCACGATTCCCGCCCCCACGTACACGCCGCCACCTCTTGAACAGCCTGTGCTCGTGGAAACCCCCATTGATGTGGCTGCGGCCAAAATGGAAGCGGCTGCCCAATGTTCGCTTTCCTTTTCATGTTCTGAAATCGATTGCCTCGAAAAAGTTCTCACGCACATTGACTCATCCACGCAGACGATTGATGCGGTGCTGCGTACGCCAGCTCCCCGCGTGCTGCGCGACCACCTGCGTTTAGCGGTCAAGCGCGGCGTGCGCGTGCGTTTAGTCCTCGACCCCACACTCAATCCTAAATTTTATCTGCAAGGGGCAGAGATCCATATCAAACAAGTCAGCCGTTTCGTGGCATCCAACTTCATGATTATTGATTCATCCATCGTCGTGCACGGAAGCAACCCTCAAGTTTATGCAGTTTCTCCAGATGTCATTCACGTGGCCTGTTCTGACGTGGAACGAGATCCTTACCTCGTCCTTTTTGACCGCGTGTGGGCAGAAGAGAGCGCTCCATTCACTTCGGAAACAACTAATGAAGAAGTCATTCCCGATGTCTCGTTGAATGTTCCAAGCGGCAATTCGTGCAATGTTTCCGACTGCGGAGAAGACACCTACACGTGTGTGGGCACGACGAAAGTGTATCAGGATTATTTCTGCGGCGGCGAATCATGCGCGTACCAAATCATTTCCCTCGCGTACAGCGCGGATTGCGGTTACACTAATCCCGGTTTCGCTCCCGATGGCTCGCCGCTCATCGTGATTACAGAAACGGAAGTGGATGAGGGGCAAGTGGCGAATGAATTCATCGAATTTACTGCATTGTTGCCAGTAGAATTGACGGGCTTTACCCTGTTGAGAAATGACACCACTCTCATCACGTTCACGGAAGCATTCATCCTCAACGGGGCGGCGCGCGTGTACACTGGAAACGGGACCACGACCACCACCGTCGTCTACTTGGGGCAGACCACTCCCCTGTGGGGCGAGCCCAATACAACCGCCACACTGCTCAATCCCAACGGATTCGTGGTGGCCACACGGACGTTTGACTGAGGTTTGACCATGCGCACGCTCTCCATGCTTATTTTTTTCGGAAAAAAATCCCGCGCGCAAGCCACTCTTCCGGACGTCCTCATGGCGACGTTTCTCTTTCTCCTCATTCTCGTTGGAATTATGACGTATGCGCAAAACACGCAGAATGCGGCTCAAGAAACAGTCAATCGCCAGAGTTTAGATGGAATCGCTTCCAACATCGCGGAGTTCATCATCAAAAATCCCGGTTCACCAACGAATTGGGAGACGTTAAATGATATCAATGCAGTCGTACAATTTGGACTGGCCCAAAAAGACCGCGTGTTGGACCCTCAAAAAGTAGTGGCGTTCATCAATTATTCCAATTTGGATTATTCAGCAGTAAAGACTCGGTTAAATATTCCAGTGTACGAGTTCTATGTGGAATTTTCCGGCGGCGCTACGCTCGCAGCGGGGCAACTTCCCCCTTCCAATCGCCCCGTGAGTGTGGTGCAGCGCCTCGCTACCATTAATGGGGTTGAAACGACATTCAAACTGATGATTTATGAACCATAATTTTATTCCACGCAAACCCCGGGCATTCGCCTTCAGCGCCGATGTGGTGCTCGCACTCATTTTAGTTACTAGTCTTTTTGTCTTTCTCTCCGCTCCCACTCAACCTAGCCCGCAACTCGAGGAGCGCAGGGTCGCGGATCAGTATGTGGATGACTTGTTTGTCGCCCTCGACCATTCCGGATTCATGTCCAATGAATTGGATGTGAATGGGTATTCCTCCACCACGCTGCAAAATGTCTACACGCGTGCAACAAGCCTCCTTCCCCCCGCGTATGATGTTTTTCTCACCCTCACACGTTACCCTGTGGATGTGAACTCGTGCCGCTCCGGACAGGATTTTCAATCGTGTTTTCCGGACGTGAATGTGTCTTCGCTCAACTATGGAACAACTCTTCCTTCCAACGCTTCCTTTGTCCACGGCCGAAGAATTTTTTTGCAGCAGCAGCCCGCGTCGCAGTGCAGCGCCACTCCCGCTCCTGTACCCTCGCAATGGCCGCTGGCACTATTTCCGTCCTACCCACCCTTCTCTGCGCAATTTGCCAATGATGTCAATCTCACGTTCGACGTGAACGTTTTGCCGTCCGGCCCCCTCACGTGCGACCAGAACATTACTGTGACTCTTCAAATTTCAGGAAACACCGGGGGACGCAAACCAGTGGACATGGTGCTCGTGTTTGACCGCTCAGGAAGTATGAGCTGGGATGGACAAGCGGATACGACCGATGCTCAAGGCATTGAACTTGACACGAACGTGGCGTACATAGCAGACAGCACCTCTGGTTTGCGCGACATCAACATTTCAAATTACGGCCTGCCCAATTTGGTGGGAACGTACAACTCGCCGGGAACCGCGCGTGACGTAGACGTGTATGGAACATATGCATATCTTGCCGATGGCACCTCCGGCCTGCGCATTGCGAGTGTGTCAAACCCTGCGTCGCCTTCTTCAACGTCTCAACTGGATGTGGGGGGAGATGCGTACGCCGTGCTTTCGCTCGACACTACCACGTACGTTGCGACGTATGGCACGGGGACGAGCGACCAGAGCAACACGCCCACCGTAAATCAGCATTTAGAAATTGGACAGAATGCGACGAATACTACTGCAGCTCAATCCTTCACTCCCGCGCTTGATTTCATCACGGGTGCTACCGTCAGCGTGCGAAAAGTAGGAAGCCCAGCAAACAATTTGCAAGTGAATCTCCGCAGTTCCTTGACGGGGGCCAACTTGACTTCGACCAGTATTACTCCTGCTAGTTTGACGACATCCTACCAAGATATCACCGTTTCATTTCCATCCGCTTACCCTCTGACAAGCGGCACCACCTACTATCTTGTTCTCACGACAAGTTCAACCAATGCATCCAACTATTATCAATGGGGGGCGCGCAGCACAAATGGATATGCCAATGGGACAGCGTACCAAAACAGCACGAATCAAAACTTTGACGCACGATTCACCACGCGCTACATTACTGGGCTTATTGCCGCGAACACGAGCACCAAAAATTCTCCAGCAGTTTTAGGAGTAGCGTCGCTCGCCGACCCGTGGCGCATGGCCGTGCAAGGAAGTTCCTTGTATGTCGCGGATGGTTCTGCAGGTCTTCGTGTTTTTGACATTAGTTCAACCACCCCCGTCCAAGTAGGTTCGTACAACACTCCCGGCACGGCATATGATGTGTCTCTCGCCGGAAATTACGCGTATGTTTCCGATGGAACTTCGGGTTTACGCATCATTGATGTGTCAACACCCGCGTTTCCGTCTTCCGTGGGGACGTACAACACTCCGGGGACAGCCTACGCGACGCGCGTGAGTGGAAATTATGCGTACATTGCAGACGGAAGTTCATTGCAAGTCATTGATGTTTCAAGTCCCGCCTCTCCAACGTTTGTCAAATCGTATGCGACGCCGTATAATTACCGCGACCTCGAAATTCAAAACGGGTGGGGGTTCATTGCCGTGGATGCGAGCATCGAAGGCATCATGACATTTGATTTGGTGCTCGGTCCCAAAATTAATCAGGCTAAGGTAGCCGCGCAGTCATTTATGGATTTCAACGCGTGGGACTCCAACAATGACCAGATTGGGCTCATCAGTTATTCGAGTTCGGCTACGACGGATCAGACGTTAACCATTACTTACACGCTCGTCAAATCAGACATCAATGTGCTGGTTGCCAACGGAGGCACTGCCACCGGGGATGGAATCAACGCTGCTACGAATGAATTGAATAGTGCACGCCACAACCCAAACGCGCTCAAATTCCAAATCCTCATGTCGGATGGTCTAACCAATTCGGGAGCGAACAGCAGCACAGCTGCCATCACGGCAAGCAATAGCGGGATTATCATTTACACCATTGGCTTCGGTGCCGAAGCAGATGTTGTCGAACTCACCAACATTGCTAACATAACCGGTGGAAAATATTACGCAGCGCTGGACCAGAATGCACTCATTGACGTGTACAATCTCATTGCGCAGCAGATTCAACTCATTGCTACGGATGCTAATGTGATTGCCAGCATTCCCGCTGGAACCAATATTGTGGACGATGGCAATGGAACATTTTCAGGGGGCAGTCTCATTTTTGACATCAACACGCAGGCACCTCAGCCGTGGACATCCACATACACGTTCAACATTCCATGCACCTCTACGCTGGCGTGTTCATCCACGCTCATCTCGGTACCCAGCCCGGGAACGCAATTTCAATATGTGGATGCCAATGGAAACTCCATTACGATTGATTGGAATGTCTTCGAAACCGCGTCCTTCAACTACCGCGATTTGAATCTGGAAATTGTCTCCGGAAATTTAGTGGGAGTAAGCAACACGGATTTGACGGTCAAAGTTTCGAGTGTGGGAAACGAAGACACTAATGCTTCCTCCGTCGCATTTTACCAATCGGACCCGTCGTTAGGGAATCTTATCACCAGCACGTCTATTCCCGCGCTCTGCGGTTCGCTCAACCCCGGGTGTGCAACCAGCGAATTCACATTCACCCACAACGTGGGGGCGGAAGGAGAACTGTGGGCAGTCGTCAACCCCGCTCAAACCATTCCCGAATGCACGTATAACAATCGCGACGTTTTATTCTGCTATCAGAATCCATCCACACAATTCTTCACACTGGATTATTGGGTGTGGTTGCATGGGTAAAACGCCGGAAGCCGTTTCATCAGATCATTTTCTTTTTTCGCCTTCCCGTTCACGCGGCCAGCGCGGGGTTCTGTTCACCTTTCTCACTTTCTTGTTCATTTCCGTGGTGGTGGGGCTGCTCATTTTCAACACCAATCTTTCCAACCGCACATCTACATCCACGGTGGAAATATCCGTGTTAAACGCCATCAATTCCAAATACGATGACATCACGGACGACATCATCACGCTCGACCACCCCATCGGCATTCCAAGCATTCATCAACGATTGCTTCCCTTCACGCACACGGTTGACCGCAACACCATTTCATTTTTGCAAACGCTCCCCATTTCGAGCGGAAAATTGTCTCTTTATTTTGATTTGATTAATGCGTATGCCATTTTTGTCCGAGACACGAACACCGCACGCACGTACGATGGTGTTAATGTGAGCATTGACGTTCCCAAACCTCAAACATGGGGCGGCACCACTCAAACAGCGGGATTCAATATTCTTCCGCAGTGCGTGCAGTATCGTGTCATTGACACCAACACGATTGATTTTTCCAGCACGAATACGATTGGCTGCGAAAATGATTTTTCGATGCAGAATCAACTTTCGCGCATCGACATCAACATTTACCTCCCCGCCACCACAGACGATTACCACGGCGCAGCGTGCGTGTTCAATGGGCTTTCAACATGCCCCCATGATGATTTCAATGCGGGAAATGGGCCCTATGTTTCTATTTTATTTTTCGATGCCAACTGCACCAACTGCACACTCTCAACGAGCGACAAAAATATTTCAGGGCATTTTGACACGACTCAACCCAATTCCATTACATACTCGTGCTCCAACGCCGTGTGCAATTCTCAACCGCTAACATTTTCTTTTTCAAACGGACTTCAAATCAACCACACGGAAACCATCGTCAATCTTTCGATGGCTATTCAATTCAACGAGAGCATCCGCACGTTCTATTATCAAGATGCCAATTACACGGTGGGAAAAACGGGATTCGATACCATCAAAAGCAATGTGGTGGTGTTTCCCCAATGACACCGATGGACGTTTTTACTGCCGTCATCGCTCTTCTCGCGGGGGGCGCTGTCATCTATTTTTTTATCCTGCCATCCGCTACATCGCCGACGCATACGGCGCCCCAATTATTTGTGGAGGCCCCAGCATCTACCCTTCCAAATCTTCCCATATCCATTACGGTGGCAGCATCCTCAGCTACCGGAAAAATAATTCGCGTTGTATCGGATGAAAAAGAACAAACATTGACGTGTAATACGGACCCATGTGTTTTCTCCGTCGCTTTTACATACGCGACGCCGGGAACTAAATCCATTGTGGTTCAACTGGACAATCTTTCCGCGAGCCGGAGCGTGGAAGTTACTTCCGTCGTGTCGCGCTGTATCGATGGGACCCCGGGTGGTTCATGTGCCGCCCCGCCGCTTTATTGCGACCGAACACAACTCGTATCCAACTGCACCATCTGCGGGTGCGATGAGGGCAAGCAATGCATTTCAGGAACGTGTCAATTGTCTCCGCTCACCTTTTCAATTACTTCATTCACCGCATCGCCTGCCCTTTTTTCTACGGTTCCAGCCACCCTCAATTATTCCCTCCAAAATACCTCTGCGTATTCCGCAGATGGATTATTTTTGTTGATTGTAACATCGTTTGATTCCGGGCAAAAACAAATTCAAGAAAAAGCACAGCAAGTTGAGTTTTCTTCCGTTGGTGCGTCTGAAATAGTTTCAGGAAATGTGCGCGTCCTGCTTTCATCATCCACTAAATATATCCGCCTCCGTTTGTATGATCAACCGGGCACGTATCCCTCATCTACTCTTCTGGCGGAATCAATGTTTGTTCCCGTCGTTGTGAGTGTGGACACTACTCCCCCGCAGGCGCCCACTTCGCTTCATGTTTCAAGTGCGGGGAACACGACCACATTGGAATGGACTGCATCCTCTTCGCAGGATGTGGACCACTACACGGTTTACCGGGAAAATTTTTCAAATGGGGGCTTCACTACGTATTCCAATGCAGGGGATACGAGTACCACTTCCTTCGTATTGCCATCACCCTCTCAACCCCTAGCGTACGTCGTGCGCGCCGTCGATGGAGCCGGGAATACCAGCGACCCCTCGCCCCCGGTCGTGGTCGCTTCCCCTTAGGTTAAAAACTCTGACTCATTTTTTTGAACGTGAACGATTCTCCCAATCTCAAGAAAGGACTTCTCGACGGACTCCTGCGTGTTCTCCACCTGCATCAGCTTCCCCAATCTTCTGTTCGAGTGAAAAACGACGCTCCAGCTGCCAAACCGCTTCCTTCATTTCCGGGGGAAATTCAACCCATTCCTGCATCCTTTTCTCTTCCCGGACGAAACACCATTTCATCGGTTGAACGCGCAGTCGTTTCGTCAAAATCTCCCGCTCTTACACCTGCACAAAATTCTCCTGCCGCGCCTGCCATCTTTCTCCCTCGCCCCGCGGCGCGTGCCACGGTCGGAGTGTCCTCCACCGGAAACACGTCCCCCAAAGCATGGCCGGCATCCTCACCCATTGCGCAGCGTCACACCATGCGTGTGGGAAAAGGATTCATCATCACGGACTACGACCGCATCCTCGATTTGGTGCGGGAGCACACCACCATTAAACTCGACGAAATTGCCCGGCTTCTTTCACTCAAAGAAGAATTGGTTGCGCAGGAACTTCAAACGCTCGAGGACAATGGTCTGGTGGAAGTAAAGTATCCTGCATTCGGCGAACCCTTGATTTATTATAAAACACCCGAGGACTAAAAAATGACATTCCAACGCATCGATGGTTATCCCGTGGACGCGGACATTACCGTAAACGTGGAAATAGGAAAAGATGATGCCGAGTTTGTCAAACGCTACATTTTGCACACGCCAGAGTTTGGGTTAGGAACACGGGCAATGTTGAACGATTTGAAATCGCGCATTGTTACTGAGGTAAATATTTCTTCCGAAAAAATGCTTGATGCCAAATTTGTGGCGGATTTACGGAAAACATTTCACGAAAAATCCTCCGCACTTCTCGCACGTGAACTGCCTGAATTGACTGCCGATGCGCGCGCCCAATTATCCTCCGTAATCCTCAATGAAATGGTGGGGCTGGGGCCGATTGAATTCCTCCTCGCGGACGGAAATTTAGAAGAAATTGTCGTGAACGCGGCGACTGAACCGGTGTGGGTGTATCACAAAAAATATGGTTGGCTGAAAACCAATATTATTATTTCTCCCGAAGCGGAGATTCAAAATTATGCGAGCATCATTGCGCGTCGTGTGGGAAAACAAGTCACGGTTTTGAGTCCACTCTTGGATGCACACTTGGTTACGGGAGACCGTGCCAATTCGACACTATTTCCTATTTCCTCGCGCGGAAACACCATCACTATTCGCCGTTTCCGCCGCGACCCGTGGACGGTAACGGATTTTATTGAAACGAAAACCTCGAACGCGGCATCGATGGCCATGCTATGGTTAGCCATGGAATACGAATTGAACATCATCGTGTCCGGGGGAACGGGAAGCGGAAAGACAACTCTACTCAATGTCATGCTTCCATTCATCCAACCCAATCAACGTGTACTCACTATCGAAGATAGTGTCTCTGGGGAAATGGAAATGATTTACGAACGCGATGGAAAAGCGGTGAAGACAACGGTTAGCGAATTAATTGACGGCCTCATCGAAGACGATTCGATTCAGGATGTTTCTCTCGAAAATGATGAAGGTATCCGCATTCCATCCATGACCAAAAGCGGAAAAATAGAATGGAAAGAACCCAGCCATTTTATCCGTCATCATGTCAACAAAGATTTGCTGAAAATAACGCTCAGTAGCGGACGTGTCGTTGAGGTGACGCCTGATCACTCTCTTTTTGGACAAAAATCAGGAAAAATTTATGCTATCCTTGGTAATGAGATAAAAATTGGAACAATGCTTGCTGTTTCTCCTGGAATTACCAATATTATTTCAAATTCTATTTCTGCTTCCAAGAATACTATACAACTGCAAAAAACAATCATTGGAAATGTACAATGGGATAAAGTAACTTCCATCGTGCGAAAGAACTTCGAAGGTTTTGTATACGATTTCAGCGTGCCTGAAAATGAAAGTTTTATCTGCAACAATGTGGTCTGCCACAACACGCGCGAATTGCAATTGCCGGACTTTTTGCACTGGGTCCCTATGACGACGCGCGAACCCAATTCGGAAGGAAAGGGCGGCGTGGGAATGCTCGATCTTTTGGTGAATTCTCTCCGAATGCGCCCCGATCGAATCATTGTGGGAGAAATTCGCCGTCAAAGAGAAGCGGAAGTCATGTTTGAAGCGATGCACACGGGACACTCGGTGTACGCCACGGTCCACGCTAATACCGCCGAAGAAACCATTACGCGATTAGTCAGTCCGCCGATTGAAATTCCTCCATCTTTGCTCGAAGCGGTTCACTTGAACGTGGTCATGTTCCGAAATCGAAGGTTGGGCGTGCGCCGTATTTTGCAGCTTGCGGAATTCGTTCCGCAGAAAGCAGGAAGCGAAGGAAAAATACAAATCAAACCCAACATTTTGTACCGCTGGCGCGCCGCGACGGATACGATTGAAAAATATGCGGAATCCATCCGCTTGTTTGATGAATTAGGATTGCATACTGGTTACACGTCGCCGGAATTGGCGCAGAATCTGGTTGAAAAACAAAAAGTACTGGAATGGATGGGCAAGCAGAAAATCCGCGACATCAATGAAGTGGGAAAAATCATGGCGCAATACTATTCTGAACCCGACGCCGTCCTTTCGCGCGCGGGAATCAAGTGAGGCGACGCATGAAACCTCACACAAAATTGTTTCACTATTTTTTGTTCAGCAAACAGGTGATTGAACAATGATTGCGCGCTTTAACATGCCGCTGAATGTTTTGCCCATGCCTTTGCTGCGCTGGGCGAGCAAACACCTGCTGGGCTTTGGCACGCAGTTCGGAAAAATAATGCCGCTCTCCGACACGGACATGAAAAAGGCCGAAATTCCCATGACGGCGAAGGAATATTCCACCATGAGCTTGGTCATCGTCATTTTCTACTTTCTCTTTTTCGGTTTCCTCTTTCTTGTCATGACATTTCGTCTTCTCTCCCAATTTAATTTGGTTATTCCCCTTGTTGTGAGTGGAATATTTTCCGCGCTGGTGCTCGTCCAGCTGATTACATTTCCTATCATACGTGTAACAAAGAAAGTCCGCGATCTTGATCGGAATTTGGTGTTCGCCCTGCGAACGATTCTTGTTCAACTCCGTTCGGGAGTGAGTTTATTCGACTCGATGAAGGTGGTCGCGGAAGGAAATTATGGAACCGTATCCAAGGAATTCAAACGCGCGGTGGACCAAATCTCCACGGGAACGATTCAGGAAATAGCGCTTGAACGAATTGCCGAATACAATCCCAGTATTTTTTTCCGCCGCGCCATTTGGCAGATTGTAAACGGAATGCGCGCCGGCGCCGACATTACCGTTGTATTGGGGGAGAGTGTGGACACCCTCACGGAAGCACAATCCATTCAGATACGCAATTATGAAAGCCAGATGAAAGTACTTTCACTCGTTTACATGATGCTCGGCGTCATCGTTCCCGCACTTGGAATTACTTTTTTGATTGTACTTTCTTCGTTTCCGCAGATTCAAATCACTGAACTTTATTTTTGGATTTTGTTGATTGGAGTGGGCATCGCCCAGTTCATGTATATGGGAATCGTCAAAAGCAAGCGCCCCACGCTGCTGGGAGACTAACATGGCCGCACGCAACAATCTCCTTATTTTGCGCGGAATCGTGGGCGCGTTCGAAAAAGAATTTGCGTATTTGGGAATACGCATCTCCTCCCGAAAATTTGTCCTCAATATGCTCATGTTCGCGTTTTCGCTGAGTGTGCTCTCCACCATCATCACGAGCATCCTGTTCCAGTGGCCGTACTTCTTGGTCGTCATCGGATTTTTTGCCACGTTCGCACTCGTGATGGGGGGAATCTATCTCTTTCTTGATTTGCAGGCGGAAGGAAGAGGAAAACAAGTGGAACGTGTGCTGCCGGACGCGCTGCAGCTCATTGCGAGCAACATCAAATCCGGACTCACCACCGAGCGTGCGTTGCTCGTGTCCGCGCGACCAGAATTCGGCCCTCTTGAGTTTGAATTGAAACGCATTTCCACGCGAATTTTATCGGGTGTTCCCATTGAAAAGGCCATTTTGGAAGTTCCCAAACACATCAAATCAACTCTTGTAGAACGTACGATGTGGCTGCTCGCGCGGGGAATATCTTCCGGAGGGGAGATTGCCGATTTGCTGCTACAGCTCTCGCGCAATTTACGAACGCAGATTACCCTGCAGAGTGAAGCGCACGCATCCATTTCCATTTACATCATTTTAATTTTCTTTTCCGCCGCGTTTGGGGGCCCTGCCTTGTACGCCGTCTCATCTTTCATTGTGGAAGTGATGTCTTCACAAGCTGGAAATCAGCCGGATATTAATCCTGCTTCGCTCGCCGCGGCCGGGTCGCGTTTTTCCGGATTAGGTTCGTTTGTCGGCGGCCGCTCGGACATGATTTCCCCCGAATTCGTTATTTTCTTTGCCCAAATAATGCTCCTTGTTGGGGGTTTGTTCGCGTCGCTCATTTTGGGAGCGATTGCCACGGGAAAAGAAAAAGACGGAGTGAAATACATCCCGTTCGTGATGCTCTGCTCATTCGGATTGTTCTTCCTCATTCGATTCGTGCTGCACGCGGCGTTTGGAACACTCTTACTCGGACAATAGTTACTCGCCCGAAAGTTTGACGGCCATTCCCATTGAGTCAGCGGTCTTTTGCATGCGCGCATCGATTGATGTTCCTTTTCGTGCAGCTAGATTTCGGGCTGTCTGCAAATTATTCACACCAAATGTGCGATCGCGAATGGGTTGAATTCCAACCTCTCCAACAAGTATTTTCTTTTTCACATCATATACTAACGCTTGTACTGTGAATGGAACTCCTTTCAAAAAGTTTTCAATCGTAGGAGCCAAGTTATTTTCTTTCACGTAATCTTGCGTTGAAAGCGGCCACACATCTATTTCAGTTTCTCCTTTGACAAAGGTTGGATTGCCGAATTTTGCGTGCGAAACAGCCCATCCTTTCGGCACTACCAGCAGGCTCACCAATTCGTCGCACAAAAAATCAAAATCATAATCCTTTTGCGGGATGCCGTATAGTTCCTGCACTAGCAAACGCGACACCGTTCCGCCGATGAGCCACAAGTTCCCTTTGCTGTTTTGGGTTGCGATAGATAGTGCTTCTTGGTATCCTGGTAATGTCGATAATTTGCTACGGAAAATGTCATTCATCTTTTGGATGTCTGTCATGGCTGTATTTTGTTCCGCCCTATTTTTTAACATTTCGGGGCGGGAAAATCTATTCTTTAGAAGGAGGGTGGGGCCCGCTCTCATCTTTTTAGTTCGTTTTTTTGTTAGGTATGAAATAGTTGATTGCACTCTTTTCGCATGAATTCTTTTACTAATTCAATTTTTGGATTTCCTTTATTCACTATTTCTTCTGTCGTAATATCAATCGTTCGCCACGTCCAATCTCGCGTTCCATTTTTCTGGGCATAGTGAATCATGTCATGCAATGACGCACCAAAAACGATTCCTTTCATTCGCGCCCAGATGGCCGCACTCGCACACATGGGACACGGTTCATGTGTTGTGTACAGAACACAATCCTGCAGAAAACGCGAATCGAGTTTTTTGGATGCTTCATGGATAGCAACCATTTCAGCGTGCAGAATGGCATCTTTGTCAAGTTTAATCCGATTGAGGCCCTTCGCGATGACTTCGCCGTTTCTCACAATCACTGCTCCCACCGCATAGTCGCCGAGTTCACGCGATTGAGTTGCAACATCAATGGCCATTTTCATGAATCGCGCATCCGGCTTCAATGTCATGGAACCACCCGTCACACTTCCGAGAACAATTCTTCTTTGGGAAGCACTTCAATTCCCTGCGAGGTGATGCGTACGGGACGGAGTTTGTCGCTTATTTTGGTGTCGCGCATCTTCAAGATTCCGATACTCCGCACGAAGCGGTTTTCCACGCGGGTGTGGTACAGAAGGATGACTCCATCCGCAACATATTCTTCCAGACCAAACAATCCTTCGTGCTGTCCGGTGGTGGATTCGTTTGTAACTATGGTGGTGACATTTAATTTCTTGAGCATTTTTCCGAGTGAGAGAATGCGTTTTCGCGCATCGAGTTCGCGTTCAAAGTAGAGGTGGAAGATTACGCCGGGGTCGATGACAAGTCGCGTGGCCTTGTGTTTGGCGACCAAGTCTTCAATACTGTCTCGCAGCTTGTCAAAGTCATAGAGCTCCACGGTTTGCATGATTATTTTTCCTTTCTTGATCATGCTTTCCAAATCCCACCCGAAAATGGCCGCGGTTTCCATGAGTTCTTCGGGTTTTTCCTCTAACGAGATGAACACCCCCACTTCATTGTGTTTGAACGCGCCATTGTACAAATACTGCAGGCAAAAAATGGTCTTTCCCGCACCGGGGTCGCCCGTGAGCACGACTAAATTTCCTTTAGGAATGCCTCCCTCAATCAACTCATCGAGGCCCGTAACTTCGGTTGGCGTGCGCTGCACGATGGCGTTTCCCATGTATTTTTTTCATCCTCTTGGCAGATATATACACGACGGGTTCACGTTTTCATGGGTTTTGTCTCTTTATCTCTCGTCGAAACGTGAATGTTTATATATCGCGACTCGTTTCTCAATCCAGCTAATTACCTTTCTTTGCAAAGGAGGAGATCAAATATGAATTTTGGAAAACGAGGACAATCTGCACTCGAATACTTGATGACGTACGGCTGGGCCTTGGTCGTCATTGTGATTGCGGTGGCGGCATTAGTGGTATTGATTAACCCGGGCTCTATTCAGGGAGACACGTGCGATTCAAAACTGGGAAATTTTGTGATTAGTCAGTCGAACATCGGCGTGTCGCAGATGCAGTTGGTTTTGGTCAACCAGACCGGACAAGGCGTCTCGGCTATGAGTTTCGTTGGTGCAGGAACTGGAGCAACCGTGTTCAGCGGCGTCGATTTGAATGAAAGCTCGATTGTCATGAATGCTGGTGAAACAAAGACGTTTACCCTTACGGGACAGACGTTGAATACAGGAACCTACACGATTACGTACGATTTGACGTATACTGCAGGAAATTTGGCAGGATTAACGGCTTCAGCGCAGTGCCGCGGAACGATCTAAATACATTAATTTTAGGTTTGCGCCCGCGCAGGGTGCAACCCTCTTTTTTTTATTCTCACCCGCCTTGTGAAGTGGACCTATGGTGAATGATACCACGACTGCTGTCAATTCTACGATTGTTTCCTCCAAGGGGGGCGCCGCTCTATCCGACGAACAGCTGACGGATCTTTTACGGCCCGGAAAGGAATTTGAAAACTCCCTCTCGACGTTGGTGAAAACCCTCTCCATGGGAACGACGAACCTGCTTATCGTCAAGCTCAAAGACTATTCCTCCGCGCCGCACGTATTACTGTCTTATTTTGCCGCGCAAAAAATGCCGGGCGTGTACGTGAGCATCAACAAGCCGTACGCGGACATCGTGAAAACACTCTCCGCTCAACCAACGCAAACGCAGTTCGTGGATGCCATCACCGCCCTCACAGGAAGGGGGGCGGACGACAATGCTACGGTGACCTATATAGATTCCCCCCTCGCGCTCGTGGAATTAAACCTAGCCATCTCCGACCGGCTGAAAGGACTCGTGAGCAATCAAAAATTTTTGATTTTGGATTCCGTATCCACACTGCTCGTGTACAACACGCCGCAATCGGTGGAAAAGTTCTGCCACACCGTCATTGCCAAAAATCGCAGTGAAAATGTCGTGGGGCTTTTTCTCATGATTGAATCCGAAGACCACCGCGACGTGGTGGAAACGCTCGCGCAATTCGTGGACAATGTGATAGCGGTAAAACAAGGATAACATTTTTTTTAATTTCGAATTCACTTTTATATTTTAATTTTATTATTCATCGATCGCCATTTTTTCTTTCTTCCTAAAATGTAATGACAACACCCCAATTTTTTTCGCACAGTTCATTCAATTCACGTTTTAGTTTTTCGAGCGAAGCCATTCGGTTATTTTCTTCCGCTTCCCAGTGGGACATTTCCACGCTCGACACATGGATTCCTTTTTGGGCTTCGATTATTTTATTTTCCCAATTTGCTTTGATGGGAAACAATTCATGCTCTTGGTACGTGCGCACATTCCAACGGATGGCTTCGTCCAATTGAATCATCTGCTCAAAATACGCGACAAAGGATTCTTCCTCTAGGGCCTTTTCCAATGTTTCGCGGATGGTTTGTGTTTTTTTGGAATCGGACATCTCGAGCAACGCCTCAACCGCGAAGCGGAGGAGCATGACGATTCCCGCTCCATGAACATCGCGCTGAATGGCGTTCAATGGACTGGCCAAATACCATTGCAAAATTCTCATCTGGGCATTTTCCATTTCGCTGAACTTTTCCGAATGTTCATTCAAATATTCCAAACACGGCTGCACGTCCCCCCACACGTTCAACCAGGCATTCGTGCGGGCTGTTTTTTCCCGTGTGAGATGCTGGAATGATTCTTCCAACCGCGAAAACGAATCAAAACCTTTCCGCATCACCAGTTCATCGCGTGCACGCTCAGCGGCATCCAACTCATTTTTCCATGCGAGAAGATTGGTTTCGAACGCATCCTTGGCGTGCGTCGCTTCATCCAGACCATTCATTTCGGCTGCCGCACTCTCCGCGAGCTGATGAGGCTTCAACGCAGGATGTTTAGATAAATTCTGCGCGGTGATGCGGCGCATATCCACTAACACGTCTTCGGCTTCCTGAATCCACACGCAAATTTTTTCTGGCGGGTTTTCGCCCCATTTTTTTTGCAATAATGGAACGGCTTTCTGCGTCCACTCGTGATGCATCGTGTTGGCATACGCTAACAATTTTTGTTCGGACATGGGAGGGGAGTATTTCTCCAATCCCTGCGCCAAATCATCATCTCCCACGCGTTGAGCGTGTTTGGTCAAGCACGAAATAACATACTTCAACTGAGCGGCGCGCAGGGCGAGGGATTGGATCACCTTTCCCTGATCTTTCATCAAGCGTTCCGAGAAGAATGCGCACGCCTCTGAAAAGGTAATTTTTTGCAGCGCGGATGCATTTTTGGCGGTCATTTGAATCGTCGTTTGATGTAGGGCGGGGGAATATATAAGTGTCCGTCGACTGTGGGAGTGGTGGAGTTATCCGCTCATTGCGGGTGCACCGCGAGATTATTTTTGATTAATTTACGCAAAACACCGGCATTTTTTTGGATGAAAAATCAGCCAATTCTGTGCACCACTTACTCCGTGCACACCCAAACAATCAGATTTAAAAAGGGCAGTAAGATACAACGTACGATTCGCATGCACAAATACTCTTCTCTTTCTTTTGTTGCTATCATCATCATTGTCTTCGGCACTATTGTCTCGGCAGCCAACTTTCAGAACACCACGATGACGTGGGTGGTGGCTAGCAGCAACAGTATTTCAGTCGCGTATGGGTCTCCGTGCACGACTATTGCATTTTTCTTTGTAGAGAGCAACGCGGAACACGATAACGATTCGGATGGAAACTGGGCGCGGGCAGTTCCCCAGTCGACACGCAGTGGCGCAGGCGACACCAACTGTCAAACATCTACACAGGCGGCCTTCGTGGTTAGTAACAATGGAAACGTTACCGTAAATGTGGATGGCAACTTTACCACCGCCATGACCGGCGCAGACATTAATCTTGAATTGAAGATTTGGCAGGGTTCTTCCGGATGCGGAACACGTGGTTTAGGCGGATGGGAAGAACCGTGCAGCGTGACTAGTACCACTGCTGCTCCGAACACAACTACTTGCAAGGAGTTCAGCAGCGGAAGCGGAATTGACACGGAAGGCACGCGCCTCATCACGGCGCTGGCACAGTTTGGTAATACCCAACTTTGTGTCTCAGGGGACCTTAATGCCCCCACTGGAGGAGTTTCTTCCGGAGACCACAACAAGACATTTGTTATTGGATCCGCATTCAGCTGATGAAGCTGCCAGCGGATATGTTGGATTTATTAATATCACTTGAGTGATGGGAGTGACGATTTTGGGAGGGAATAGTATGGCCGCGGAACAAACATCTACCAAACCTAGTGCGGGCGGAACGCATGCTTTTCCCGTGCAGCGTAAAACACTTTTTTTGGCAACGGGCATATTCATCATCGCAGCTCTCGCCATTTTTTTGATAGGAAATAATTCTTCTTCTCCCCTCACGCCGCCCTTGCCTGCTGGTGTAACCACTACCATTGAAGGAGATGCTACCGTCACCACGCTCAACCCCTTGATAGTTGATCCGCGCACCACCCTGCTCAAATCGCGTTACATCAAAGAAACGTACGCTATTCGTCGAGAAAACTATAATATCTTTGAAAAATCAGCTCAAAAACACAATGAAACACTTGATCAAACAAAGCAATTCTTTTATGATTGCTGCGGCCTCTCCAGTGAAGAAGAAATTTTTTCTAGTTTGCCCGCTCCTCCATCCAATTTTTCCGAAGTGGCATATGATATAGCAGTTGGAAACAAGTTTGATATTGGAACCTTGGGGCCGGAATTTTACAAACAGCCTGAATTTTATTTTATTGGCACCGAAACAGCTATTGTGAATCAGTTTTGGGCATTCAATCCTTGGATTGAACGCGCACTCAACTATTGGGGAGAATACGGTGGAACGGCTTTCCCATCAAAGCAAGGGGATGTGTTATCCAAGAGCGGACGCAAGGATTTCACGTCAACCGTATTTTTCACGAATGGGTGGAACATCCAGAATTTTGTAGGATACTATTTGGTTGCTGACTCTGAATCCCAAAAATATTTTGATTTGACCATTGAAGAAGAAAACACGGGGCAACCCTACTTCCTTTTAGGACCCACATTCCCGCGGTTTGACAGTACATGGGCGACTCGACTATTGGTTTCCGGCCAACTCAAAGAAGGGACGGCTGCAGGAACGTATGAGATTCACATCTCCCCTATCGCCCCTCCTAAAGATTTAGAAGTAAAGTGGTCGGGAGAGCATGCCGCCACATACGCTTCATACGGGGCCTTAGCCCCCAGCGACGGGTTCATTACACTAGTCATCACCGTCACCGAGTAGGGGCGTATACGACTTTAAGCGTAATCTAATTAATGGAAACCTTTTGCATAGCTGCGTATGAGAAGCATCTTCCTCTCCGTGCTAATCGGCTGTCTTTTTTTGATTAGCTGGGGCAGTTTTGCTCATGCCGTCAATTCGGACAGCGGCTCGGCAACATGGGTTCCTGATCTCCCCACGGGATACACGCTCACGCTCGCTACTCACCCACTCTGCATTGCCGCGGCGGGAAACGCAGTCTTCACCGCCAGCGTGGCTTCGGTCAATACTGGCGCCGCCATCTTGGATGCAAATGTTTTTGCCACCATCCGCCGGCCGGACTCGACGACGTTCGATGTAAATTTCTCCAATAATTTGAGCGGAACATACTCGCAAACTATTTCGTTTGACCAAAATGGGACATTTTTCATTAGAGCATATGCTTACCACCCCGGGGTTCCTTTGGGGGATGCCAACACTTACTTGTATGCACGCGACCTCAATTGGACGATTCAATTTCTAAACAATGGTTTCGACCTGAATATTGGAGAACAAGGGACCATCCGCAACGTCGTGACCAATCTTGATGGAAATCGCGTGTATGATATCAACGCCAACGCAACCACCTATTACCCGGATGGTTCGGTAGCGGATGCCAATGGAACATTAACACAAATTTCCAATGGGGAATTTGTCCGCGCATTTTTTGGACCATCCCCTGCAGGAGAATATTCCATCTCTTCTTTTTTTTCATGTGGGCCGCTTCATGATTATAATGCGGCAGGAGCATTTACCGTTCTTCCCAGCTCCACCACGGGCAGCAGCGGGACAGGCGGCACCGGAGGAACAGGAGGAGCGGGCGGCGGGGGCGGGGGAGGAAGCAGCGGTCTGCGCGCGCGGATTATTTCGATTGATTTTACTCCCGCATTAGGAAAAAATGCCCCGTCGCAAATGAAAGCAACCGTACAAAATCTCACGAACGGAATTTTGGATTACACGCTGCACTACACTCTCACCACTCCCTCCGGACTTTTAACTATTGGAGAAAAGGACATCTTGGCGGTGGGGCCGTATGGCATCACTACCATCACACTGGATTCGGGGTTCACGCCGTTTGAAACAGGCACGTATTCCATAGCAGCAGAGTTATTCAAAATTCACACGACGGCAAAGTATGACACGTATTTGAACGACTATCTCGTGCAGGGCGCCCATTCGATTGTTTTAGATGTTGTTCCATCGTCCGACAAAACAGCCGTGGGATTGAGTTTCCCATTCTCCATCAACTTGCTCAACAATGGTGACTTTGTTGAGGACAACATGCAAATAACATGGCACATTCTCGACCCGAATGGAGACGAATACATCCGCTCCACATTTGACACGTCACTTACGCTCAACGAATCCGTGTCTCTGCCGTATTCTCCATTCATTCCCATCGATTCCCTGTACGGACTGCATCAACTCGTTGTAGAGGTGCGAGCGTACAACGTGACCCAGACGAAAACAGTCATGTTCAATGTTTCATCACCCAATGATTACTATGCTCAAGTCATTGCCGATTTAGAATTGAGAATTTCTCAATTGGATGACAAATTGGACGACCTCCAACAGCGCGGATTTGATGTCGCGGATCCTAAGCTCACACTCTTAGATATTAAAACAGACTTGGCGCGTGCTAAAGGAATGCTTCTGGGAGGAAAATTTGACTTGTTAAACGTCGAGTTAATCGATTTGTCCGGGCGCGTCACGCGATTAGCCGCGGTCATTGACGCATTGGAACAGCAGTCTCCCCTTCTTTCACGTGAAGGGTTGAATCTAATCCTCTACATCGGCGCGGCACTCCTGCTCGCATTGTTTGCGTGGCTCTTGTACTGGTTATTAGAGAAAGAAAAGAGAGAACGAGGCAAGCGCGGAGGAATCGTATTAGTTCCCGCCTCCCCGACGTGGCTTACTACTCTCTTGAGTGTGCAGAAATGCTATATCTTAGCTTCGGAGCGCGAAAAGTTGAAGCGTAAGCCTTTAATAGACCGGATAATTGGATTGATTGAAGGTGAGTCTTCGCATGATAACGACTGAACTGATTGTGTCCGTAGCCCTGTTCGTGGTGCAAATGGTCATTGCCGTGTACCTTATTCGATACTCGAATCAACAGCTCATGAAGAGCATCTCGGGATTGCGCGACAAGAACCTTGAACTCATGAAACTCAACGCACGCTTAACAAAGACGGTCATCATGAACGAAGACGGATTCCGAAAAGAGTTAGATGGAATGCGCAAGGGTTCCCGCTCCGAAAAAACATCCATTCAAGTTGCGGCGAAGGCCGAGTGACGGTGTATCAACATGCCCTTCGCTGAAATCATTGTTTCGGTTGGATTCTTCGTCATGGCGATGCTCGTCGCCGTGTACCTCATACGTTATTCGAATCAACAACTCACCCGCTGCTTGACTTCTCTCGAGGAAAAGCACAACGAATTAGTTGACTTGAATGGAAAACTCGCCAAACAAATTTTTTCTTCTGATAAAAAACTGCGGAATGATTTGGAAATGGTCAAGAAAGTCCATCGCAAATCCAACGCAGCATAATACTGTGTTTTAATTCCATTATTTTCTATTTTTGTTTATGGGACAAGCCGAACGCGACCGAATTCTTCGCACGCTCAACGAGATGAACATTCCTTTTGAGCATTTGACACATGAAGCGGTGTACACATCTGAACAAGCCATGCAGGCCCGTCACGGGGAACTGCACAACGGTGTGAAAGCCATGGTTTGCAAGACCGAACGCGGAACGATTCTTGCATTACTCACCGCGGACTTGAAATTGGACATGGAAAAGCTCGCCAAACTTATTTTGTTCAAAAAACTCTCCCTTGGGAGCAAAGAACGCGTGCTCGCCGCCACAAACTGCGAACCCGGAAGCGTTCCCCCATTTGGTTTCGCGCAACCATTGCCAACCTACATTGATGAATCCGTGTTTGACCACGAATGGGCGGAATTCAACATTGGACTCTTAACGGAAAGCGTGAAGGTGCGCACCGCGGACTTGCGAAAGGTTTTGCCGCAGAAACTGCTGCAGTTTGCGGTGAAGGTTAATTAGATTTGCGATTAAAGAAAATAATTTTCCTATTGTTTTCGGTATATTCTTCAATGGTATAATCAGGCAACGATTTCTTCAATTCTTTCAGAATTTTATCGACATTAATAATCGCAGAGCCATAACCGTGTACGATAAACAAGTTTGGAACTAAACTATAAATTCGAGTTTTGAACTCAGTAACTTTTTGTGCAGGGTTGTCGGTTGACTTTATGAAAGCACACAACCTTTCGAGATGATTAAGAAACTCTTCTAATATTTGTCCAATTTCTTCATCGCTTTGTGCTGTTGCTAATATTGATTCAATGTATTTTCCTAATATTCTATTTTGGGTGAACTCAGAAATGTGCAGGCCAGTTGAACCATACTTTGTATAAATTTTATTGCTGTGTTGCATGATTATCTGATTTGAGTGGTATTTTGGGGTTGCTATCCCA
>CAYIIU010000013.1:0-32801 GCA_964363635.1 uncultured archaeon
GGCCCGCGGAGAAACACACGTGGGGTCATAGGGGCGAAGCCCCTATTGTCATTTTGCTGGGGGATGGGTTGGGTGATGCGGAGATGGTGGATGGTCTTGAACACGCGTGCGTGCTCAAGATTGGTTTCCTGAATGATGATTCGGAGAAAAATTTGGAAGCATTCAAGCAAGCGTTTGATGTGGTTATTCTGAACGATGGCTCGTTTGAGTTTGTGAATGAATTTTTGAAAGAAATCTTGCTGTGAATGCGCTTTTTTTGCCATAGGCTTTTATTTTGGTCTTGTCGAATTAGTGTATGAAATCGGTGTCAACTACCAAAACAAAGACCGTCTCCCTGAAAAGGTCAAAAGCCATTCCAGATGTGCTGGAACAACTGCGCCGCAGTCTTGCAGATATGGAAGCAGGTCGAATCCGCAACGCTGAATATTGACCCTTCTAATTATTCCACCATTTTCTTGAGTCTATCCATACTATTGTGCACTTCCGCGATGATATCTGATTGTTCTTTCTTGTCGCCATACGCTACAAGCAGCACTTTTTGTTTTTGTTCAAAAATAAGATAGTAAAGCCTTTTCCCTTCAAATTTCTTTTCACGAAACCAATTTGTTCCCAGTGGCTTGCCCGTGTATGGATTGATTTTCAACTGGAGAATGATTTTGGACACCCATTCCTGTTCAATAGGTTCTATACTTTCGCGGATTGCGGTGATGTGACTCGTCTCGAGAACTTCGTAGACCATGCCGGAAACGTGGGCGAATGATTTTTATAGCTAGGGAAAAAATTGGATTTAAGTTTTTGGATTACTTTCTTTCACGTATCATTCGTCTTACATTTTCTCTCGCGCGCCGGTGAAAAATTGATTCTCCGTTTTTGTCTTCGTAGTTGGGCGTTAGATGAATGTCCTGCTTCAAGTAAAAATCGATTATCTTCGCGGCTTGTTTTTTCCACTCGTTCCATGGAACTTTTTTTCCATGCATCCTTTCAAATTCCGTTTTCAAGTTTCGTGTATTTCGAATGAATTCGGCATATGGTGCAGCGAGTCCTGCTAAATCGGCTGCTCGAACCACTTTTGCCTCAGTCGTGTCAAATGATGCGTCCCGGTGTGTGGCGGCGATGGCGCGGCCCACCGCGTTTATTAGTTTGGGCGCGAATCTCATCTTTTCCATTTCCCTTTGCGCTAGGAAAATTGAATACCCTTCTTTCGTTTTGAATCCTTTTTGGGCGTGATTTTGGTGGTATCCTGCATCATGAAAAAGGAGTGCCCATTTTACTACTTCAATGTTGACGTGTTTACCTTCTTGTTTGCATTGTCGAGCAATTTCCATTCCGCGCGCTGCTGCGCCGAGGGCGTGCTGCCAATTGTGATAGGGGAGTTTTCTATACTGCCTCGCCGCACGCTGCAATAATTCTTTTTCTCGCTGCGCGGGTGTAGTTCGTCCTCGCATAGGGAGTGGTTTTGGCTTCCTTGCTTTTTTCTCTCTGCTTTGATGTGGCAGTCGGTTTGTATTTCCCATGTTTGAAGAAGTGTCTTGGGATATTTATACTTGGATGCGAGTAGCATAATTCGATTCAAATTAAGAGTGGTGTTGAGCATCGACACCACAATATCACCCGCCAGATGTCAATGGCGATGGACCCGGGTGGGATCGGGAACGCACCCCTTTTCTTTTGAAAAAGAAAAGTCGTGCACGGTCAAAAGAAAACGTCCAGCCGAGGTATCGTATCGCGATACCTCCATACAAGTACCGCCGGATTGAGACGGCGAAGTGGACCCGGGTGGGATTGAACCACCGACCTTCGCTGTATAAGAACGCTGCTCTACCACTGAGCTACGGGTCCGATTTGGTATTGTAGTGCCAGAATGGTTTTATAGCATGGGGTTCTTTTTCGGGGATGATTTACCATCAAGTGCCTCTTCGCGGAAAGCATTTCAAAATAAAGGGGGAGAAATTAGTTGGAGTGTCCAAGCGTAAGTCCCGAGAACGTGGGTCTGCTCTCGCTCGACAAGAAGTGGAGCGCTTCGTTTGGAAACAATGGGTGCGGATGTTGCGCGTGGCACGTGAATATACGTCGAAGCACCCCCACGTGAATTGGCCCGAGTTAATCGTTTATTTTTCAGAAAAAAAAGTCCCGTTGCCTGAAACATTGGCCAAAAAATTATTGGCCGAACTTGAAAAAGAGAAAAAGAAAAAAGGAAAGTGAGTGGTTTTTCCACTCACGAAACTAATTATTTAGTCCATCCCCATTCCGTTCATGTCCGGCATTCCACCTTTGGGTCGTCCGGATGAGGTGGCGGCGATGATATCGTCGATGCGCAGAAGCATTTGGGCGACTTCCGATGCTGAAGAGATGGCCTGTGTTTTAATCCGCAGGGGTTCCACGACGTTCAACTTTCTCATGTCGTCAATTTTGCTGTCATACACGTTCACGCCCAAGTATTTTCCTTCTTTTCCTTTGTGTCGGGCGCGGAGTCCAACGAGGGTATCGATGGGGTCCATTCCCGCGGTTTCCGCAAGAGTTTTGGGGATGATTTCCAATGCTTCTGCAAAGGCGTTAATCGCAAGTTGTTCTCGTCCCCCCACATTTTTGGCGTACTCCTGCAATTGAATGGCTATTTCAATTTCGCTGGAACCTCCACCGGTAACTGTTTTTCCGTCTTTGATGGCGGATGTGACAGAACCCAACGCGTCGGTTAAGGCGCGTTCGGCTTCGTCGATGACGTGCTGGGTTCCGCCGCGGACCAAAATGGTTACGGCTTTAGGATTCTTGCACCCTTCGATGAACACCATACTGTCTCCGGCAATTTTTTTCTCTGAAACGAGTTTGGCGTGTCCCAAATCTTCCTTCGAAATGTCTTGGAGTCGTGAAACGATTTTTCCTCCCGTACTCTTGGCGAGTTTCTGCAAATCGCTCTGCTTGACTCTTCGAACGGCCATGATTCCCGCTTTGGAAAGGAAGTGCTGTGCCAAATCGTCAATTCCTTTCTGGCAAATCAGCACATTGGCGCCAGACTTCTGAATGCTGTCCACCATTTTTTTGAGCATTCCTTCTTCTTGGTCCAAGAATGCTTGCAATTGGTCCGGCGACGTGATTTCAATTTTGGCATCCGTTTCCGTTTCTTTTATTTCCATGGCCACATCCACTAATGCGATTTTGGCATTGTCCACGTGTCGGGGCATTCCAGTGTGGACGATTTCTTTGTCCAACACGATTCCCTTGATTAATTCCGAGTCGTGCAATGATGCTCCTGTTTTCTTTTCAATTTTGACGTGGTCCAAGTCGATGTGATACTTGGCGTCTTCTTTTTCGGCGACCGTTTGTACGGCTTCCACCACTAAGTCGGATAAGCGTGCTTCAGCTTCCGCGGATTTTCCCGTCATGGAAGTCATGGCGATTTTACGCAGCGTTTTCGTATCGTCGAACGTCAAGGGGTCGGCGATTTCAGTGGCAATCTCTTTGGCTTTCTTTTCGGCCATGCGGTATCCGTTGATGATAATGCTCGGATGAATTTCATCGTCGAGCAAAGACTCGGCTTTCTGCAAGAGTCCTCCCGCTAAAATGACGGCCGAGGTTGTTCCGTCTCCCACTTCCCTATCCTGCGTCTTGGCAACTTCCACCATCATCTTTCCGGCAGGATGGTCGATTTGCATTTCGCCTAAAATCGTAGCGCCATCGTTTGAAATCGTGACATCACCCATGTCGTCCACGAGCATCTTGTCCATTCCTTTGGGTCCTAACGTGGACTTCACGGCGTTGGCCACGGCCTTCGCAATCAGAATGTTAATTCGCTGCGCGTCTCGTCCGAGTACGCGTCTACTGCCTTCGGGCAGGAACATCATTTGCTGGTTCATTTTGTTGTCGTTGCTCATTTTTTGATTCCTCCAAAAAGTAGAATCGGATTATCGTTAACTGTCGTTTTCTGGGTCATTTTTGGCCTATTTTCGTGTTTTAAGTCCGTTAAACGGCCAAATCTTCACTATTTAGATGGATGTAACTGTTTAAAAATCGAACTTTTTCGATGGATATGGCTGTTGAAACATAACTTGCGTGCGGGGGCGTTTTGAACCCATGCACGGTCGTAAACATATGGATTTCCGCCCTGCTCTCTCGAACGAGCAAAAATCGTGGCTTCATGTTCACGGCTACACACTTGACTCCTTTATCGCGCGCGGCATGAATGCTGGGGTGTGGAAAGTGAAAAAGGGCGGAAAGTTTTTCGCCGCGAAGATGGCCCACCGCAAATCCCGCCGCGTTCGCATGACGGAGAAAGAAGCACTATATTTGCAAATGGCCAACACGTTGAACATCGGCCCCCGCTTGGTTGAAAGCGACGTGAATGAAAACATTTTGGTGATGGACTTCGTGAAAGGAATTCCCCTCGCGAAGTGGTTGAACAAAAACAACTCCAAGACGCTGTTGAAAAAGCTTCTCGTGAAAATTTTTGCGCAGGCGCGCAAACTCGATGAGGGGAAACTAGACCACGGCCAATTGGGAGGAAAGCTCCACAACATTCTTGTGGATGCGAAAAATAATCCCCATATTATTGATTTTGAAAAAGCGAGTTACGTGCGAAAACCTCGTAATGTGAACGGGCTCGTGCACACGTTGTTGTCCGGCCACACGGGTTTTTCCGTCCGTATTCGTGAGTCGCTCTCTGAAGAAGAGTTGAACGTTTTCAAAATCACTTGAGGCTTGTACGCGCGTCTTTATATTGTCCCATTTTTTTCTACGTGGATGAACGGTAATTTCGGCTACAAAAATCACGCACTATTTTTGCGCGACTGGATGTTTTACGTTACGATTCAAGCATTTATTTTCATTAAGGTGGTTGTTTTCTTTTTTTTGTTCGGCCGCGGCATTTCCTATGTTGGCCAGCCGCTCATATTGAATGTTCCTTTTGCCGCGGTTCCTTTGTTCGGAAACCTGTATCAGGTGTGGGAGTTTTTCTTCCATCAGTTGATGCATATTTTGATCCTTTTTTGGGTCCTTCTCTTGGCCAAACACATGATTAAAGTCAAATGGTTGGAATTGGGAAAACTTTTCTTCATCGCGGTCGTGCTGCATAACGTGGGGTATTGGTTCACGTACTCTCATCCTAGTTTGCTTTATTCGCTGCACGATTTTGCCGTCGATTTTGTCGCACTGGTTTTATTTTTTGCATTTTTTAGATTGGCATTCAAGATTGTTCCCGCATCGAAGGGGTGGAAGATACCATTATTCGACTAATTGGAGTGTGGGAAAAAATAAAAGAGAAAAAGAAATTGGTGCCGTTGCCTGCACCGAATTTATTTTTTTAGTGGCTTTATTTTTTTTTAGAGGGTAAATTTTCGATCCACTTCTCGTATCAAAACATCGCACGCGCTTTTAACCGCTTCAAGTTGTTTGATGATGTGTTCTTTTTCCTGTTCCACATCTTGAATCTTTTCGTATGGCTCAATCGCTTCTTTCAACATGCCATAATCGATGTACGTGTACGGGTGCGCATTCATTTTTTTGGCAATGCGCTCGACCATCTTTCCTAACCAGATGTTCATTTCGTCTTTTACTTGTCCTTTGATTTGTTTTCCATCGTCCAAGTATTGGCGCATCATGTTGGTTACGGTTGCGCGTGGAAAAGGGAGTTTGCTTTCTTCGATGGTTCCTTCTTCATCGTTTCCTTGCTCCGTTTGAGCGTCCATTTTTTCTTCTTCAGGCATTGAATGTTCCTCCCATTCTTCCTAACGTTTAACAAGCGTAAAAGTCCATTTAAACCCTTCCCGGTTTGTGCGCAAAGCAAGGTTTTTTATGCCCTAAAAAGATGCTTGGGAGATGCGCAGAGTCCGTTTAGGGGGGGTTGGTTTTGTTATTCTCTTGCTGGCTTCGCTGGCTTGGGCCGAATTTGGAGAGGCGCCGATCGATTTTACGGTTAATACCAGCCCCACTCCCATTGGGGGATTTACCACGTTTTATTCTTCTTGCTCCTCTAGTGCATTTGCCCAGAGCATCGTTTGCGACGCGTCCCCGTGCGATCTTTCTGCACCTTTTCTTTGTCAATCCGATTTTTCTTCTTCAGGCAATCACACATGCATCGCGCCCATGACTCCTTCCAATTGGGGGTGGACCCTGATTCCTTCTTCCGCCTGTTGCGACGTTTCCGGCGCGTGCACTGCTGTGACGAATACCGATTCGTTTGCCGCGGGCGTTGATGCTTTTCCGGTTATTATGCAGGCCGGAAACTCTGCCGTTACCGATCCGCGTGGTTTCAAAGTCGCGCGAAAAAATTCTTCCGATTGGGTGGCGGTGTTCAACGCTCCGGCGGGGGCGATGATTACCACCACTCCAGACGCCGGTGCCACGTGGACGGCTCCTTTTTTCATCAAGAGTCTTTTTTCTCAGAGTAATTTGCCGCAGGGCGTTTCCTATTCGGCGGTTCAGGTTGTCCAGCCCGCAGTGGCAGTGAATATCAATTCGGCCATCGAGCTTTCATTTGAGGTGCAGGACCCTAACACCAGTCCTGCGACAAGTGCTATTTTTGCTTCGCGCTGTGTCTCTTCTTCTTGTTCAAGTCCGGCGGATTGGCAGACGGCCATTCCTATCCTTCCTCCATCGGTTTCGGAAACGACCCCCGGTGCCTTTGATTCGACGTGGCTCTATTCTTTTTCGTCTCCTAAGATAGTGGTGAATGGTGCAGGCGCGGTTCATGTCATTTTTGATGACAGCCAGACGGATCCCGCATTTCGCATTCAAGGGATTTTTGACCGATTCTGCCGATCGATTGGGAGTAGTTGCTCGAACATCGATGATTGGGAAAGTCCGAGCACGGGGACTAACATCATCGTGACTCCCGACAATGGGTATCCTCATTCCCCTCACATCGCGGCATCCCAGAGCGACCTCATCGCGGTTTGGGTGGACAATGTCTCCGGCGGCAACGCCATTTTCGTCTCTCGGTATTCTTCAATCGCTGATGTGTGGGATGTTCCCGTGCAGGTTTCTCCGTCTGGAAATCATACGCTTCCATGGGTCTCGGCCACCGGCAGCCGCATCATGCTGGCTGCACTCAATGATTCATCGGTCGAAGTTTGGAACTGCGGTGAAAATTGTTTTTTGGATGAGGCGACCCCCACGCAATGGATTCAAGTCACGAACGAGTTTTCTGGACTCCAAGCGCTTGCATCCATCCGAGAGGCAGCGGTGGTTATTTCTCCTCTCGATTCGAGCGAGGCAGTGGTGTTGTCCACCGGCCAACTTGGGGGCGTTTTTCAAATTTTTGGAGCGTATTCCGATGGGGTGGTCCAGTCGGGTCTCCGGCGAGTAGCCTTTGCGACTCAACCCTTTTCTTTATTCGGATTATCAGATGTCGGCGGGGCATACGAGGTCGATTCGTCCCCTTCCCTACAATTCTTCGGAGGAAGTTCGACGGCAGGGAATATTTTTTCATCCAATATCTTTTCGGGTTCGAACGCTTCTCCCATGGTATCATTGGTTTCGCCCGCCACTCCCGTCACTTGGCAGTCGCTGGCCAACACGGCTTATCATCAATCCGTTTCATTCGATGTCCAGGATATGGATGCGGGGGACGAGTTGTATGCCTCGATTTATTTTGGTTCCTCTCCCGCGTCGAATATGTTCCTTCTTCGCGACCGTGTTGATTTGAAGAACATCCAAAATTCGCAGGCCGTGGATGCCTGTCAAGGTTCCGGCGGATTCACCTCATCGCGAATGTGCACGCTGGATTTGCCCTTGTACACGCTCGAAGAAGGACTGCTGGCGCCCGATGGGAATTACTATTTGAATGTGGTCGTTTCCGATTCTTCCGGTGGAGTGGCTTCAACGTCAACCAGTTCAACGATTGTTCTCGATTTAAGCAACGCCGCGCTGTCTGTTTCTTCCCCCGCTCCCAACACGGTGTGGGGCGGCCCCTCTCCCCATCCACTGGTAGTGAGTTTTGTTTCCCCGCGTTTTAGCCAGTCATTGAATGTTTCTTTCACTGCGGCGGGAAATTCAGGTACATTTAATTCTCCGCCTTTTTCAGCTGTTTCATTCGGCAGTATTTCTTCTTCCTGCACTAAAATTGGAAATGATTACAATTGTTCATTTCCCTTTGCGGCCAATCCATCCATTGGTGAAGGGGTGTATGCTTTCAATTTTTCTTCTTACCAAGATGGTTTTTTGGGTGCGTCTGCAAACGTGTCCAATGTCACGCTTGATTTTGTGGGGCCGCAGATTACTTCGTCCATTCCAACGGGAACGCTTTTGACCCCTCCGGCGAATATCTCGTTCATTTTGCAGGATTTTTCTTCCATCACGACTCCGCCGCAAGTTTTGATTAATGGCATTTCCGTCCCTCCGCAATGTTCTCCGGGTTCGCAAACCATGTCGTGCAGTGCCAATTTTCCTTCTTCCATTACGGGTGGGTCCGTCCTCGTGCAACTAAATTCCAATGACAGTGCGGGGAATGCCTCCACTCCTTCTTTTTCGTTTACGATTGAAAATGCAGGTCCTTCTTGTCCTTCGCCCTTTGTGGTCTGCCCTGACCAGTCATGCCAACTCACGTGTCCAACGGACCCTGGCACCGGCGGCGGAGGTGGAGGCGGTGGTGGTGGGGGTGGAGGCAGTGGGGGTGTCATTCCTGACTTGGACGATTTTGTGGAAGTGGGCCCCGATGGCGATATCATTGTGCCGGGGACTCCTGTCGTCATCCCAAAAGTTATCGTGGAAACCGTGGGGAGTTTTTCCAATAATGTGGTCGCTGTCGCAAGCAACCTAGTGGATGTGACCGGACCCAGTTCCAATGCCATCTTTTTAGGGTTGTGCGTCATCGCCGGATTAGCATCCGATGTCGTTTTCCGCCGAATATTTTCACGCGTGAGAGCGGACACGTACAAGCAGCGTGAACGACTTGTACGGACGTTGCTTGCAGGAGTATTCTTTGTCATCCCCCTCACGGTGGGGTGGAATGTTTCCCTCGTCGCGGGTTTTATTTTCACCGTCATGGAGATCGTGGGCTTCATTGCCGCGGCGTACGTGTTCAAGTTGCTGCAATACTACGAAACATTCGGCTACAAGAACATCCAAGGAATTTCCGCGGGGGTTGGTTTTCTAGGTGGCGGTGCAAAAGCCCCACCCAAGTCTTCTTCCAACAACGCTTTCCCATTTGAACGCCCTCGATTTTGAATTGAACGCAGGTATTTTTTAGGCCGATGATGGTCTTCTCTCCTGCCGAATGACGACATGCAACCCTCTGATTCATGATGAATGATGGGCACCCGGACGGCATAACTCTCGCCATGCCCGAATTATCCAAGCGGTCGATTGGTAAACGGGTTATCGTTTGCGGACGATAACCCCTAGTTTTTCCCCGGGATTTTTTCTCGCAAGAAAAAAGCTCGATGCGACACTCGGACGGCATTTTTCAATCGAATTTTTATTATCTTGCGTCCCACTTGAAATAGGTGTTGAAATGAAAACAATCCTTATTGGAATTCTTATTTTGGTCTTAGCTTCGAATGTATCAGCTATCGTTATACAAAGTCCTTTGGCGCCCGTGGATTCCGAAGATGATGTGGTAAACCCTTCTATTTACGCCGACTCAGCATCGGTAAACACCAGTACAAATGAAGGGCCGGTCGATATTCTAATTCGCCCCTTAGGGTCTAACGAAGTAATTTGTCCTTATTGTGGGCATTATTTCGTCGTCGGGCATTAGAATTCAAATTCGTCCCTAAAACCCTGTTTTGAGGCACTTTATGGGTTAATCCTTAAATAGTCTGCTAGGGCCACTCCTATAGATGCCCGTATTCGGGGGTTATTCCTCGATTGGGCAAGGATTGGGAGGAATATACTATGGCTAGCGAAACATTCATTGTCAAGAGTAAAGTCGCGGATTTCATTCGCGGAAAAGACATGATGATGTCATCCGACGCATATGATGCGTTGAACAACGAAGTCGAGAATGTCATTAAGCGCGCGGTCGAACGCTGCTCACAAGGCGGACGAAAAACCGTAAAACCGTTTGACTTTTAGTTGCCCCAATTGACCATAGGGTCGATCGGCGGACTACATGCGGGAATTGCTCACGCAATCCCGCAGTAGGCCATTTTCTTTTTTCTTTTATTCTCTCTTTCTTCGTGCGTTGACGTTCTTTGTTCGAAACGCAAGCGCTCGGATTTTATACTTATACACTACATAATGAGTGTATGAATTTCCTTCGACTCTTAACGTTTGGAATTATTTTCTCTTTATTCGCCTCCACCGGTTTCGCGTGGGGCTGGATTTCCGACACGTGGAACACCAATCAAGTGTATGCGGGAAGCGTGTACGCTCCCTCATCTCCGTATTCAGGATGGGTCTACAATTCATACGCGCTTAATTCAGGTTATCCAGTCATGGGCGGCGGTCGCTATTATCCTCCCGGCTACGGCGCGGGTTCGTATTACGCCCCCGTGTCGCAAGGGTATGGGTATGACGGGTATGGTAATGGGTACGGTTACGGATACAATTACAATTCGTACGTTTCCCTTTCGTATCCCGGACATTACGTCGCGGATTATTATTATGGTTCGCCCGTGCATTCGACTTTAGACATTGGTTACGCAAACGATAATTTTGTCGTGCGCTGTACATTCTATTCGTGCTGATTTCCCTTAGCAAGTGCTATTATATACTGAAACACATCTGTACGTCATGAAGTTGCAACGTATAACTCTTGCCATTGCGCTCATTCCTACCTTGCTAATTCTCCTTTATACTTCGCCTCCCACGTGGGACAGTTTTCAATATGAATTTAGTAAGAGTGGTACTGATATTATTTCTTGGTTTTTGAATCGCTACCTTGTCGCCCTCGTTTTTTTGGGCTTGATTGCATTTGGTTCTGCTGGTCTGTTGTCTCATTTCTGGAAAGATTCTTCAAAGCATCCCATTATTTTAGGCGTCTTGAGCGTTCTTATTCAAGTCGTGATCATTATTCTACTGCTTATTTGGATTGGAACGACGGGGGCAGGTCCAGGTACAATTATTAATAGTTCAAGTTAGTGCGCAATCTTCACGACTTGCGCTTCGTACGCGTGTTCCAAAATATCTCGGGTTTGGATTTTCATCAATGAGAACTTGTCTCCTCCGCCCGCAATCACCCATGCGTGCTTCATCACATTTTCATCAATGAGGGTTTGCGTCCCGTAGATAGAAATGGGTGGAACTCCCCCCACTTCGTATCCGGTGACGTTTTCCACTTCCGCAGGGGTGGCTAAGCGAACATTCGTGGTGTTGAGGATGGTCGCAATGGCCTGCGTGTCGGCTTTTTTCGTTCCCTCAAGGATGGCAAGTACAAATCCTTTCTCATGGGCAAAGAGGATGGTTTTGACTCCGGGAAAGGTGGTTTCAACGGTGGCGGCTTGCTGACTGTTGGATACTTCCGTGTTAAAGTGCATAATCTCGGCTTTTACCCCGTTTACGTCAATATACTCGTCAAGCATCGTATAACCCTTCTATATATTGGTTTCCGGTCAGTTTAAATAAAAGATAGGCCCATACTCTTATTATTCACATGAATGAGTGAATGAGCCTGTCCCATGTCTACTCAACCTGCCCCTGCAAAATCCTCGGTCGCAAAGCCGTTGATGTCCAACCACGCCAAACTCATTATCATTGTCTTAGGATTTTTTCTCGCCTTGACATATGTTCGCGCGTTTACCTTGGAGGCTGATTCAAGTGAAATCATCTTTTCGGGGAACCAACCCTACTCGTTTCCGGTCGTCGTGACCAACCCGTCTAACACGCCCTTGACACCTAACTTTATCGCGGATGGTCCCTTTGTCATTATTCTTCCCGGAGATGTTCCCACTATCTCCGCGCACGACTCTGAAACATTTGTCCTTCGCCTTGTACCCAGCCCCGCATTCAATGTTGGGGACGTGTACACGGGCCAGATTCGAGTTGTTTCCATTGATGGAGAAACTTCTTTCCCGCTTACTTTTCGCATGAAAAACGCCCCCTTGTTTTCCACGTCAAACGTCACGGGATTATTTTCCTTTGCTTCATTCACCGCTCTCCCGTTAGTTTCATCCATCAATTGGATTGATGGTCTGTTGATTTTGATTGTTATCATTTTAGCCATTGCATTAGTTGCCCGCGTGAAAAATCGCGTAATCGGAGGATAAACACATGCACACTCTCTTGAAACTCATTGGATTGGCCTTCGCTGCACTCATTCTTTTTCCCGCCGTGCATGCTTTTCCGTACACCGCGTCCATCTCCGGCCCCAGTTCCGTTTCACTCTTGGAAGATATGTCGGTTTCCATTCCGTTAGTGATTCAGAACAACGACTTTCATTCGCACGTGGTTACACTCTCCGGATTTTCTGACGACACGTCCGTGAAAATCATTCCCAATCTCAAAACATTTACCATTGCCCCGTATGAAAGCGCAACGGTTGGAATAACCGTTCGTGCGCTCGATGACTCGGACCACGGAACTGTTTTGGCTCATGTCAATGTAAATTTAGACGGTCAAACCACCAATGTTCCCCTCACCGCGTACGTGGGAACCAATCCCTACTTGACGCTCACGACGTTCAACAGCACCGTGTGTGCGCAAGAGTATTTGGAAAACATTTCCGTTCTCGTTGAGAGTAAAGTGAGCGGCGACACAGCTGTTGCCGTGCGCGCGGAGCAATCCGTTTTGCTTCCCTTCACGGATGATGAAACAATCACATTAGAGAATAGCATTGAGCAATATGTCACATTCAACGTGAATGTTTCTCCTCCTAACGCTGGAACATACCACGGAACCGTTCTCGCGGAAACGCCTCAATTGATTATGGTTCGCCCATTTGTTGTGAGTGTGAATGAGTGTCCTGAAGTCGTGGCCAAAACAATCTCATTGAAGGTTCCCACGAAAACATACGATTTGCTAAAATTGAAAACGACGAATGTTCCCATCACGGTAAAAAATCTCACGGATGAGGCGCAATACGTTGAATTCTTCGTCGACACGAGCATTCCCTACACGCTCCACGCGGTCACTATTGCCCCCAACGACACGGCCGTGTTAAATATTGCCTTCACTCCCGACACCACTATTTCTGCGGGAAAGAAAACGATTAACCTTACCGCAGTGGCGGGTGGATATTCCATCATTCAATCCTTCAGCGTGAATGTTCTTCCCTTGGATTTGCTGGAGTTGTCCGCCGTGAACAGCGTGTACACCCTCACGGAAGGTGAAACCAAAACAATGGATTTGGTGGTTTCAAACAAAGGTGACTCGCCTCAAACAATTTCATTCGGTTTGCAGCACGGCATCCCTGATGTTACGTTCACATTCACTCCTGCGAATGTAACCCTCGCCGCGGGAAAGTCCGCTCGCGTCACGCTCATGATTCGTGCCAGTGAAAATGCTGCTGTTTCGCATGTGAATACATCGATTGTTGCCACCGGGCGCACGACGGCGTCCGCTCCTTTGGCGTTCACCGTTCTTCAGCGGGATGATTCATCGAACATTTTGGTGACATTCGTGAGTGTTCCCAAGGAAATTACCCTCAATCAGGATGAGCAGAAGGAAATCTCCGTGACGATTCGAAATGACACCGACACGGCCGTTTCAGGTATTCGCTTCAAACTCACGGGGGTAAATGGGGCTAACATCAGTGTCATCGGCCCCGCGTCCATTACCATATCTCCCTTCGAGACGAAAACGATTGCGTTGAAGATTGTTACACAAGAGGACACGCCCGGCGGAGTGTATTCGCCCTTGTTGATCGCACAAGGCACCAATGGAAGCGGAACCGCCCCCATTTCCATCCGGGTGAACAGAGGTATTATTGGGAGTTTGGTCACTGGCCTTGTTACGTTTGCCAATGAGCGCGCGGGAATTCTGGGCTTCATTGTCTTGGTCATTTTGGCCGTGCTGTACGTCTTCTCCCAATCAGAGAAGCGTGCTTCGGCGTGGTTGGCGAAATAGTTCGCCTAAAAATGGATCGTTGACGAGGATGGTTGTGCATGACTAAGAAATGGGCGTTTGCCGGTACTAATTTCCCGCGCCGGGATTTGAACGTGAAGCGTTTCTTTTTGCGCCCGTTTCATATCGCGCTCATCATTGTTGGTTTTGCCCTCATTTTGTCCGCGTCGCAGATGCACGCGTACGTGAATGTTCCCGTAACACTCTCCGCGCATGAATTATTCATGCAGCCCGGGAGCGAATTGCCCGTACAAGTAAATGTTGATGTTCCATATGGAAAAACATCTTTTGTTTCGTTTGGGGTTGAATACCCTTCGTCCGTGTTGAGCGTGGATGGTGAATTGAATTCTATTTCGACTTCTTTCCCCCTGCAGCGCGACTTTCACGTGGCGACCAAATTCAATGCTCCGCAGGGGGACTATCTGGTCAAGCTCCACACCACCGTCCTGTTGGACAATCAAACATCCGTTGACACGCAAACTATTTTGGTTCACGTCGGAGAAAAAGGTCTGGTAACGTATCTCACAAGTCCAAACACCACTCTTTCGGCGCAGATTTCGAGTGTTGTTTTCTCCATGGAGAATGTGAATATCGCACGCAATGAAAATGCTTCTGTTTCGGTTTCATTTCTCAATCAAGGTTCCGCGACCGACTACCTTGTACGACTGGCCGAGCCCGCCATGGGAATCTCCGCCCGTGTAACGAGTGAAACCCACCGCTTTGTCCAGCCGGGTGAACGCGCGACGTCGTTCATTGAAATCTCCACCTCTCCCGCGTCTCCTTTCGGAAAAATCCCCCTGCGTGTGGAAGCCTATGATTTGGTTTCTGGAGAAAAGACGTATTTGGGAACCGTTGTTGTGAACGTGGTGAAGAAAACCAATCTCGATGTCAGTATTCCTTTTCATGAATTCGTGATTGAAGAAAATGATTCTATTTATTCTTCGCTCACGCTCGACAATACGGAATATTCGGATGTCGATGTGATTGTGGAATCCAGTTCTTCATTTGTGCAAATCCCTTCTCGACAAGTTCACGTTCCGGCGAAATCAAGCGTTTCGGTTCCCCTGCTTATTCTCGCTTCTTCGGTTGAAAATTCCCGCAGCGAAAGCGTGTATATTTTGAATTCGGAATTAACGGAGCAGGTTTCATTCGTCGTGAGCACGGTGAAAAAGGGCACGTTAACGCCTATTTCAGATGTGAATGCGAACGATTCCAACGCTTCAACGGGAACACCTATCTCGGGTTTGCTCGTGGGGGCGTTCTCCTCTTGGCTTGGAATCGTTGTGATTGCAGTAGCCGCTCTGTTGTTTTTTTCCAAAAAATTCCGCGAGAGAGTTGTTTCGTATCTTCCCAAGCCGGTTCCTCCCGCCAAACCTGCACTTGTGAAAGCACCCATTTCTGTTAATTCGGAAAGTACGACCGTAATCGCTGTCGAAAAAAAATAGTTTGATTTTTTTTAATTTTACTTACTGGAAATAATCGCATCCACAAATGCGGTGTCGACGCACAACAATCCTAATTCTAATGTGGTTGCGTTTGTGCACCGGTCTTCCTTCAAATCTTCAGGTCGAATATTAAATGAGTCAAATACGTCCGCCTGAATCAATTTGTTCGGGTCACTTGTTGAGAGGTCTTTTGCGTTAATTAAAACTGTTCGTTCAATCGGTCGGTATCCCGGTATGGTGAACAAAAATTTGTATTCGCCCGGAGTAATGGGTGTTTTGCCTACCTTCCAATATTTAGCATCAAATGTTGGATTAGCATTTCCCTCTCTATTGAGCGGGCCTTCAGCCGTAATCAATGAAAATGTAGTGTCTGCACCTTTGGCATTTTTGGTTCCCTTGATTTGTACCGTTAATTTCTCGCGAACTTGATCGGGGGTCAATTCTTCAGGGGTAAGTGCATCTTGAATTGTCTGGATTGATGCCGCGTTCAAGTTGAAGCGAAAAATGGTGTTTGCCGATTCTTTAGCTGAATCGAATGCAATGGAGTGGATGCTTTTTTCATCTTCTGCAATGTACAAATACACACTAATAGTGCTTTTGTTGGTGCTCATGAAATCCGCTCGAATTTCGGCATTATTTTTATAATTAATAAAATCGGCCAATAACGCCGTGCCAACTTTGGCATTTCGCGCTCCGACTGGGGATTCTCGTTTACCTTTTTCCGTCCAGACGGAGTAACTGACTTTGTCCCAATAGCTTTTCCACCCATTTTCATAGGTGCACAACTGCATTGCTACTGTGATTCGGTCATCTTCGAGTGAATAATCGGTAATGTTGACAATATATTTTTCGGTTCCCTTTGAATCTTTGAACAATATAGTTGCGGGTTGCGTGAGCCTGTTATCATTTGATACTAGGTTGAACGGATTAGAACTAATCATTGTTGGATTTCCGCTAACGATGTTTACTCTGCCGCTCGCATCAAGCTGGTATTCATATATTTTTTCTCCAAATTGACACGCCGTCACCGCCTGCGAAGATGACGTGGTTGCAGTGGCAGCAGTCGTGTTTGTGGCAGCTGGTAAACTTTCTTCAACAAATGTTTCGCGTATTACGAATGGCGCGGGGGTTTTTCCGGCGTATGATTCAGTAATACTTTTTGCGCTCGCTTGCAAAATTTCTTTGATGGATCCACCTATTCCAAACGACTCATCATCGTTCTCAGTATATGATAAATCGTCGGGCGTAATCGTCTGGTCTATCCATCCGAGTCCGCAGTCATAGTATTCGAGGAATTCGTCGATGGTAATGGGATCCCCTTTTTCATCCAAAATTTCTCCATCTTCTGCAATATTATCCGTTTCAGAATCGGCCAACCATGAAAGTGAACAATCCATTAAAGCGAATTCTTTTTCGTCGCCGTAATAGCGATATACTTGAATTTCACCTTCATTTCCTGAACTGGGTTCAGAGATTAGTACATACAATCCATTTCCACTCAATGGATTTTTGATTGCAGCAAATCCCTTTTGTTTATTCTTCGCCAAGTATTCGAGGGCAGGGCGAATGTTTTCTCCTTTAGAAAACACTGGAACACTATCCTTTACCATTTCATCAACGACTGGCAGGTTGCTGATGAGTCGTTTGTAATCGCTCGAACCGCTCGTGCTGGTGACAGGTTGCGTCGGAGTACTCTGTGCCTGAACCGCGTTGAGGGCGATAATTCCCAAAACGAAAACAATGAGTATTCCCGTGATAGCAAGAGTGTGGGACTTCATGGATAATGCTTGGTTTTTGCCCCTTTATATACGTTGGGGCCACGAATGCGAAAAGCGTGTTTATTCTAAACGGGCATTCCTTCCGAGAGTGCCAATGCTTCTGCCATCTTGTTTTTTCGGACGGCGCGTTCAATCTCAATCTGCCACGCGCGAACCTTGATGAAATAGTCCACATCCCCATTCGTCAGGAGTTTGGTCGCGACGCGTTCCAAGTTGTGCGTGGCGTTCAGTCCTGCATTCCCCGGAAGTCGATCAAACATTCGGGTCCAAATCAGCAAGTCATTCCGCACGAGTTTCTGGGTCTTGACTAATCGTACCGCGACGTTTTGAACCGCTACCTTTCGAGCGTTTTCTCGTTCGGTGCGACTGCTGGAGAGTGACTTGTTGATGGCCGAAAGTTCTTCGTTGATTTGAGCGACTTGCTTCGCCGAGTTTGCGTACAGGTTTTGGACGACTTGACTACTATTCTGAACGCGCTTCTCTAAGAATGTCGTCGCGGCCTTCCAAAAGAATTTGGTGAAGGGCCGTGCAAACCAGTTGTGTCCCATCGCTTTGACAAAGTTGGTAGCTGCCTTATCTCGCGTCGCGGTCCACTCGTCTCGTACTAGTTCCGCCTCTTGAATGCGTGCATTGGAACGATCGATGCGTTCTTGTTGTTTCGCGGAAACTTTTGCCATTGCAGGAATTTTTTCCAGCTGCGCCGTTCGGCGAAGCGCGATGTCCGTGCGTCCGCGCTTCGTAAACGGATTGAATACGATGGGTTTAGGTGTATATCCGTGTGGTCCTAACTTAGTGGGGGCAACCGGCGCGGCGGGCCTGCTTCCGGGTCGTGTGGTGCGTCGTGCCATAGTTTATCACTGTTGAATTATTCATTTTACTATTTAAGCTCAGTAGTCAACTTGTTTTCTCTCGATTCTTTTCGCTCCAAAAACCTTTGATGTTTTCGGCCGGGTTGAGGGTGGATGTGAACACGTGCGTGGGGGGAAGGCAGTCGCGGTAATTATCCCACGTGTAGCGCTTGTCCAAGAGCACAATAATCCCCTCATCCGTGGGCGTCCTGATTACACGTCCCGCGGCTTGCAATGCCTTGTTCATTGCAGGATAAATGTATCCATAGTGCCATCCCTTCTTGAATCGTTTTTCATAATAGTTCACCAATGCCTGCGTCTCCAAATTCATTTCCGCAAGAGGAACCCCAACCACTACCACTCCCAGCAATTCATTTCCTGGAAAATCCAATCCTTCGGCAAAACTTCCGGAGGTGCACGCCAGGAGAACCGCGCCAAATCCCCGTGCGTGCTGTTTGAATTCACTGATCAACTTGTCCGTCTCGTGCATCTTCATCCCTTCCGTTTGAAACAAGAGCGTGCGCATCGTAAAGTCTTTCATTTTCCTCCCGATGTTATCCAACAATTGAAATGAAGGAAAAAATACTACTGAATTGCCGGGGATTTGATTAACCATCTTCCCCGCTTCTTCGGCGAGTTTGGTAAACGAATCCTCGCTCCGCTCCGAATATTTGGTGGTGGCCACGGGGGCGATGAGATTCAATCTATTTTGTTTGGGAAATGGCGACGCATAAAATCCGGTTTGCAGTTTATCCTTTGAAACCCCTAACACGTCCGCGAACATGGGCAGTGGATGGAGCGTGCCCGACATCAACAAGCACGCGTGCATTTTCTCTAATACTTTTTTCGTCAGCGGAGAGGGGTCCAGCGCTTTCACTCCTACTGAATAATCGTCCGCGTATCCCCATTTTTTCACCACGCGCGCAAGACCTTCGTCTTCATTGGCCCATTTTTCCAAAAACTCTCCCACTTGAATTAATATCGAAGAGTCCTTGCCGCTTTTTTCCAAGTAATCCACCCCGCGCGCTTCGCAAAGTAAAGAGAATTCTTCCATGTCCATTTTTTCCGCCAAAAATTTTTGCCATTTCTTCTCGTCCAACAATTCTTCATTTCCGCTCATTTTTTTCCCGTGTGCGCGTAAGTTACGTTCCATAGTGAATAATGTGGATGCCAATTCTTTCTCTTTCAAATACTCCGCTTCTTCCGCGGCGCGCAACAATTGTTTGGTGTTTAATGTGGTGGAGAGCAAGCCGCGCACGCGCTCAGGCAAATTGTGTGCTTCATCCACAATCAAGATGCTATTCTCGGGTTTCTTCCCCAGTTTGGGTAGCACTAATTCGCTCACGCTCGGGGAAAAAATGTGATAGTAGTCCGCGATTATCACATTGGCTTTCTTCGCCAGCTCCATGGACGTTTCATACGGACACATGCTCCACGGCTGCATTCCCAACGTGAACACGCTCGACTCGTCTTTGATTTCCGCGGAGGAATGCACCCCGCTCATTTTTACGGAAAAATCCTGTCGCGCAATTTTGGCTTTTTCGCGTTGCAGGGTATCATACCCTCGCGCGTGGCCGTAGTGCACACACGTTTGGCTCTCGCGTTTTTTTCTGCACATTTCGTAGAATCCCCTTCCCTCTTTGGGCGCAGTCTGCTCATCAATGCACAAATGTTTCTTCCCTACTAAATCAATCACGCGTAATTTCATTTTGTATTTCTCATTGATTCCTCTCAACGTGTCCACCGCGATGGCATGCTGGGCGTTTTTGGGGGTGAGGAAAATAATCGTCAAATTCGGGTCCGCTTTCAGCGCGGCTCCCAGAGCGGCGCTCAGGCTCGCGTCCGTTTTTCCCAATCCTGTTTCGGCGTGCGCGAGGAAAATTTTTTTGCTTTGAAACGCCTCATACGCGTCTAAAATGAGTTTTTCCTGCCCTTCGCGTACGTTCTCATAGCGGAAAGGGATGTGAGAAGGAAGCATGAGAGATGTACGACGCGTGGTCATTTAAGCGCGATTCAACCACCCTTCCGAAGCGTTTTATAAAAGCGGAACGTTTGTTGAGCGTATGCCCGAACTCCTTGATGTTGCATACTCTACAGCGGGTGAAAAGCCCAAGCATGCCGTGAGAAGGGTTCCCACGGGTATTCCCGGCTTCGATGATCTCATTCAGGGCGGTTTTGAGGAGAAAACCAACACCCTTGTCGCAGGATATGCGGGCACGGGAAAAACAACGTTTTCGATGCAGTTTTTGTACAATGGTGCGACGCAGTGGAATGAGCCCGGTGTCTATCTTTCTTTTGCAGAAAGCAAAGAAAGTATTTACAACCATTGCGCCAATTTTGGGTGGGACTTTTGGGCGCTGGAAAAGCAAGGGCTTGCTCGACACTTGTTTTACAAAGCGCACCAAGTCAACAAATTGTTAGAAGAAGGCGGTGGCACCGTGCGCGACACAATCGCGGAGATTGGGGCGAAACGTTTGGTGATTGATTCCATTACCGCATACGGCCTCTTGTTCCGCGACGATTACAAGCAGCGCGAATCCTTATTGTTGTTTTTTGAGATGCTCGTGAAATGGGGGTGTACGAGTTTAATCATTGCCGAACAGTTAGGTGTGGGAGACGCTCGCGCGGGAGAGATTGGCTTCCTCACGGATGGAATAATCTCCTTCTCGTACTCTCAAATCGAAGACGATGTGGGCCGCCGTACGCGTCAGCACCAGCTTGAAATCCTCAAAATGCGCGGCACCGACCACTACAATGGGACGGTTGACATGCAGTTCACCAAAACAGGTTTAATCTGCCGCAAAGGGGCTCGCGGCGGGGACTGACGCCGCGTTCCTGCGTTTTTTTCGTATTTTTTTAACGCCTACTTTAAATCACACTCTATCCTATTGCATACATGCCCCCTCTTCGCTTGTCTATCGATGAAATGCGCAAGCTTCTAACACTCGAACAACTATCCGAGTTGGGTTTTCCATCCAAAGGGGAGGTGGAACTGTCAAAACTTGAAACAAACACGTGGATGCTGACAGTGTTAACCGGACAAAAGGACTTGAATGAAATGGAATCCATTCTTTATTCCCCGCTGCAGCAGAAAGTGCTGCGCCTGCTGAAAACACACCGTTTGCCCGATTTGATCGAGGGAAAATTCGAGCAGTTTTTGTCCGCGGAAGAATTGAAGGCATTTCAAGAGCTCTTGCAAAAACAAAAAATTATTGCCGTAAAGTCAAACCCCAAATTCGAAAAAGGAATTTACCGCGAAGCGATGGGCCCCGCGCCAAAAGATGCAGCGTTATTTCTTCATTCTTCTCCCGGCGCGTCAACGAAAACCGTCACGCACACGATTATCGAAGAGAAGCCCGTGGAGGAATATTCCTTGCTGCAAGATGGCTTTATGATTTTGCGCAGCGACGGAGCGGCGAAAGCCGCCTCGTTTGATCTCGCGGACCGAATTCGTGCGGGGGAGATTAAAGGAATCAAATCCTTTGACGGGTTTTATTATATTATTGAAAATATTCTTCTTGAAAAATTCATGGCTCCGCTTCTCTCCGCGCTGAAAGCTAAAAAAAAGGAAGAGCTTTCCTCTCTGGCGCTATCACAAGCCGTTCCCCTCATTTTGGCGCGCATTGTGTTAGAGTTTGCCAAAGAAGATGGCGTCGTGATTGAGAAGCAGAAGAATTTGTTTGCGTACGTGGGATAAGTTAATGGCGTTGGGTGTGAATGAAAATGCGCGTGTTGGTTCCTATTCTCTCTCCCTCGGATGCGAATGAAGCGTTCGTGCAGCACATTTCCGAAAATTCTTCCGTAGTGTATTTGCTTCTCGTCCTCGACCCAAAGTCCGCTTCCGCGTCGTTCGGTTTCAAAACGAGTGAAATCCTTCAAGGGAGAGAAACAATGGATAAAATGAAGGAAAAAATTAAGGAAAAAAAGCGCTTGTGCACGGACATTTTAGAGTGGGGAAATACCCTTGAAAAGATTGCCCAAATTGCTGACATGAAGCAGGTGGAGAAAATTCTCGTTTTCAACCCGGGTTCGAATGAGTATTTTCAGCACATGGTGAATGACATTCAAAAAAATACTCCCATTACGATTGAAGTCGTGCCGAAAGGAAAATAATTTTTTTTTAAAACTGCAGGAATTGCATGTCGTCCATTTTCGTGCGGTAATGTTCGACATCTTCATCAAACTTTTTCAAAAAAGTATTCATTTTTTCCACGGCAATTTGTTTGATTTCTCCGGAGAGCATTTTTCCGCTTTTGTAATCGTCGTGGATTTTCTGCAGTTCTTTATCACTCTCAACAAGATGTTGCTTCAGCAATTCATACACCATATCCTTTTCAATTTCCGCTCCGAGCTTGCGCTGTTCTTCCGCCGTGGCCCTCCCTCCAGTGAATGCGGATTTGATTACTTTCTCCGCGTTCTTCGCATCTTCAGGAATGGAAATATTTCCCTTCGGGTTGGATTTGGACATCTTTGCCCCACCGTCCATCGAAGGGAGAAACTGGTGGTACATCGACGAAATGGGCATGAATCGTTTTTGCGATTCGATTTTGTGTAAATAGTCCCGGCACAATCTCACATGGGGTTCTTGGTCCAGTCCCACCGGAATGATTCCCGGCACGGGTTTTCCTGCTCTTTCTTGGGGATAAATCATATCTCCAATCTGTGTCACCGCGGACATGATTCGTCCCGGGTCGGCGTTACCATATACGCCTTTGAATTCGTTTAGCGTGATGCGCTGCGCTGCTTCAAATGCGAGTTTGGTGACTGTTCGGTTTTCACTCTGAAAATAAAATTTTGTTTTCTTAATGTCGAGTCCAAGTGCGAGATATGCTGGAATATGGAACTGCATCGCGCGCTTCCGTCCTTCTTCCACGCTTACCCCACGCGCAGCGGCTGATTCCAAATCCGCCACGAGAACAAATGTTTCTCCTCCGTGGTCTTGGAAATATTTGACGTTCTCCACCACGCTCTTCGTGCCAAAATGTAATTTTTCCGTGGAAGGCATGACTCCCGTGAGCACGTAAAATGGTTTTTTGGTCTTGATGCATTCGGAAACTCGTTTCAAATCCCGTCCGGCGAAAACAATTTCCCTTCGCATCAAGCGATTAGGCTCGGGAAACATTTCCGCGTTGAAGGGTTCCAGTCCAAAGTGCGAGGCGACCTTCTTGTAGTCCTCAATCAGATTATTCCCCCACGGGTCGATGTGTTCGGTTGGCATACGTGTACAAGCGCGCACGAGCTTTAAAATCGGGGGGTGTAATGCCCATCATTCGATGAATAGTTTAATGTGCGCGAGAATTTTATCCAGTTTTTCCTTGGGTAAAATGTCGCTCGTTTTTGGTAGATAGTGCTTGCCAAATGCAGTATCTATCCATGTTTTTCCATCAAATGTAATGGGTGCGTCATGACGTGGTTTCATGTGCCAGTGAACGTGCGGATTGTAAGGTTTTTCTTGGAATGCGTGATTCATGAGGCATCCCCAATTAAACAGCGTAAATGGGAATGCTTTTTTGAGTCCCGTTTCAAGTTTTTCAGTCACGCGGTGGAAATCAATCATTTCTTCATCCGTTAATTGCGACAAACTTTCAACATGGCGTTTGGATGAAATGAGGCATCTTCCCAAATAATTTTGGTCCCAGCTGAGAAAAACTTTCCAATGGTTGGTTTCAAAAATAGGGTATTCGCTGATGGGGCAGATGTGGCATTCTTTTTGCATAATTTACTAGTGAAACGTAGAGATAAAATCCTATGTTTTATTTTTCTCGGCGGTTTACCTTCCGACTGTTTTTATTCAGTATATTCGTGTTTGTTTCGGCTCACTTTTGGAGGTCGTTTCTATGGATCAAAAAGATGCGTTGGTTGTTTTTCAGGATGCTAAAATTAGGAGAATTTTACATAACAATGAATGGTTTTTTTCAGTCGTAGACGTGGTTGGTGCTTTGACAGATAGTCCAACGCCACGACAATACTGGGGCAAAGTAAAGGACAGGGAGTTCAACGAGATTCAGTTGTCCCCAATTTGGGTACAACTGAAATTATCTTCTTCGGATGGCAAACTATACGAAACGGACTGCGCAAACACCCAAAACATGTTCCGCATCATTCAATCCATCCCCTCCCCCAAAGCCGAGCCTTTCAAACAGTGGTTAGCCAAAGTGGGCTATGAGCGCGTGAAGGAAATTGAAAATCCTGAATTAGCTCAAGCGCGCATGGTTGAAACCTACCGCGCGAAAGGCTATTCGGATGCGTGGATTGAGAAGCGTATTCGCGGCATTGCTGTGCGGGATGATTTGACGAATGAGTGGAAAAAGCGCGACGTGAAAGAGGGAGTGGAGTTTGCTATTTTGACCGCGGAGATTTCCAGCGCGACCTTTGGATTGACTCCCACCGAATACAAGGATTTTAAGGGTTTGAAAAAAGAAAATTTGCGCGACCACATGAATGACCTTGAGTTAATTTTCACTATGCTCGGAGAAGCATCTACTGCTCACGTTGCGCGTGGAAAAGACGCGCAGGGTTTTGGTGAAAACCAGCAAGCTGCCGTGGTGGGTGGAACGATTGCAGGGAATGCGCGGAAGGAATTGGAAACAAAAAGTGGGGAGAAAATTTCCACGCCTGAAAACTATTTGACTGTTCCCGAGAGCCAGAAGCGTTTGGAGCGCTCGGCTAAAAAACACATCGAGTGAATAAAGTATTGGAGAGGCTGCACGATGACTAAGAAACGCTGGAATAAACCAAAATCTGACAATGCCTTGTTAGGGGATATTTCGTTCATCGTTTTCGTCGTGCGCTTCAATTACAAGGTGGTGGAAATGAAGTGGCCGCAAATCACCAAAGCATTTCATAATTTTGATATTCAAAAGCTCGCCAAGCTGGATGAGAATGATGAAAAAACAATGGAAAAATTCTTGCGTGCGCCGGGGATGATTAAAAATAAGTGGAAAATGCAAAGTGTGATCATCAACGCCAAAAAGTGTGCGGAAATTCAGCGCGAACACGGAAGCATATTGAAGTGGATTGCCAACGCGAAAAAAGAATACAAAAAAAGCCCCATGCTCGCCCCCGAATTGAGAGATATTTTCCGCGTGTTTCGTGGAATTGGCCCGATGACGAGCACGTGGCTTGAGGGATTGTTCATGTCCGACAAAAACTACGTTGAATATGAAATGTGACTTCTACATATGAATAAATATGTCGAGGTCGTTCTCCTATTATGCGTAAGATTGTCCTAATGGCTGCGTGAAGAAAAAACAAAATCAAAAATCTCCTGCGCATGAGCTGTATATTTCTCCTCTTTTTCGGTTGAGCTTGAAATACGCGCAAAAGCAGAATCCGGATGCCATCTACATTCTTTCAGCGAAGCATGGTCTGTTGGATTTGAATGAAACGATTGAACCGTATGAAGAATCGCTGGTGAAAAAGAAAAAGAACGAAATTATCGAGTGGGGTTTGCGTACAAAATCGCAGCTTGAATCAAAAAGCGATTTGCAGAATGATGAATTCATTTTCTTGTCCGGAGAAAAGTACCAGCAGGGGCTTCGTCCATATTTGTCGCATGTTTCAGACCCGTTGCACGGAAAAGGATTGGGAAAACGATTGAAATTCCTCAAAGAGGCGATTTGAGAATGTCGGATGTCTGCCGCGCCTTGCATGAGTGGACAAACACTCTCGCATTGCATCGTTTTCCGTACGATGAAAAAACCATTCCTTCTGATGGCGTGTACATTTTATTCCAACTTAGTGAAGAGTCTCACGGCACTCATCGGATTGTGCGCGTGGGCACGCACACAGGGGATAATCAGCTTCGTTCGCGTCTCTGGCAGCATTTTTTGAATGAAAATAAAGATAGAAGTATTTTCCGCAAGAACATCGGCCGGTGTTTGTTGAATAAGGAAAAGGACCCTTACCTGGAAAAATGGGAATGGGACTTAACCACGCGCGCGGCAAAAGAAAAATACCGAAGTCAAATTGATTCAGAGAAACAACGAATGTTAGAGAAAAAGATTACTGATTATCTTCAGCAAAACTTCAGTTTTGTGGTGTTGAATGTTCCTGAAAAGGAAGTGCGGTTGGATTTAGAATCAAAAATGCTTTCCACGCTGGCGCAATGCGACGAATGCATTCCTTCCACGGCGTGGTTGGGGAATTTTTCACCCCAAATAAAAATAAGAGAAAATGGATTATGGAACGTTCAAGGCATTGATAAAAGTCCATTAACTATCGAAGAATTGGTTCAGCTCACGAAGACCCGTTGACTTGAACGGGAATCGTTCGCCACCGTTCAAACCCGCACGCGTAACAATGCAATGAAACATTCCCACTGGCCGGGTGAACAATTTTCTTCGAGTGGCACGTGGGACATTTACTCACGCGCGTGGGAATCATATTCAAATGGGTAATTTTCTCCATTGATAAATATGTCCCAGCCGCGTCGCCGTGAAAATGGCGATGGGTCGTCCCACTTACCGTTGCGTTTCCAAATATCCTTGTCGCGCGAGCGTGAGTGCGTCTTGTAGCGCTGCATCCGAGTCAATGGTGATTTCCACCCATCCATCGTTGGCGGCATCTTTATTTCGTACGGGTCGGGCCATGTTCGATTGAATGGCGCGCTGCTGATGGGTTCGCGGAAGTTTGATTCGCATGGATATTTGTCTCATGGTGGTGTACATTTCGCAGAACATTTTTCCATTTGATGAAATCGAGTCCCCTAATCCCGAGCGTTGTACTTGAGCGCCTTTCCAGCGTTTAACCCCGCTCATGAACCCTTCATTCCATTTTTCCACGTCTAATGGTCCTTTCGTGAGTGTTACATTGTCGTTCATCGGCATAATTCCCCCTGCGCCGTAATTTGGGCTGAACGTTCCAAGTATGCTTCATGGAAATAAAAGGGTTGGCCGTAAATGCGTCTAAAAACACCCCAATCAGTTCAACATAATGCGGGTGGGGTTCACAAGAGTAATGAAACAATGGCAAAATACACGATGATTGATGTCACGTCCGACACAATCGTGGCAAGCGGTCCGCTTCCCATAGCCGGGTCGAGTTTCATTCGTTTGAATGCGAGAGTGGTGGCGAATGACGTGATGCTTGAAATCATGAGCGTGGAGAAAATGGCCAATGCGATGACGAACGCAGTGGTGTTTTCGTGCCAAATGAACGAAGTCGCACCGTACACGAGTCCCCCGATGAGGGTGCTAATCAGAAATGAGATGGTGAGCGTGCGCACAAAATAGGGAATGGTTTGCAAATCTTTTCCCATGATAAAAATGTCCCGGATGTAGAGTGTTTGGTTTTGTGTTCCGAGGGCATTGCTCATATACAAAATGGCGGGGATGAAGAATGCGAGGATGAGGTGTTCATTCAGCACGCTCTCAAATTGATTAATGATTCCCGCCGCGAAAATGACTCCAATGAGTCCGATGATTAGCCACGGTGCGCGGTGCAATATGCTCTCCAACACGGGGATGTGCATCGTGTCCTCGTAATCCAAGTGCGAGCGGTGCACTCCCGAGAATGAGATGATGTGTTCGTGCAGCGTGCGGTTGATAATGTGGAGAATTTTTGACGTGAGAATAACACCTTCGAGTTTTCCGTTTTCAACGATGGGGATTGCGCGCAGGTTGTGTTGGAGTGCGAGTCGCGCAATTTTTTCGCGGTGCGTGTCCGGCGTAATCGTGATCATGTCTCGTTTCATCACGCTCTTCAATGCAACTTGGGGCGGGTGCCTGAATAAATCCCGGATAGAAATGACTCCCATGAGTTTTTTGGTCGTGTTCACCGCGTAAATGTAATCCAACGCGTCAAAGTTGCTTCCGTTGCGGGAAATGTAATCATCGACTTGCCCCATCGTCCAGTTTTCCGAGACAATGGGGAAGCGTTCCGACACGTAATGCGCGGCCAAATCTTTGTCGGCCCGTTCACGTGCAGATGGACGGTTTCTCCAGCTTCCTTTTGTTGAGCGTCCTTTTCGTGTACTCATACAGGACCATTTTTTTTAGACATTAAAAATACGAGAGAATGAAAAAAACGAAGAAGAGTAATGGATGTGAGAAAAGGCGGCGAGAGGGTGAGTTCTAGCTCCCTTTGAAAACGAAATAATTAGTTCGCCACGAATGTGAGTTCTTTCACATCAATCACGTCTTCTTTCTCTAATCCTTCCACGCTCAATCCCACGGTCATTCCTTGCTTGGCGACCGCGCAATTGGGGTATTTGCTTTCAATTTCGGTCACGCGGAAAGTCTTTCCCGAGGGGGAGATTCCCATCATGCGGGGGGAGATAATTCCCGATTTGACCTTTCCGATGATGTACACTCCATTAAATCCTAAAAAAGTGGAAATTTTTTGGACCTCTAACGTGGGCTCTTTGCCCGGTTCGACCCGAATGTGGTCCTCCGGTCTCGAAATGATTTGGAGGGCATTTTTGGCTATGTTTTCCGTGCTCATTTTGGATCGGCCGTTGCCGAATGTCAGACTCACAAGACTCATTTTATCCTCACCCCGAAGATTGATTATTGGCGTTTTTATCTGATAATGGGTGTTGATTAAGGTTCTGGTAGGCAAAACCAAACCTTGCACTCCTTACAGACTTCGAGTTCTTTACTTTGGACTTTATATTCCTTTTCCTTTGGAAGGCCGTCTTCGTTTCAAAAATGGAGGTTGGATAACCCTTTACAGAGAAAAAGGGGGGAAATTATGGATTTAAAAAATAAATAAAAAAGCTATTTTTCGGCGTTCAACGAGCAAATTGGAGCACATTGTTGGACGTTTTGCTCCTCAAACCCGCATACATAAATTCTCGTTCCTGTATGGTTTTCTCATGCTCGGCCAGCTTCGCTCAACCTTCAAACCCTTTTTTTCCCTCCTCGCAACCCCTTTCATCACCCTACGCATTCCCCCCATGGGGGTCACCTTAATCGCCATCCCCTTCGCCCTCGCGTGTGCGTATGCCTACTCTACCCAGCAGTTTTGGCTCGCCCTTCTCCTTTTGCCCCTCTCGAGTCTCTGGGATGCCATCGACGGGACGGTTGCCCGCGCCCTCAAGCTTGAATCCCTCTGGGGGAACTACTTCGAGACGATGATTGACAAACTCATCGAGATTCTCATCTTTATCGGCCTGGCAACCATTGCCCCTGTGGCAGCCATCACCGCCCTCGGTTTCGGTCTCCTTTCCTCGTATGCCAAACCCCGCGTCGCTCTTGTAATTATTACCGACAACCACGACTGGCCCGCGATTGGGGAACATGCGGATAAAATGGTCATCCTTTTCCTCGGCACGCTCTGGGCGGCGCTCAGTCCCCCGCAAGCGGTTGAAATTCTCACTTACACATTGTGGCTCATCGCCGCTATCACATTCATCGGAACGCTTCAGCGCATGAAGTACGCCCAAAAATTAATCGCGCGCGCCGAAAAAGAGGGAACCGTTCTCCCTTACCTCAAAAAAGGGAAGGAACGCTAAGCATTTCCGCAGATTTTTAAAGAAAGTCACCTAGGAGTGAATCGATGGTACAGAATTTTTCGGTGAAGAAAGCGGTTGTCCGCGGCGTGCTTATTTTTGTTGGATTGGAAGTGTTGATTACTGTTTGGGTGCTTATTGCGCATCCGCTCTATAATCCCGGGTTTCGTTTTCTGCTTTCTAGTTCGTATTGCGCTTCCGGGACTGGAGGGCCTTGTTGGGGGTTACAAGCTACTGGAGATATTTTGATACTCCTCGCCGTCTCTCTTTTCCTCGGCGTTCTCAGCATAGTTCTTTGGCCTAAATTGGGAAAGGAACGCTGATTTCTTTATGATAAAACGAAAGAAAGTAAAGTTCACCAAGGAATTTGACAAATTTTTATATGATATTCAAAAGCCAATGATGAAAAAATTATGGGATAATCCTAAAGATGATGGTTGGGATGCTGTTTAACCCAGCCACGGCAAGCTAATCTCGCCGGTAAGGCTAAAAGAGATTCCTCTTCCTTTGATAGTATGGAATCGCAATTGAATTTTTCCGAATCGCAGCAGCCGAGTCATACAATTACTCCTCCCGCTCCCGCGTCTAATGCAGCTGCAGCGAGTAACACTATTACCATCGACCAGTTCATGAACCTTGTCCAACTCCGCACCGCCAAGGTCGTTCACGTGGAAACAATTCCAAACAAAGACAGGTTGTACAAAATCACCGTTCAAGTCGGCACTGAAACCCGTACGATTGTTTCCGGTATTCGCGAATGGTATCCCAATCCCGAAGAACTCGTAGGGAAAATGGTTGCCATCGTCGCCAACCTCGCCCCCAAAAAACTCGGCGGAATCGAATCGCAGGGAATGCTTCTCGCCGCGCTCGACAATGAAGGAAAATTTTCTTTGTTGATTGCCGAACGTGAAGTAAAGAGTGGTGCTGAAGTGCGGTGAATTTGCATGCGCATTCTTTCCGGTATTGAAGCGCGCAATGCGGAGTTCTTTTTCAACGAAGCTTTGAAACTCTGTGAAAGTTCATATTGTCTCTCCTCGCAGTGCGGCAGTGTCATTGTGAAAAATGGCCTCATCATCGGCAGCGGAACCAATTCTCCTCCCGGTCATGTGAAAATTGACAAATGTTTGAAGGATGATCTTTCCGAAAATTTTCGTTCCGACCGCACGTGCTGCGTTCACGCGGAAGAACGCGCAATCCTAGATGCATTAGCGCTCGACAAATCTATGCTTGCAGGATCCACGTTATTTTTCATTCGCAAAAAAGCAGGGCAAAAAGTTTTTGCGGGAAACCCTATTGCACGATTTGCTCCAAGCTCGCACTAGATGTTGGAATCAACGAATTTGTTTTATGGCACGAGAATGGAATCACTGCGTACGAAACGAAAGAATACAACGCGCTTTCGTTTTCGTATCGCGAATGACTATTTCTTAGTTGCACCAGAATTATTATAAGTAATTTAGGTGCCTTTCTGTCATGGCCGGCTTCTTCACCCATGAATGGATTGCAAATTTAGTCTTGCAAAAATTAATGAGTAAACAATTTCTTTCTAACTTTGAAAATAGCGATGATTATTTTTTTGGGGCGATTGCACCCGATATCCGGTATATTACTCAATCCCCACGAGACGTAACGCATAAACCTTTTGGAAATGATTCGCTTTTTGAAGCCCTAAAAGCGAGCACTACTTCAACACCCTTTGTTGCTGGGTATGAAACTCATTTGATTACCGACATGGCTTGGTCCAATGATAAAAACTGGCTTAATCAAAGTATTTATGAAAGATATGATATCAATCCAAATGATTCAGCCAAAAAATTTGCGTTGTATTGGTTGGTTGATGACTACTTTCAGGCGGAAGCGGACTCGTTTTTCCCACTTGCGTGCGCGGGAAATATTCTCAGAGCAAATGACAACGGAATTCTTCTGAAACTGGGCGTTAAAAATAATGATATTTTGTTTTACAAATCCTTGCTTGCCGCTTATTTTCGCGAACCAGGAATTAATACATTTACGAAGTTTAGTTTTGTGCCGAATAATTTAGACGAAGTCTTGATACGAAATATTCTTGATCAAAAAACCGATTTAATGAATTTTCTTAAAGAATTCAAAAATGCTGCCGTAGAAAAATGTATTAGTAGCTTGGAGCGATATATTTGATTCCCATCCCAAAAGTTCTCTGGAGACTGATGACCGTGCTTTTTTTTCTCGGGTTTATTTTCTACGTGTGGCTATACCTGAATTTATTCATTTTGATGTATAACGTAGCGGCACTTCCTGATTAATCATTTCTTCTCATACCCAAATCGTTTGTCATACGTTGGGTGGTCTGCTATCTCGAGGATTAAAATGATTATTTCTGTTTTATCTTCATTACTCATAACAGAGTGGGTCATTCGCCAAAATTGGGGCAATCGGTTGTGGACGAGGTTGGTTATGCCATACTTTACGACCAAATAGTGTGGAAATAATTTTTTGGAAACATTTTCACCATAAAATGGGTTGGTTTTAAGCACTTCTTTCTTGTGTTCAATTCCATTGAAGATGGAACGGGATAATTTGGATGTGCGGGCTTCCCGTTGAAGCATTAGATAGGTTGCTTCGGCTTCTTCGGAAAGTTTGATTCGGACAATTTTCATAGTTCCAACCCATTTCGAATCGCTCGGAGAGCGTTCGGGTTGGTGTTTTCAATCCATGCAATGCCTTTTATTCCTACGTAAATTTTTCCGCTTTTTTCCAAATACTCGAGAATCGTTTTGAGCGTGTTGTGGTTCACTTGCCGCGGAAGCAGTCGTTTTAGTTGAGGAACCGTGGTAACACTGTTGGGTGCGTTTTGAAGTGCTTGTTCTACCATTCGAATGGTATCGAGTGTGGGCGCAGTGGTTTTTGTTTTTTGGATAGTCGTTTGCATAGGCATCAATTGGCATGAGTTCATATCTATTTGATATGAATTAGTATATAAACTGGTCGACTATTTTGCAGGATTGGAGTACTGTTACTCCTTATACTTCCATCGAACGGGAAAAGCAAAATGCACATTAGAAGTTGCGGTGGTAGAACACCACTTCCTTAAATTACAAAAAATTTGCACGAATTCTGGGCGTTTGGGAAAATGCACCACAATTGTTATAAGTTAACTAACATGCTTCCTTTTATGGCTGGATTTTTCACGCACAACACCGAACACTTGGAGCAATACATCTGATTCGAATTTTGAAAATTATCTCGCTTGTTGCACTATCATTTGTTGCAGTATGCACCGCTTTTTTTATTTATTTGATTTTTAGTTTTCTAACTGCTGTGTTGCATGATTATCTGATTTGAGTGGTATTTTGGGGTTGCTATCCCA